>JAJDDM010000003.1 GCA_029260315.1 Phycisphaerales bacterium | reverse complement strand
GGTCGGATTGGTAGAGGTCGAGGAGGTGGTTGAGGTCGGGGGGGGGCAGTGGGCAGGAGGTTGGGGAAGGGCGAGAGCGATCGAGCGAGAGAGCGAGCGAGGGCGTGGTCGGGAATCGACGGTCGGGAGATGAGGCGGAGATGGTGTGTTCGGCGATGTCGGGATGGGCGGTATCGGGCTGGGCGATATTGGGTTCGGCGATCATGGTGTCCCTCCATAAGGGGGTGGAGTGACCGGCGGCGCGCGCTCGAACGTGACCGTGTGCGAGGGGTGGGGGCGGGAAACGCTGTGAAACACGGTAAAAAGAAGATTTTAGGAATCTGGGATTTTCTGGGTGGGGGTGCGAGCGGCGTGCGCGCAGGGTCGGATGTCGTGCGAGGGAGGGGGCGATGGTCGCGTTGTTCTGCCGGTTACGCCGTGTGAGCGTCCAGCACTGCTTTGAGTTTGGGGCGAAGCGGCGGGAGACTGACGGTCGCGGTGTCGTAGAGGCGGGCCGGGTCGACGGCTTGGTAGACGTGGATCATGAAGTCGCGGAAGTGGCGGATGTCGCCCCACTCGATGTCGGGGTGGGCGTCGGTGATGTCGCTGGGGATGTGGTGGACGGCCTCGCCGAGGCGGACGAAAGCGTAGCTGACGGCGAACACGGCCTGCTCGCTTGCGATGAACTCGTCGCGTGAGAGGTCGGCGATGAACGCGGCGATGCGGTCGATGTCCTCGACCATGCCGCGGATGCGTTCGCGCCAGGGTTCAGGCGACACGGAGGAGGTCTCGTTCGATGGTCTCGCGGAATGCGGGGCGGAGGCGGGGGTGGTCCTCGACGAGATCGACGCGGGCGCCGAGGAGGTCTTCGAGGCGCGACTGAAGGCGGGCGAGGGTGAAGAGGGTGACGGTGGCGGAGGGGTCGAAGGTGACGAGGATGTCGATGTCGCTGGAAGGTCTCACATCGCCTCGGGCGGCGGAGCCAAAGAGGGCGAGGGTGGTGATGGAGAAGTCGCGGCGGAGGGTGGGGAGGGCTGTGCGGAGGAGTTGGAGTGGGTGGGGCTTCATCTATCGCCTGTCTTCAGCGGGCTTGTATGGTAGCATGCGGGCATGGCTGGTAGGACACGAATCACGCTGACGAAGGCGCAATCGGAGTCCGCGACAGGGCGACGGCTTATGGAGATGATCCTTGACATCTGCCACGATGGAGAGCTCGAGATCAGTGAGATTGAGGATCTTCACATTTTCCTGCGGCGAGATAAGTCGGACATTCCTGCCGTGCCGTTCTTGCGATCAATCACGCGCGATATTGTGGCGGATGGCATTGTTGATGACGCCGAGGCCTATCGACTCAAGAAGGCGTTTGAGCGAGTTGTGCCGAAGGACATTCGTGGTGTCGTGTCTACGCATCTGGAGGGCATCGGACTTCCGAGCTCGTTTAGCGCGGCAAAGCGTCCATCATGGCACGATGATCCCGCAACCGAGCGGCAGATAGAGTACATCTGTAATCTGGGCGGACAGGTCCGAAGTGGTATGACCAAGGGTGAAGCATCAGAGTTGATTGACCAGCTCCTGACGGCTCGGCCGCCCTCGGCGCGTCAGATCATGGTGCTGCGGTTCTTTGACCGGATGGACTTGAGCTCGAAGTCCAAGGACGAGGTTTGCGAGTGGATCGACTATCACTACGGATCTTGTGAGGAGTATGAGCGGGCGTGGGAGAGATTCAAACGGGAGACCGGGCACGATCCGCGCAGTCTCGATGCTGAGAATGTGCCGATCGGTGCTTATCGGCAGTACATGAGAGGCGGCGCGGAGCGGTGTCGGTCGCGTCCGCACCGTCGCAGCCGGCCAGGCATGCGCGCTGTGGTCACGTCTGTTGTTGTGGTGCTAACTATTCTTTTGTTGATTGTGATTTTCGCTTGAGCCGGATTCGGGACGGTGCGTGAATGGACTTTCGCGCCCCGTTGGGGCTTGGCATTGATGTGCGCTGGGACCCAGGGCGTTGCCCTGGGCTTTGGCTGTTGGGCCCCGTTGGGGCTGAGTTACACCAGCAATGTTGCCGGGTTTTCGAGGAGCTCGCGGGTGGTTGCGAGGTATTGGGCGGCCATGGCGCCGTCGACGACGCGGTGGTCGGAGGACATGGTCATGGTCATGACGTTGCCGATGGTGAGTTCGTTGTCTTTGACGACGGGGCGCTGTTGGGCGGCGCCGACGGCGAGGATGGCGACCTGGGGGGGGTTGATGATGGCGGTGAAGTGGCTGACGCCGAACATGCCGAGGTTGGAGATGGTGAAGGTGCCGTCGGACATCTCTTCGAGGGTGAGGCCCTTTTCGCGGGCCTTCTTGCTGAGGCGTTTGGACTCGCTGGAGATGGCGCGCAGGCCCATGCGGTCGGCGCTCTTGAGGGTTGCGACGACGAGGCCGCCGCCGCGTTCTTGGGGGAGGGCGATGGCGATGGCGACGTTGACGTCGGGGAGGATTTCGATGGAGGTCTTGGTGTTCTTGCCCTCGCCTTCTTGCTTCCAGCGGCTGTTGACGAAGGGGTGCTGGTGCATGGCGAGGGCGCAGGCGCGGACGAGGAAGTCGTTGACGCTGAGCTTGACGTTCTGGGATTCGAGCTGGTTGTTGAGCTGCTTGCGCAGGGCGAGCAGGGCGTCCATGTCGGCATCGACCGAGACCTGGTAGTGGGGGATGGTCTGCTTGGACTCGACGAGGCGGCGGGCGATCGTCTCGCGCATGTTGCTGAGCGGGACGGTCCGGGCCTCGAGGGTGGGGCCTTGCATGAGGGTTGGTTGGCCGGGGGCCGCGGTTTTGGTGGCGGCTTCGACGGTGGAGGCGTGGGCGGAGTCGAAGTCGGGGGCGGAAGTGGAGGGCGACCGGCTGGAAGCCGGTTCCACCGATGACCGGCTGGAAGCCGGTGCTACCGCGGCGGCTTCTACGTCCTTTTTGACGATGCGACCGGAGGGGCCGGAGCCGTTGATGGCGGCGAGGTCGACGCCCTTCTCGGAGGCGATCTTGCGGGCGAGGGGGGAGGCGAAGACTCGGCCGTTGGAGGTGGGCTGGTCGGGCTCGCGTTGCTTTGGCTCGGTGCTGTCGTCGGGCGATTCGTCCTTGGGCTCTTGGTCGTCGGATTCGGAGTCAGATTCGGAGTCGGACTTGGTCTTGGCTTTGGGCTCGGCGGTGGCGGTCGATGACTCGCCGGATTCCTGCTTTTTGGCGGAGGACTTGTCGGACTTTGCGGCGCTCTCGGCGGCTTCGGAGGCGTCTTCGCCTTCTTCTGCGAGGATGAGGATGATCTCGCCGACGGCGACGGACTCGCCTTCGGGGACGGCGAGCTTGGCGACGGTGCCGTCGTCGAAGGATTCGAGCTCCATGGTGGCCTTATCGGTCTCGATGTCAGCGAGGACGTCGCCGGTGGACACGGTGTCGCCCTCTTTGACGTTCCACTTGACGACGGTGCCGCTTTCCATGGTGTCAGAGAGGCGGGGCATGGTGACTTCGATGGGCATTCCGGGCTCCGGGGTAGGGGGCGGAGGAGATGGTAGGGGGCGGCGGGGATGGCGGGTTCGGGGCTGGAACGGGGTTTCGGGTTGGGGTGAAGGGATGACGCTTGCGGTGTAAAGACAAAGACGCCCGGCGGGAGTGCCCGGGCGTCGGAGGTCGGGACGTTGTGGGGCGGGACTCAGCAGCCCTGTGCGAAGAGGTCGAGATAGGCGAAGAAGTCGTCGGCGTCGCAGTCATCGTCCTGGTCGAGGTCGCAGACCGCGAGATCGCCGGCGGCGAAGGCGTCGAGGTAGGCGAAGAAGTCGTCGGCGTCGGCGTCGTCGTCGCCGTCGAGGTCGGCCGGGCAGCCGTCGGCGGGCTGGCCGTTGATCTCGATCTCGCCGATGCAGAACATCTCTGGCAGGTTGTTTCCACCGTCGTGGCCGAAGTTGGAGAACGTGACCGAGCTTGTGGCGAGGCCATCGAGCTCGGAGCCGCCGACTTCGATGAACTCATCGCCGAAGGTGAACTCGTCGGTCTTGAAGTTGACGGTGACGCCGTTGATGGTGACGTCAACGCTCTGGATGCGTCCGGGGATGGTGTTGCCGCCGTCGAACGAGAAGAGGGTGATGTCGTCGATGGTGTAGGTGTCATCGAGGAAGACGGTGATGCGGGGGTCGGCCTGGCTGTTGTTGGCGAAGAGCTGGGTGTCGGACGCGTTATTGCCGGGGCTGCCGTCGTTGAGGGTGCCGCTGCCCTCGGAGTAGTCGGCGCGGTCGAAGGCGAAGCCGTTTGCCGAGCCCGAGCCGGTGTTCTCGATTGCGCCGTCGTATTGGTGGGCCCAGCCGCCGAAGCCGGACTCGGCGGCGTCGAGGATGTCGTAGCTGAGGATGCTCTGGGCCGAGGCGGCCGATGCGAGCCCGGCGACGAGGACCACTGCGATGGACTTGTCTGCTGTCATCTCTATTTCTCCCACAGGTGAAACGGACTTCGACCGGAAGCGAGTGCTCCCGTGATGAGTGGATAATATAGGCCAGAGGTGTAAGCGGTCGCACAATCTTGAAAATCGTCTGGATCTTTATGCATCTCGGATATGCGATACGGAGGTCGTGAATCGGGGGGTGCGCGCCAGCTTTGGAGTCTGAACGGAAAGCCGTCGCCTTTACCCAGGACGTGCGGCGTCGGCGTGGAGTTGGAAGTCCTGGGCGTAGCGGGCTTGGACGCGGGCTTGGAGATCGTTGTCGAAGAGGTCGGCGGCGCCGGGGGTGAGGTTCTGGGCGCGGAGGTCGCCGGCGGGGGTGTCGGCGAGGTTGGGGCCTGAGGCTGGTTGTTGGGCGCGCTGGGGGCGGTCTTCGGGGATGGGGGTGTTCAGGTTCATGCGATCGGAGATCTGCGCGAGGGACCAGGAGAGGTGCTCGGCGGTGCCGGTGAAGGCCATGGGGGTGGCGAGGAAGTTGGACTGGGGTCGCCAGTGGGGGTTGAGGTCTTTGTCGGGGGTGGCTTCGAGGTAGGCGACGAACTCGCGGAAGGTGATGCCGCGGTCGTAGTCGGCGGCGGTGGAGATGGGCAGGGTGGTGGTGGACGCGGCGTGGGCGGTCTCGGCTTCTGCGTCGTAGGTGATGGACTCGCCGAGTTGGACGCGTTCGATGACGGGTTTGGAGGAGAAATCGAGTGGGCCGCGGGCGACGAACTTGGCGGCGTAGGCGGAGGCGAGGCGGAGGGCGGGGTCGCGGAGGATGGTGAAGACGGGGGATTCGTCGAGGCGTTTGCGGGCCTTGCGCGGGGGGAGGTTGAGGAGGGCGTAGCGGTCGCGGCAGTGCTTGTGGATCGCGCCGCCTTGGATGGCGGAGGGGTCGTCGTGCATGGCGCGGCAGAGCCAGCGTTTGGCGGTGGAGCAGCCGCATTTGGGGATGGCGCAGAGGATGAACTCGGGGTGGGCGAGGTAGTGGCCGAAGGGGAAGCCTCGGGGGAGGTCGGGGCGGGATGGGGTGTCGAGGTTTGTCATTGTGCGTTGGTGGGCAGATTTCGTGCGCCCCATCGGGGCGTTGTTTTCTATGGGATCGAGTTCCTGGGGCTGCGCCCCAGGCTACCAGCGTGCGCCGCTTCGCGGCGAGATGGTACGGCTCGGTTGGTGGGTTTGGGACTCAAGAGAGGGGTTGGACGGCGACGGTGATACGAGAGGATGGAGGACGGGTAGGAGGGGTAGGCGCCCTTCTTGACGAGCGCTTTGCGTCAACTGGCGGAGAACCCGAACAGTTGTGGATGACCGAGTGGCGTGCCACCAGCCGTGGCTTTGCACGGCGGGTGCTTCTGGGAAAACGCCCTTAAAACACCAACCGCTCAAAGCAGCGGTTGGTGGCACGACGCGAGACACACGCACAAGCATCCCGCTGCGAAGCACTTGTGACAAGCGACGCAAATGGCTCTGGCGGTCGGGCCTGTGATTGGGGTGCGCCGACTTAGCGGGCGGTGGCCCAGGCGAGGCGGGCGCCGAAGGTGATGAGCAGCGCGCCGGTGAGGCGTTTGAGGATGAGAGCGAGGCGCTCGGCGGCGGGGATGCGCCGGGCGGCGGCGCTGAGGGTGGCGATGAGGAAGAGGACGAGGGCGGCCTGGAGGGTGAACCAGAGGCCGAGGATGGTGAGGTCGCGGATGGGGGTTTGCGCGTCGGCGGGGATGAACTGGGGCACGAAGGCAAGGAAGAAGATGGCGACCTTGGGGTTGAGGGTGTGGATGAGGAAGCTCTCGCGGCAGACGCGGGCGAGGGTCGCGGTCGGCTTGGCGTCGGGGGCTTTGGGGGTTGAGCGGGAGAGCAGGGCGCGGGTGCCGAGGTAGATGAGGTAGGCGGCGCCGGCGAGTTTGAGGATGGTGAAGGCGGTGGCGGAGGCGACGAGCAGGGCGCTGATGCCGGCGATGACGAAGAGGGTGTGGAGGAGGGAGCCGAGGAGGTTGCCGAGGCTTGCGGCGGCTGCGCCGCGGGTGCCGTGGGTTGCGCCGCGGGTGAGGGCGTAGAGCATGTCGGGGCCTGGGGTGAGGTTGAGGACGAGGGAGGCGAGGGCGAAGAGGAGGAGGTGCTCGGGCATGGGGGAGTTGTACGCGGGGGGTGGGGGCGGAGATTCGCGAGGGGGATGGGATTGGTCCGATGCGGGAGATCGAGCGGAGTCGCTGCATGGGAAGCGACTGCGCACTTGGATGCGGACTGACCCGGACCTTCGCAGAGCCTCAGATCCGGCGTCCTTGAGCGTTTGCGATCTCGGGTGGTCGGGAGCGGATGGAATGCGGGAGGGTTTGATGCGGGTTGCTTGTGGGGTTGTTGGATTGGTGGGGTTTGCGCTTCTGGGTTGTCAGCAGGTCGTGGATCGCCCGCTGGGAGGTGGGCGGCTGCTGATCGAGTTCGCGTCGGTGTCCGCGGACGAGCAGGACGCGGTGCGGCGGCGGATGGAGGGGATGGGGGCCGAGGCGCTGGAGGATGGGCTGCGGTTTCTGATCTCGGTGGAGGACGGGCGGCCGCTGGAGATCGAGGAGTTGTGCGCGGCGATCGAGCGTTGGCACAAGGAGGTCGTGAGCATTCGCAACGATCTGGGCGCGGAGATCGTCGCGAGCGATCGGGTGGACGTGGGGATGCGGTATGTGAGTTCGATGGCGCGGGCGGTGGGGGGCGCGGCGGTGATCATCACGCCGATGCCTGCCGAGGCGCGGCTGTTCATTGATACGCGGATGCCGGGGCTGCGGGAGTTCTTGAACGAGGATGGTTCGGTGCGGTTGAACGATGGGGATCGGTTCCGGATCCAGATTCCGTTTTCGTGGATTCGGGAGAACGATCGGGTGTACTTCCGGACGTCGTATCGTGGGAGCGAGCGGTACTTTTACTATGACATTTTGTTGGAGAAACAGGTTGAAGTTTCGGGGATTCGGAATGAAGAAGATTGGGAGTATTATCGGCGGATGGGGTTGCGGCGGCGGTGAACGAAGTCGGAAGACCAGCAACCGAGGCAGTTCACGCGTCCTCGATTCACCCTCCATCGGTGATCTCGACGAGGGGTTCGCCTCCTCGAATCAGTTCGATGGCGGATCCGAGAGACTGTTCCAGGAGTTCGCGTAGCCTTGGTGTGGTGCAGTTGCCGCATCGGAGCCACAGGACCGCGGGCGGTGGCCCGTGGCGCTGGACGAGGCGGGCGAAGTCGATGTCCTTGGTCAGGACAGTGGCGTTGGCGTCGGCGGCGGCGCGAAACGCCTCATTGTCCGGGGTGCGATCCAAGCCCAGCGCCGCGAAGTGTTCGAAGGGGACGGCGAAGCGAGCGGCGAACTCGGCGCAGAGCGCCGGCGGCAGTTGCATGTTCGAGCCAGATGGCGCTCGGACCGCTCACGAGGCGCGCAGCACGGGGTGGTTGAGCCAGTGTGCGGCGAACCGGAGGCACGCGGCGATGTCCTCGCGCTCCAGGTACGGGTAATCGCGGAGGATATCGTCTGCGGTCATGCCGGCCGCGAGCATGTCGAGCACGTCGCTCACGCGGATGCGCAGGCCGCGGATACAGGGGCGTGCCCCGCAAAGCTCGGGATCGACGGTAATACGTTCCGTCAGATCAGGAGCAGGCACCGGCTTTGCATCGAGCTTGTCGATTGCTGCCGCTTTCTGAATGGCGGTCCACGCCATGCCGAGCTCGTCGATCGGGCGATTCACCTCTATACGAGGCGTGTCTCCTCTTGGCTTGACAAAGTACTGATCCGGGACAACGCCCTTGTACGCCTTCCTAGGGCCTCGGACGAGAAATCTGAAACCGACCTGCTCCTTCCGTAGCTCGAAGCTGACAAAGTTCGGGTCGTACACGAGGTTCGGCTCATTCCCACCCTTCTTCCTTTCGGGACCGGGGATGGGCCTTATAGGCCGTAGGCGTTCCAGATCTTCGCAACAAGAGCAGCAACCGCGTTGCGGTTCTCTTGACTCACCATTGAGGCGAAGTATGGCGAGTACTCATTCAGCCACGAACTAGCGGTCTCGGGAGTCCATGGTTCGCGTGATGCCACGATTCCTCCTTCCCTATGCCAACGTCTTCATGCCAACGTCTTCTTCACCGCCGCGAAGATTTTGTCCGCGTTCGGCAGATACGCCGCTTCGAGGTTCTTGGCGTAGGGGGTGGGGACGTCGTCGGTGTTGACGCGGACGGGCTGGTGGTCGAGCCAGTCGAAGGCCTTCTCGCAGATCTGGGCCATGACCTCGCTGGCGACGCTGGCGAAGGGCCAGGACTGGTCGACGACGACGATGCGGTTGGTTTTCTTGAGGCTCTCGATGACCGCATCGATGTCGAGCGGGCGGATGGTGCGCATGTCGAGGACGTCGATCTCGATGCCGTCGTCGGCGAGGCGTTCGGCGGCTTCCATGCAGAAGTGGACGGGTCTGCCGAAGCTGATGACGGTGCAGGCGTCGCCCTCGCGGGCCTTGTGGGCCTTGCCGAAGGGGATGTAGTACTCGCCGTCTTTCTCGGGGTCGGGGACGTGGGCCTTGTCGCCGAGCATGCGTTCTGATTCGAGGAAGAAGACGGGGTCGTCGTCGCGGATGGCGGTTTTGAGCAGGCCCTTGGCGTCGTAGGGGTTTGAGGGGATGACGATCTTGACGCCGGGGACGTTGGAGAAGAGGCCCTCGACGCACCAGGAGTGTGTGGAGCCGAGCTGTCCGCCTGCGCCGTCGTTGCCTCGGAAGACGATGGGGCAGCCCCACTGGCCGCCGGACATGTAGAGCATCTTGGGGGCGTTATTCAGGATCTGGTCTGCGGCGACGAGGCTGAAGGACCAAGACATGAACTCGATGATGGGGCGGAGGCCCGCCATGGCGGCGGCGATGCCGAGGCCGGCGAAGCCGTTCTCGGAGATGGGGGAGTCGATGATGCGTTTGGGGCCGAACTCATCGAGCATGCCCTGGGAGATCTTGTAGGCGCCGTTGTACTGAGCGACCTCCTCGCCCATGAGGAAGATGCGTTTGTCGCGGCGCATCTCCTCGCTCATGGCCTCGCGGAGGGCCTCGCGGAACTGGATGACGCGATCGCCCTCGCGGGAGGGGAGCTCGGCGGTGAGGTCGAGGTCGGGCAGGTCGGGGGCGTAGGTGATCATCAGGGGGGGTGTCTCTGGTTGGGGGGTTGGGCGGTTGGTACGGGCGTGAAATGGTAGGAGGGCGCAAACCGGGCTTGTTGTTTGGGTTGTGAACGGATTATCGACCCCGTCTATTGGGAGAATGGGGCGATGGCTCGACCGGCGCGCAGGGGCCCAGTATGCTTTCCGGTAGCCTGGGGTGGGACACTCGGCGGCGTTTTAGGTGCTAGCGGGGTGTTCGACGTGCCTATTGCGGAGGACCAAGCTGTGGCGAAGATTCAAGGTCGTGGCGCCTTTACCCTCATTGAGCTTTTGATCGTGATCGCGATCATCGCGCTGCTGATCGGGATCTTGCTGCCGGCGTTGGGCAAGGCGAGGCAGAACGCTCGGCGGGTGATCTGCTATTCGAACATTTCCCAGCTTGCCAAGGCGCAGGCGGGATACTCGTCGGACTTCGAGGACCGGATCGCGACGTATACCTGGCAGCAGGGCAACTACAGCACGCGGTGGAACGACCTGCGGAACGCGCCGGGGCCGATCGAGGCGACGATGAACCAGGCGACGGCGATTCTGCGGGAGCTGACGCAGTCGGAGACGGGGATCTGGAGCCAGCCGCTGCGGGGTCGTTTGCCGCAGCGCCGGTACAACCATCTGGTGCTGAACGATTATCTGGCGCAGCGTCTGCCGGAGCCGGCGATGGTGTGCCCATCTGATCGTCTGCGGCTTCAGTGGCAGTTGGATTGGCACGAGGATACGCAGACGATCGCCGAGGGTGTCAACTCGTCGGGGTCGGCGATGTTCGATCTGATGTGGCCGTTCAGTTCGACGTACCAGATCGTGCCGGCGGCGTGGTCGCCGGACTTTGTGCCGACGGTGACGCCGTCGCCGAACCACAATCTGTTCGGGACGCCCCCGGACGCGAACGTGCTGGGCAAGCGCCGGTTCGGAGACGTGGTGTTCCCGAGCCAGAAGGTGTCGATGTTCGAGTTCCACGACCGCCACTCGAACCGGGTGGACGTGTTCTACGCGTACGAGGTCGCGCGGTCGACGGCGGCGTTCTTCGACGGCTCGGCGCGCCTGGTGGTGACGGGGGACTCGAACATCGGGTTCAACCCGCAGATCCCGCATCGTCCTGACCCTGCGCGGTTCAACTACCTGCCGCTGGCGTACGGGTTCGAGCCACCGACGCTTTCGGGGGAGGTCAGCGACCGGGTTTCGGGGTATTACCGCTGGACGCGTGGGGGGCTTCGGGGCGTGGATGTGGGGTCTGAAGAGATCAACACCGGGCAGTTGGATTAGCGCCGACGCGGGAGAGCCGAAGCGCGAGAACAGACGCACAGGAAGGGGCCGACGATGGCACGTCGACGCGGATTCACGCTCATCGAGCTGCTGATCGTGATCGCGATCATCGCGCTGCTGATTGCGATTTTGCTGCCGGCGCTGGCGAAGAACCGGAAGATCGCCAAGAAGCTGCTGTGCGAGTCGCAGGTGCGGCAGTACGCGCTGGCGACGACGAACTACTCGACGGATTTTCAGGACAAGGTCGCGTCGTACACATGGCGGGTGACGGGGCGGAACCAGCGGAACTACCGCTCGCGGTACAGCGACCTGAGAAACGCGCCGACGGACTGGCAGGCGGCGATGGACCAGGCGACCGACATCGTGCGCCGGGGCACGGGTCGGGACCGGGAACTGCGGCGGTTGACCCAGCGGCTGCCGCACCGGCGGATGACGCACTTCATCATCAACGACTATTTGCAGCAGCGGTTGCCGGAGAAGAGCATGGCGTGTCCGGAGGATCGGATCCTGCTGGACTGGCAGCGTGACCCGTTCAACTTTTTCCCGGTGCCGACCGATGCGCGAGTATCGGCGGTGCCGTACTACCCGTATATGTCGAGCTATCAGGTCGTGTCGGCGTCGTGGGTGAAGGACCAGGGCGACGCGCAGGGCAGGACGGTCGAGCAGACGCTGGACGACCATAATCTGTTCGTGATGGCGAACACGCCGTACGGCACGCGCAAGCTGCACGAGGTGGTGTTCCCGTCGCAGAAGGTGTTCGTGTTCGAGTACTTCGATTACCACCTGGCCCGCCAGGATCTGTTCTACGCGTACGAGGACGCGCGCTGCTCGGTGGCGATGTTCGACGGGTCGGCCAAGAGCCCGTACACGGGCGAGGCGAATCCGGGGTTCCAGCCGAACAACCCCGAGAACGAGGACCGGACGCGTTACTTCTACGACCCCTCGAAGCTGAACTACGAGCCGGCGACCCGCAGCGGGGAGGTGCGCGAGCGGGTGGGCGGGTTCTACCGCTGGACGCGCGGCGGGCTCAAGGGCATCGACTACGGGGCCAACGAGATCAATACCGGGCAGCTGGATTAGTGCCCATCAAGCTCATGTGCGGCGTGTGTTCACATGGTCGAGCGCCGACCCGGACCTTCGCAGAGCCTCAGGTCCGGCGTCTTGGTCCGCCTGCGATCCGGGGTCCGCGGGGGAACGGACTCACGTCGTTCTCGCGGCGGGGCGCGGGACTTCTCGGTGTTGGCGGGCGGCGGCGTGGGCATGGTTTCGACAGGGCCTTCGGCGGCGATGAGGGCTCTGATTTGCCTGCAAATTTTTGTGTTCGGATCGGGCTAAAGCGGGCCTGAATGGGTTTTTACGAACTGGACATACGCAATAGCACCCATATTCTACCTTCTTTTCTCCGATGCGTGTTTGCGATTCCTGACGATGTGGTATGCTGTGGCCGTGGGCAATACAGGAGACACGCGATGCTGAAGAAGCGCAAGGGTTTCACGCTGATCGAGTTGTTGATCGTGATCGCGATCATCGCTCTTTTGATTGCGATTCTGCTGCCGGCGCTGGCGAAGAATCGCAAGATCGCCAGGAAGCTGATGTGCGAGTCGCAGATCCGGCAGTACTCGATTGCGACGACGAACTACGCGACGGATTTTCAGGACAAGATCGCGTCGTACACATGGAACGCCGATACCCAAGGCAATCGGAACTATCACTCGCTGTATAGCGACCTGAATGTCGCAACCGACGACTTTGAGGCGGCAATGGAGCAGGCGACGGACATTGTCCGGCGCGGAACGGCTAGGGACTTAGAGCTCAATAAGCTGACACGTCGGTTGCCGCACCGTCGCATGACACACTTCATCATCAACGACTACCTTCAGCAGCGACTGCCGGAGAAGAGCATGTCTTGCCCTGAGGATCGGATCCTGCTGGACTGGCAGCGTGATCCGTTCAATTTTTTCCCGGTGCCTACGGATCCGCGTCAGGCGGCGGTGAAGTACTACCCGTATAGCTCGACGTATCAGGTTGTGCCGGCGTCGTGGGCGAAGGACATGAGGACGCCCGGTAATCCGACGGTGGATCAGTTCATTGACGATCACAACTTGTTCTGGGTGCGTGGCGATCGCATGGGCAAGCGGAAGATGAACGACGTGGTCTTCCCGTCGCGGAAGGTGTTTGTGTTCGAGTATTTCGATCGTCACTTGGCACGCCAAGACCTGTTTTACGCGTATGAGGACGCGCGATGCTCGGTGGCGATGTTCGACGGGTCGGCGTCAAGTCCCTACACGGGCGACGCGAACGAGGGATTCCGCCCGATGTCGCCGCAGTCTCCCCTTCCCACGCGGTATTTCTATGATCCGTCGATCTTGAACTACGAGCCTCCGACTCGCAGCGGCGAAGAGAGAGAGCGAGTGACGGGATTCTACCGCTGGACGCGCGGTGGTCTGAAGGGTGTCGATTACGGCGCCAATGAGATCAATACCGGCCAGATGAACTGAGATGTGAGCGAGTGAATAATGACAAAGGCCGGGGCGTGCGCCCCGGCCTTTCTGCTAAACGTCAGAGTTTGGAACGACGAGTTGCCAGGGTGTGGCGGTTGGCGGGAGAATCTGGTATACACGAGTTGGTCCAACGGGGAAGGCCGAGCGGTATTCAAAGGTCGGATCCATGCGTCGCGCGTTCACGCTGATCGAGCTGTTGATGGTCATCGCGATCGTTGCGTTGTTGATCTCGATTCTGTTGCCGCAAATCCGTGGGGCGCGAGAGAGCGGGTGGATGGTCAAGTGCCAATCCAATCAGCGGCAACTCGGGATGGCGTCGGAGCAGTACACCCAGGAGTTCGGCGAGTGGGTGGTGCGCGAGGCGGGGACGGGGCGGAACAACGGGGATCTGTGCGGCGACCGCGGTGACTGGGGGTGGCGATATCCGTGGCCTCGGGCGTGGCGGCCCTACATCGATTCGACGAGGATGTGGGACGAGAACGCGCCGGCGGGATCCGCCTGGGGGGCCGAGTATCGGGATCACTACGAGTTCGCCGAGTATTACCACGACCCGGCGTATCCGGCCTGGGACTGGCACCAGATCCACTACGCGAACAACGGCATGGATCTGGTGCGGGACAAGGAGGGGACGCTTGAGTGGCTGTACTACAAGCCGCTGATGCTTCGGCACGCGATCAAGTTCCCTTCGACGACGTTCGCGATGACGGCGTACCAGGACGACGACGACAACAACCGGTACGACCAGTTGTACGGGCAGAACCGGATCAATAGGGAGATCGCGATCTGGTACGACGTGCGCGCGCCGCGAGAGCTCTTCGAGGGGCATGACTTCACGCGCGCGAGCCCGACGCGGCACGGGCTGGGTTCGAACGTGATGCGGTTCGACGGGCACGTCTCGTGGGAGCGCGCGGAGGTGATCGTCGAGGAGGCGAACTGGGACGATCACGACGACTACTTCGCGTGGGATCGCAAGTGTTATCACCGGCCTCGGCGCGGGCCGCCTTACTACTAGAGCAGATGCAGCTCATTCGTAGCGAGGAGATCGCATTGAAATCTGAACGAGCCGCGACCGTGAGGGAGCGCTTGATCCCTGTTCGCATCTTGCGCAGTCTCCACTCCCTCACGGTCGCGGCTCGTAGGACAAGCTTGTCCGCTACGAGTGGATTAGATGATGCGCTAGGCGGATGCAACGCGTTGGTTGCGCGTGATCGCGGGTCGGCGCAATAGCCCGGACCTTCGCAGAGCCTCGGGCCCGGCGTCCGGGGGGGCCCTGCGATGGCGGCTCGGCTTGGAATGGGATCAAGTCGCTCTAGCAGGGGGCTGCCGCGCGATTCGTGCGCACGCAATCGACGAGGTCATCGACGATCCTGCACGGATCGCAGAGTCCGACGATGCGGTCGATCGCGGCGTCGAGCCGGATGGGCGACTGGAGCGCGAGATGCAACGCTCGCGCGAGGTGTTCGGCGTCGGCGGTGGGGAAGAGATAGCCGCTCCTGGCGTGTTCGATCATCTCGGGAAAGCCGCCGGCGTCGGAGGCGACGACGGTTGCGCCCGAGGCCATCGCCTCGACGCCGGCATAGGAGAAGTTTTCCCAGAGAGAGGGGAAGCAGCAGACGTGGGCGCCGGCGATCTGGCGCGCGATGTCACGGCGCGAGCAGCGATCGCGGAACTCGATGTGTTCTGAGAGATCGGGCGGGATCCGGCGGATCAGGGTGGCGCGGTTGGACTCGGCGGCCCGGCGGGGGTGAATGTCGGGACCGATGATGCGAAGGTGGAGCGCGTTTCCGGCACGGAGGAGCGATGCCGCGGCGTCGATGAGCAGGTGGAATCCCTTTCGGTGCTCGAGGCGTCCGAACGAGAGCACGAGCTTCGTTCCGGTCGCGCTCGGCGAGCATCGGCCCTCGCCCAGGAGTTGCGGGACGAACGGGTTTCGGACGATGCGCGTCGAGCGCGGCGCGACGCCCTCGGCGAGGACGCGGTCGAGGATCGCCCGGGACGGGGCGAGGACGGCGTCTGCCGCCTCGATCGCGTCGTGCTCGAGGTGCTCGATGTTTTCGCTTCGATGCGTCGGCGGATGCTGGAGGTTGACTTGTCGAAGGAGGAAGATCGGGCTGTGGAGGCGTACCGCGAGCAGGCAGTCCTGGAACTCGCCGTGCGTGCGTTTGGCGCGTGTCGCGAGCGCTCCCTCGCCGAACAGATCCGCGAACTCTACGCAATCGAAGCCGAACTGCGCATGCAGGTGTCGCAGCGTGCGGTGGACGGTCCGCGCACGTTCGCGGACCGAGTGTTCGAGCCGCGGCAGGAGATGGAGCCGAACGGCGGGCAGAACAGCGTTCGCGGCGGTTTCGCTCAGGCCCGGGGCGGGGCGGGTGAGCAGGTGCACCTCGTGTCCGGAGGCGAGTAAGGCGCTTGCCATGTGCGCGGCGTAGGTCCCTACTCCTGATCCGGAGAAGGGCGCGAGTTCGGGATTGACCAGGCAGAATCGCATGGTGCGGGATCGCGTGGTGCGAGAGTGGTTTCGCGTGCGATCCGCGGCGCTCACGCCGCGACGGGTCCGTGGGACCCTCTGCGCGGAGTATACCACGCTTTCGGTCTGTGGCGATGGACCCCGATCGCGTCTGGCAGCGATCGGATTCGGGCAGCGATCAGTCCTCGGGGCGTTCGCCGGCGGGAGCCATTTTGACGAGCTTTGGATCGAAGCGGGCGATGGGGCGGACGAGGTCCTGCTGGCGTTGCATGACGGTGTGGATGTCCTTGTAGACGCCGGGGACTTCGTCGATGCCGGCGCTCATGAGTTCGACGCCCTTTTCCTTGAGCTCGCGGTTGACGTTTCCCCAGGCGAAGGTCTGCCTGGCCTGGGTGCGGCTCATGACGCGGCCCGCGCCGTGGGCGGCGCTGAGCAGGCTCTCGGGCTTGGCGAGGCCGGCGACGACGTAGGCGGGGGAGGCCATGGAGCCGGGGATGACGCCGAGGACGTTCTTGCCGGCGGGGGTTGCGCCCTTGCGGTGGACGATGAGGGTCTCGGCCTTGCCGTCGATCGTGTGGGTTTCTTTCCAGGCGAAGTTGTGGTGGTTCTCGACGCCGGCGATGGGGCGTGCGCCGAGGTGCTCTAAAACCTCGCGGTGGATGACGGCGTGGTTGGCGCTGGCGTACTGGCCCATGAGGTTCATGGCGGCGAAGTATTCCTGGGCGGGCTCGGAGTCGAGATCGAGCCAGGCGAGGTAGCGGAGTTGTTTGGGCAGCTCGGGGTGGGCGTGCATGGCGAGGCGGGAGTAGTGGTTGCAGACGGCTGCGCCGGTGCCGCGGCTGCCGGAGTGGCTCATGAGTGCGAGGTATTGACCGGGCTCGAGGGCGAAGTCCGGGTGCTTTGGCTCGTCGGCGTCGATGGTGAGGACGCCGAACTCGACGAAGTGGTTGCCGGAGCCCGAGGTGCCGAGTTGTTTCCAGGCCTTGGGCTTGTTTTCCTTGGTGATGGGGCTGACCGACCAGTCCTGGTCCATGACGTCGTGCTGCATGGGATTGCGGTGCCCGCCGCCGACGCCGAAGAGGGTGCGTTTGAGGATGGCGTCGCGCAGGCGGTCGCGTCCGTGGTCGAGTGTGCCGGCGGGCATGTCGAGGACGGTGAGTTTCATGCGGCAGGCGATGTCGACGCCGACGGCGTAGGGGATGATGGCGTTGCGTGTGGCGAGGACGCCCCCGATGGGCAGGCCGTAGCCGACGTGGGCGTCTGGCATCATGGCGCCCGCGACGGCGACGGGAAGGGAGCAGGCGTTGCGCATCTGGTCGACGCTCTGGTGGTCGAAGTCGACGCCGGGGGCGCCCCAGAGGTGGTGGGGGGCGGGCTTGCGGGGGGTAAAGGCGGCCTGGGCGCGCTTCTCGGCGAGGAGGATGTCGACGACGGGAGCGAAGTGGGGGTCGGTCGCGTGGGATTCGGGGTCGGTTGCGACGGCGCGGACGCGGTCGCGGACCTGGGCGCGGGTGGCGCCCTCGGCGAGCGCGTTGGCGCAGGCGGTGATGGCGGCGCCGACGGCGGGGCCGTAGGGGATGCCGAGGTTGATGAGTTCGCGGCCTTTCATCGGGATCACCAGGGGGATTGACCACGGAGACACGGAGGCACGGAGAAGAGACAAGATCAGGATAGGACGGAGGTAAACGATTGCGAAGTAGGGCGCATATGGCGCGACGATCAGAGAAGATTGCACCACGGAGTCTCACGGAGTGGGAATGGACTGGATTCGCGCAGGTGCGCCTCTTGACTTTTCAGTCTCCATCTCAACTCCGTGTCACTCCGTGGAACTCTGTGGTGGCTCTTCTTCTCTGTGTCTCCATGTCTTTGTGGTGAACAATCTTCGGTCCGCTCTGCGTTTCGGTACACTGGGCGGGGAGGTCTGCCATGACGACGCGACGCGTGTTTCTTGGAGAGGTCGCCGGGGCGATGGCGGTGGGGGCAGTTGGCTTGCGGGCGAACGCCGGGGGGCTGGGCCGGGAGTTGGCGGGGTTCTCGGGAACGCCGGGAGAGCTTGCGCGGGACGAGGCGTATTGGGTGCCGATCCAGCGGGCGTTCACGGTAGATCGCAGCATCGTGAACCTGAACAACGGGGGGTGCAGCCCTGCGCCGCTGGTTGCGCAGGAAGCCCAGAAGCGGCATCTGGATTTCATGAATCAGAACCCACCGCCGTTTGCGCTGTGGCAGGTGCAGGAGAAGCGGGCCGAGGGGGTGCGGGCGCGGCTGGCGCGGCAGTTCGCGGTGTCGGCGGAGGAGCTTGCGCTGACGCGCAACGCGAGCGAGGGGTTGCAGATTCTTCAGTTCGGGTTCGATCTGGAAGCGGGCGACGAGGTGTTGTGCACGACGCACGACTATCCGCGGATGCTCAACACGTTCAAGCAGCGCGAGCGGCGGGAGGGGATTCGGCTGGTGCAGATGCAGTTGGCGGTGCCGGCGGAGGATGAGGACGAGGTCGTGCGGTTGTATGAGTCGGCGATCACCGATCGCACGCGGCTGATCCTGGTGAGCCATGTGGTGTTCCTGACCGGGCAGATCCTGCCGGTGAAGAAGATCGCGGCCCTGGGGCGCAAGCACGGGATCCCGGTGCTTGTGGATGGGGCGCACGCGCTGGCGCACTTTGACTTTACATTGGGCGAGTTGGAGTGCGACTTCTACGCGACGAGCCTGCACAAGTGGCTGTTCGCGCCGATCGGCACCGGGCTGTTGTATGTGCGCAAGGAGAGGATCAAGGACGTGTGGCCGCTGATGGCGGCGTCGGAGGCCGAGGACGACGACATCCGCAAGTTCGAGCAGATCGGGACGCATCCGGAGGCGCAGACGCTGGCGATCGCCGAGAGTCTGACGCTGCACCAGGCGATCGGGGCGGCGAATAAAGAGGCACGGCTGGCGTATCTGCGGGATCGGTGGGCGGATCGGCTGCTCGCGGATGATCGCGTACGGTTGTACACGAGCCAGAAGCCGGGGTTTGCGTGCTGCCTCGCGACGTTCGGCGTGGATGGGATGGATATGGGTGCGCTGCGAGGATTGCTGTGGAACCAGCACAGGATCCTGACGACGACGGTGGGGTTTCCGACCGCCGATGGGGACGTGAGCGGGATTCGTGTGTCGCCGAGTGTGTACACGACGCTGGAGGAGATCGATCGGTTCTGTGAGGTTGTCGAGGAGTGGATCGCGTCGTCATAGCGTTGTGCGCGCGAACAAGGGATCTAGGGCTTGGATGCAGCGGAACGTTCGCCTCGCTTGCGCTTCGGGCTCGTCGGGGAGCCCAGGCTTGCGCCAGGGCCTCTGTTTATGCACGGTCTTCTTGTCAGTGCTCGACGCGGATGCCGAGCTTGGGCGAGATTTCTTCGACGATCTTGGCGAGCTTCTTCTCGTTCTTGGCCTCGACGTTGAGGCGGAGCAGTGGCTCGGTGTTGCTCTTGCGGATGTTGCACCACCAGCCTTCCTTTTTGAAGCAGTCGATGGTGACGCCGTCGAGGTCGTCGATCTCACCGCGGTCGGCGTACTCCTCGTGGAGCAGCTCGAGGGCCTCGTCCTGCTCCTCGTTCTCGAAGTTGATCTCGCCGGATTGGACGTAGCGGGCGATGGGCTTGATGAGGGTGCTGACCTTGCGGTTGGTGTTGGCGACGACGCTGAGGATGGTGGCCATGGCGATGGCGCCGGAGTCGGCGTTGAAGTTGTCGGCGAAGTAGAAGTGGCCGGAGAGCTCGCCGCCAAAGCAGGCTCCTTCTGCTGCGAGGACCTGCTTCATGAAGACGTGCCCGACGCGCGAGCGGATGGGCACGCCGCCGTTCTTGGCGATCTCCTCTTCGACGGCCTTGGAGGATCGGAGGTCGTAGACGACCGCGCCGCCGGGGTTCTCGCTGAGGAAGTGCTTGCAGAGCAGGGCGGTGAGGTGGTCGCAGCCGACGATGCCGCCTTGCTCATCGACGATGACGCAGCGGTCGGCGTCGCCGTCGAAGCAGATGCCGAGGTCGGCGTTCTCCTCGACGACCCGAGCGCGGAGCTGTTCGAGATTCGCGGCGACGAGGGGGTTGGGCTCGTGGACGAACTCGCCCTTCTTGTTGTGGAAGTTGAGCTCGATGATCTCCAGGCCGTCGACGTCTGCGCCGCCCCGTCCGAAGACCTTGGGGATCATGGTGCCGGCCATGCCGTTGGAGGCGTCGATAACGACCTTGACGCTTTTGCCGCCGAGGCCGAGGAAGGAGCGGACGTGCTCGATGTAGGGCTCCCAGAGATCGCGTTTCTCCATGCGCCCCGGCGTTGCGGCCTTGCCGTTCTTCTCGGCCATCGCGGCGTACTTGCGCACGTCGGCCAGGCCCGAGACCTCGCCCACGGGCTTGGCGTTGCGCTTGGAGACCTTGAAGCCGTTGTACTGAGGCGGGTTGTGGCTGGCGGTGGTCATGACGCCGCCGGCACAGTCGAGGTAGTTGACCGCGAAGTAGATCATCGGGGTGTCGCAGAGGCCGATGTCGATGACGTGTGCGCCGCTGATGGTGATGCCGTCGATGAGCCGCTGCTTGAGCGAGGGGCTGGACTTGCGCATGTCCTCGCCGACGACGATGTTGCGCATCATGGGCGTGGTTTCGCCGGCGGCGGTGGCGTCCTCGATCAGAAACCGCCCGACGCCCGCGCCGATCTGCCAGGCCATTTTTTCGTCGAGCAGATCAGGATAAATCCCACGGATGTCGTATGCCTTGAAGGCTCTGCCGAGCATTAGATCCCTCCGGGTAGGTCGTGCATCAGGAAGTGAGCGGAAGGATAGCGCGAAGATCGCGTGAGGCAAGATTTGTTCTTAGTATGTTAGGCTTTGGAATGTGTTGAGTCATCTGATAACACGATCGGCTCGATGCCGGGGGGCAGGGCGGCGAGGAAGAGCTTGGCGTAGCGGGCGGTGACGAGGCGAGGGTCGAGCACGACGACGCGCCCGCGGTCGGTGGTGGAGCGGATGAGGCGGCCGAAGCCTTGTTTGAAGCGGATGACGGCGCGCGGGATGGCGTCCTGGCGGAAGGGGTCGCCGGCGCGTTGTTTGATGAGCTCGCAGCGGGCCTCGGTGAGCGGGCGGTCCGGCGGCTCGAAGGGCAGGCGGGTGATGATGACGTTGCGCAGGGCGTCGCCTCGGATGTCGATGCCCTGCCAGAAGCTGGAGGTGCCGAGCAGGACGCTGCGGGGGTCGTCTCGGAATCGTTCGATGAGGGTTGAGCGCGGGCCGCCATCGCCCTGGACGAGCATGGGCATGTCGAGGGCGTCGAGCGGCTCTGCGAGCAGGGATGCGGCGCGCCGGAGCATGGCGTAGCTGGTGAAGAGGCAGAACGCGCCGCCGTCGGTGGCGATGACGTGGTCAAGGATGCGTGGCACCAGCGCGCTCGCGAAGCGCTCGGGATCTCGCGGGTCGGGCATGGAGCGATCGATGTAGAGCTCGACCTGGCGGGTGTAGTCGAAGGGGCTGCCGAGCTGGAGCGTGCGTGCGCCCTCGCAGCCGAGGCGCGACATGCAGAAGGCGAAGGCGGCCTCGGCGCGTTCGAAGGGCTCATCCTCGGCTGGCGTGCGCGTCGCGAGGGTGGCGCTGGTCAGGACCGTTCCCCAGGGCTTGTCGAACAGGTGCTCGCGCAGCACGGGGGCGACCTCGATCGGAGCGCAGGCGAGGCTGACGCGCGGGCGGCCCTTGGAACGGTCCACGTCGGCCCAGTAGACGCTTTTTTCGTTGGTGTGATCGCAGAGGATCTCGGCGATATCCGAGAGTTCGGCGGCTCGGCGCGAATAGGCGTTGAGCTCGAAGATGTCCTCTTCGCGTGTTGCGCGCTGCTTGAGGGTGTTGAGACGGACTGACACCTCGCGCAGGGGCGGGCTGAGCGTGTTCTCGACAAGGCCTGTTTCACGGATGCGCCCGCCGGCGATCTCGCCGGATTCGACGAGCGTGAGCCAGCCGTCGAAGAAGTCGCGTGCCGTCGAGCCGGCGCGGAGAACGTCCATGATCGCGCGTTCGATCATGTTATCTGCGTCTTGCCCGCCGAGGTTGGCGGGGTTGAGCGAGGCGAGGTAGCCCTTACGCCGGCGTTCGTCGAAGAGCGTGCGCAGGAGGAAGTGGACTCTTCCTGCGGTGAGGCTGAGTCCGAAGTGCTCGCTGGCGACGTCCTCGATGCCGTGGGCCTCGTCGAGGATGACGTGCTGGAAGTCGGGCAGGATGCTCGCCCCGCCGGCGCGCAGGGCGAGATCGGCGAAGAACAGGGCGTGGTTGCAGATCAGCAGGTTTGCGCGCTCGGCCTCGCGCCGGGCGCTCTGATAGAAACAGTCCTCGTAGTGCGGGCACTTGCGGCCCATGCAGTTGTCGGCGTCGGAGCGCGCGTGGTCGAAGACCTCGGGGCGCTCCAGCGCCGGCAGGGTGCTGAGCGAGCCGTCGTCGGTCTGGTAGGCCCAGTCCTCGATGTCGCGCAGGCTCCGGCGGCTGGGCTCATTTGCGAGGAGCAGGTTTGCGCGTTGTGAGGCGAGGCCGAGGCGGCGGATGCTGAGGTAGTTGCCTCGTCCTTTGACGAGCACGGGGCGGAGTTTGTCGTTGGCGAAGGCCTCCATGAGGACGGGGATGTCCTTGTGGATGAGTTGCTCTTGCAGCGCGATGGTGTGGGTGGCGATGACGACTTTTTCGCCGTGGTTCAGGATGCGCTCGATGGCGGGGACGAGGTAAGCGAAGCTCTTGCCGACGCCGGTGCCGGCTTCGGCGAGGAGGCAGGCCTTGTCCTCCAGGGCCTGGGCGACGGCGCTCGCCATTTCGAGTTGCTGGGGGCGGGGCTCGTAGGTCTCGCCCATGAGGCGGGCGATGGGGCCGCCGAGATCCAGGAAAGCAGAGGCACTCATGCGGGCTGATGGTAGGGGAGCGTTTGGGAGTGGTCCGTGGTAGCGGTTGCTCGCCCCGTGAATCCGACTCGATTGGGGGTCAATCGTCCGAGATTGCTGGCATCGGGCGACTCTTGGCGCACCTTTGGGGTGGTGGCGCGGTCTGCGCGGGTTGTGCAGTCTGTGACGCCGAGTTGAGAGACGTACAAGGAGGAGAGGCGATGCGGACGATCATGGCGGCGTTTACTATCGGAGGGCTGGCGTTCGGTGCCGCGGCCCATGAGACGACCTTTGACTTCTTTCTGAGCGGTGACCAGGAGGTTCCGCCGAACAACTCGCCGGCGGTGGGCGCGGCGGAGGTCGTTTACAACGACGAGGACCAGACGTTTTCGATCGACATCATGGTCTTCGGGATCGAGCTGGACGATCTGTTCAACGTTGGTCCGAACAGCACGCCGGTGCATATCCACAACGCGCCGTCGGGCGCCAACGGCCCGATCGTGATCGACCTGGGCTTCCTCGCGACCTTCGAGGAGGACGGGCTGGGGATCCGCCTGCAGATCACCGACGCGCCGTTCGGCGGGCAGCAGGGCAACGTTTTCTCCGATCCCAACGACAATGAGGACGCCCTCTTCGCGGGCGAGCTGTACGTCAACATCCATACCAATGAGTTCAACGGTGGCGAGCTGCGGGGCCAGATCGTGCCGGCGCCCGCGGGCGTTCTGGCGCTGGGCGGCCTCGGGTTGTTCGCGTCGCGCCGGCGGCGTTGAGTCGACGGGGCAACTCGTGTCTTCAGAGCCGCGTGCGTGAGCACGCGGTTTTTCGTTTTGAAGCGAGTGCATGGGTCGAGCCGAGCAGTCAGCGGACCTTGGACGTCTTATCGCGAGCTTGCGCTCGCGGTTCGGTGGTCCAGCGCGCGGCTCCGCTAGCAGGCTGCCGCAGAAGTGAGCTGCTGGCGCGACCGTTTGAGGCTGGTGTGCGAAGATGTCTGTATGAGAGGAAGCACGCCCGCGGCCGGTTCGATGTTCTATGCCATCAGCATCGAGGATCGCATCCGCCCCGATCATCCGATCCGCCGGGTGGTCGATGAGATTCCTGCTGAGCTCGGGTCGGTCTTGGCGGCCTGTTCCAGCGACCTCGGCAGGCCGAGCGTGCCGCAGAGACGCTCCTTAGAGCGGATTGAGCCCGTTCGTAGCGTGCGATTGGCCGGCTGCTCATCACAGGCCCGCCCTCGCGAGCGCTTTGCGTCAACTGGCGGAGAACTCGAACAGATACGGATGACCGAGTGACGTGCCACCAGCCGTGGCTTTGCACGGCTGGTGCTTCTGGGAGAGCGCAAAAAAACACCAATCGCTCAAAGCAGCGGTTGGTGGCACGACGCGAGACACACGCGCGAGCATCCTGCCGCGCAGCACTTGTGACAAACGACGCAAATGGCTCTTGCGCTCGGGCCTGTGAAGCAGCCCGCTCCGATTGGACTCAAGTCGTTCTAGGAACGGACTCCATCCGCTCTAGCTACACGGAATCGCGGGTACGGGGGCCGGGTCGGACCAGCCTGCGCCCATCCATAGTCGTCCGATAACTAACTAATGAGGCGATCGCCCTCCGAGAACCATCGCGTTCGGGCGACGAGGTAGCCAACCGACGCGGAATCTGCGCGGATCGCTGGCGTCGGGCTCAAGACGTGGCATCTTCTCAAGAAGAAACACGCTGATCGGCGTGGCCCGCGGTTCGTGTTGGACCCCGCCCCCGCCATCAGCCAGAGAAGAGAGAAAGAGAGGGAGCCATGGACCCCAGAACGGCTCTGCGCAACCCCCGCGTTCTGACCACCACGCTTGCCGTCGCCGCGATCAGCGGTACCGCCTTGGGCGACTTCTCGTTCGATAACTTCGGGAATACCGACGGGCTCAACATGCTCGGCGACGCCGGCGTGGGCGGCGCGGGCGAGGATTCGACCCTCGCGATTACCAACGCCGCCTTCCAGACCTCCAGCATCTGGTACACCGAGAAGCAGAACATCTCCGACGCCTGGTCGACCGAGTTCATGTTCTCGATCAGCGACCTGAATATCACGGGCGCCGACGGCTTCGCCTTCGTCATCCAGAACAGCAGCGTCGCCATGCACGAGAACACGAGCTTCGGTCGCGGCGGCGGCATCGGCTACAACATGGGCTCCAACCTCCTCGCCGTCGAGTTCGACACCTGGTTCAATCTCCCCGCCAATGACCCCAACGCCAATCACATCAGCATCCAGAACGCCGGGCCCGGCGTTACCTCAAGCAGCCAGGACGACTCGCTGGGCGTTGCGACCGACATCCTCGACTTGTCCAGCGGCGATCTGATCAGCGTCCTCATCAACTACGAGCCCGGCACCATGACCATCTCGCTTGATGGCGAGCAGGTCCTTGAGGCCGCGGTCGATATGGATGAGGCTCTGGACTCCGACGACGGCACGGCGTGGGTGGGATTCACCGGCGCAGGCACCGCAGCCTGGCAGACCGCCGAGGTCCAATCGTGGAGCTTCGAGGGCACGCCCATCCCCGCTCCGGCGAGCCTCGCGCTGCTGAGCTTGGGCATGGCCGGCCTCGCTCGCAGGCGGCGCTAACGTCCCAGTTGCCGCTCGATGTTCGAGCGGAGGATCGAGCGGAGCATCCGCGCCTCGCCCGGCGAGATCCCGACTGCCCCCAGATCAACCTCGATAGCCGTGATCCAGCGTGCCCCGGCGCGCTGGTATTTCATGTCGCCCAGGATCGCACCCTCGATTCCCGGCAGGTGCCCGGCTCCGTAGATCACGGCGATCGATCGCACGTCCGGCTCGCTGGCGAGGATCGTCTGCAAGTCCTCGATTACGACCTCGTTGCGATCGTGGACGAGCACGTCGAGCATCTCGCCGATCGGTCCGCCCTGGGCCCGCATGATCTCGTCGGCCTGGGCGACGACATCGACCAGCATCGCCTTGGTCAGCTCGCGGATGCGCGGGCTCGCGCCGACGAACTTGAGCATCACGCCGGCGACCTTGCTCAGGAAGCCGCGCCCCGCGAGCAGATCGAACAGCGGGTCGCCCTGGTCGCCCTCCTGGCCCGGCTTGGCCCCGAGGCTGTCGAGCAGTTCCTCGATGCTCATGTCGCTGTTGCGCCAGTTCGGCGCGTCGTGGCGCATCGCGCCGAGTTGGAACACAAGATCCAGCGCGTTGGCGAGCTGCTGCTGGATGCCCTCGCCGGTCGCCTCGATCGGCGCATCGGGCTCGGCGAACGCCGGGCTCGTGATGATGTCGCCATCCAGCCCCTCGCCGCCGATCTCGCCGTCCGCGCCGAGGCTCGTGACATGGGCAATCGTGCGCCCGTCGTGCTCGATACGTCCGACGACGAACGGATTGTCCCAGGCGTCGATCAGCGAGCCCTCGATGAGCGGGAGCAGGTCATCCGAGACGCCGTCGGCGAGTTCTTGCAGCGACGCGGGAACCCGTCCCTCGCGCCGGGCCTGTTGGTCGATGATCGTGCCGAGGAACCGCGCCCGGGCCTTGGTCACGCTCGCGCGGATCTCATCATCGCTCAGCTCGGTCGGCTCGCCATCCCAGCCGACGCTCTCAAATAAAACGATGTCCTGGGCATCGAGAAAGCTCTGGAGCTCGCGGTAGAAGGACTCTTTGCCGATGTGGACGGCGCTGGCGAGGTAGATCGTGGGCCCATCGCCGTCTGTCGGGCGATAGGCGCGGATCGCGGCCTCGAGTCGGGCCTTGAGCCCGCCATCCTCCTCGACGGTGCGGAGGAACCCATTCATCGAGGGCTCCGCCTGGATCGCGTGGGCGGGGGCGAACAGGGCGATCGAGGCGAGCGCCGCGAGGGCTGGTGTGCGACAGTTCATGGTGAGAAACTCCCAAATACGGGGCGATGAGCCCGGAAAACCGGCGGACAGGGCCCATAGTTAGGACGCTACGCTATCGGCTCATGTTCGGATTGCGTGGAGCGAAGTTGCAGCCTCGCCCCGTCTTCAGGCGTCCTCGGAGCGTTCTCATGGGTCTGCGGATGGCGATGCTGGCGACGATGACCAGCCTGCCCGCGTGCGTGTGGGTCGGCCCGCGAAACCCGGGCATGCCGATCACTCGGCGAGAGGCCAGCCAAGATCTCCAGCGGATGGCCGAGTTCCCCAGGCCCCTGGAGCGCCCCGTGGTGGTGCTCGGCGGGTGGCGTTCGCCGCACGCGGTGACCAAGATGCTTCAGACCCGCCTGCGCCTGACGACCAGCGGGCGCGAGCAGGACTTTCTGGCGATTTCTTATCCGCTGAGCGCGAGCATCGACACGATCGCCCGGCGCGTGGTCGAGAAGGTGCAGGAACGCTGGCCCTCGGAAAAAGACGGCCAGACGATCGAGGTCGACGTCGTCGCGTTCTCGATGGGCGGGCTGGTCGCGCGCCTCGCGGCGATGCCCGTGAGCGACGAAGACCATCGCCAACTGAAGATCCGCCGATTGTTCACGCTCGCGACGCCGCACCGTGGCGCCAAGCTCGCCGGCGCCATCGCGCCCGACGCGGCCTCGCGCGACATGCGTCGCGGCTCGGACTTCCTGGAGCGTCTGGACCACGCCCTCGAAACGGCCGACTACGACCTGCTCTGCTATGCGCACCTGAACGACCGGATGGTGGGGGCCAGGAACACCAGCCCGCCGGGCGTCGACCCGATCTGGGTCAACGGCACGATCGCGCTGAGCCACTACACGACGACGCTGGACCGCCGGATCCGCGCCGACCTCGCCCGCCGCCTGCGCGGCGAGAAGCCGTTCTCGCTGGGGACGTCCGAGCCGCCGAGGGACTGATGTGGTTTGGCTTTCGACGCTTGGCGACAGCAACTTGTGAGCACGAGTCCTCGCCACGGCGGGGCGAGGACTTATTACGCGCCCGCCAGCCGCTCCATCAGGCGATCGAGCGAGTCGCGGTCGAGATCGGCCTCCTTGCTGTGGCGGCACGTTTCGATCGCGTCGCGCAGGGCGCTGGGACTGACCAGCAGCGCCACAGGCGCAGAGCCGCGAATCTTCGCCAGTCGCCGGATCAGCGAGCGATCGCGCCGGGCGACACCCAGGCGCCTCGCAAGGGTCCGGAATGCGAAGTCACCCGCGTCCGTGCTCAGCGTGCGACGCCACCACAGGAATATCGCCCCGAGCGTCGAGAGCAGGAACAGGATGGAGAGGATTCCCACGAGCAGCCAGAACTGGCGGGCGGGATCACCGCCGACGGCCTCGCCGGTGATGAGTTGCAACGGCTCGGGATGGGGGGCGCGTGCGGTCATGGGCGGCCCGCCTTCTCGCCACGGTTATCGGCACCTGCGTTATCGGCTCCTGCCCGCGACAAAGTTGAGCCGAGCAGCCCCCGCCGGACCTGAATGCGGTGAATCACCCCTGCGGCCCGGGTTCGCACGCCGCGGTCGGGGTCCATCTCCGCCAGCGACTGGATGTGCCCGACGAGTGCGGAGTCGGGGGCTTTGGAGGCCCGCTCGGCGACCCAGAGGCCCGAGACGCGATGGGCCGCCCGCTCGTCGCGCAGCATCGCGATCAAGGCCGAGCCGGCGCTGGGCGTGTAGAGCGCCGCGCCGCCCTTGGGCTCGGGTAGGGCCATGAGCGAGCGGACGGCGTTGGCCCGGACCCGCTGGTTGGGGTCGCCGCGCAGCTCGGTGAGCGTGGAGCGGAGATTGGCGTCGGTCTGTCCGGCCGAGCGTTCCTGGCGAGCCATCGCCTCGACGGCGTTGGCTCGCGCCCGCGCATCGGGATGGCGCAGGACCATGCGGACTGTGCGCCGGGCGTTCTGGGTCGTGAGCGTGCCGAGGGCGCTGATGGCGCTGGCGACGACGCGTTCGTCGACCGCCGGGCCGTGCGCGTGGGTGATGAGCGAGATCAGCAGCGACTCGATCCTTTCGGTGATGGCGAGGCGGCGCGCGATCGCGATCGCGCCGATGCGCGTCAGCGGCGGCGCGGACATGAGCACATGGCGCAGATCGACGAGGAACGCCTCGGGTTCGTCGGCCATGCGTCGGCGGGCGATCAACGCCGTCTGCGGGCCGGCGCTGCCCCAGGGATCGAGGCGGGCGATGTCCTCGCGGGCCATCCGGCGCACGGGTGCGTGCGGGCTGCGCACGAGCTTGCTGAGCGTGTCCAGGTGACGGCGATGGATGGGGCCCGATGGATCGTGTGCCGCGCCGTGCAGCGAGAACCGCGTCATCGCGCTGCGCGCGACCGGCCCGCTGCGATCGAAGCAGAAGTCCGTCAGCGTGCGCTCGTTCGCGCGCTGGCTGGCGAGCAGCCGCGCGATGTCGTCGTCGTCGGCGAGCAGCGGATCGAGCAGCGCCCGCGTCGTCGTTTCGTCGGTGTCGAAGGCCGACAGCCATCGCGGGATCTGCCGACGCGCCTCCTCGCTCAGCGAGCCCAGCCAGGATCCGTCGGGCAGCGCGGCCTCCTTCGGCATGGTGAGACGCACGCGCGGCGTTCCCTCGCCGTCAGGAGCGATCGGCGTTGATCGCACGCGCACCTCGATCTTGCCCAGAGGATCGCGCCGAGACGGGTGGAGCGTGAGATGCCCCTGGCGCAGCGTGAGATCGTGGTCGGCGAGATCGTGCGCGCGCGAGAGTCGGCTGACCGCCGCGTCGTGCAGCGCCTCGTGGTTGAGCAGCCGCAGGGCGGACACGCGCGAGATCGGCGAGCGTGACCAGCGCAGCACGCCCCGCAGCGCCTGGGTCGCCGCGTGATCGACCCGCGTGGAGGCGAGCGATGACGCGCGCGGGTCGTGCGCCACGAAGAGCAGGCAGGCGAGCGCGACGCTGCGCTGCTGGTGCTCGCTGTAGCGTGCGATCGCGGTCCGCAGCACGCGCAGCAGCGCTTCGCGAGGCTCACCCACGCGCTCGTGCGCCAGGCACTCATCCTCGCACGCCGCCAGGTCCGGCGCGAGCGAGGACGGATCGATCGCGAGCTCGCGGGTCGCCAGCGCGAGCAGTGTCTGCCCGGCGGAGCGCTGGATCTGGGGCTCGTCGTCTTCGAGCAGATCGGCGAGGGGCGCGAAGAGCGCCGGGTCGGCGCTTGCCAGCGCCAGGCCGCACAGGGCGGCGCGTGCCTCGGCCCGATCGTCGTGGCGAAGATCTCGCACGACGGTCGTCCATCGTCCGCTCGCCACCGCGATGGTGTGCGAACGGATCTCGATGGGCAGCGGCGCCCAGTGGGCGCAGAGCTGCGAGAGGGCGCTGTCGGCATGTGTCTGGCGCAAGTACGCCGAGCGCCGGGCCCACGGGCCGGCCTTGGGGCGCAGGCCGGGGCGGATGGCGAGTTCCAGCAGTTCGACCGCGAGGCGTTCGCGTTCCATGGGATCGCTTGCTATCGCGATCGTGGCGTCCAGAGCCGCGGCCCGCGCCCGCACCGGCAGCGCACGAATCAGGGCGACGCGATGCTCGAGCGAATCCAGCATAAACACCACCGGCTGAATCTCAGCCCCTTCGGCTCTGCGCAACAACAGCCATCCTGGCACTATCGATTGGGGAGCGTTCGCCGAGGAGAAGCATATGTGGGGCTTTTCTGTCTAAAGGAAACCGACAGGTCATCGGCTTGCTATTTTCCCATTTTTCCATGCAGGATTCATCCTCATGGGGGTATAGTGGCCCCTTACATCTTGCAGAGAGGGTTTGGCACGACGCCAACGCACGCTGGACGCGTGCGGTTTCCGGTTCCGGGGGAACTCCGCAGACGACGGCGGGGAAAGGAAACGACCATGACGGTACCGATCAAGAACGCGTTGCAAACGTACCAGTCCATCCTGTATGACCGGGTGCTGCACCCAGAATGGTTCCGTCTCTGCGGCAGAGACCAGCTCCGCCATCGGGGCTACGAGCTGGAGCTCTGGCTCACGCCGGGCGGGCATGTGCTCAGATTCGATTACGACGATCATCGCATCAGCGAGCTCGTCACCGAGCAGGAGAGCAACCTGCCGGACACGGGCGTGATCGCCGCGGCGTTGTGCGCGGGTGAGCGAGACTTCGAGCACGTCTTTGACGAGCGCGGCATCACCTACATGACCAGCGTCCAGACCGAGCAGCTCAGCGAGAATCTCTACCACGCGACGCTGGACGAGATGCGCGGGCACGTCCAGGAGAACGGCTCGATGGAGCACGGGTGGGATTGCGAGGACGGGCCCTGCCTGAGCGTGCTGGACACCCAGCCGTACAGCCGGGAGATCCACGTTCAGAGCTACCACCTGATCGCGTCGGGCGGGGTGGTGCTGCGGACGCAGACGATCTTCGAGCACAAGTAGGGCGGGCGAGTCGTTCGGGGGTGGAGACTCGCCATCGGCGCGCCGATGATTGTCCCATGCCCGCGATAGCCGCCAGCACGCGAATTACCCGGCCCCGCTGAGGGTCCGGCGGCGACGCGCACCCACATGCACAGCCCCGGACCCTCGCCTCGCGGGGCGCGTTGGGCTTGGCGTGCCGGGAGACCCCGGTTCGATAGGATTGGTCCGCCCCGATCCCGCATGGGGCGAAATACGAAGCTGACCACTGACGATGCTGACTACAAGGGTGACGCACGATGGGTGATGCAACGGGGAGCGACGGTGCTGCGGCCTCCGCCCCGAAGAAGGACGCCGGCGAGAAGAAGGCCGGCAAGAACCGCTACCGCTCGACGCTCAACCTGCCGAGCACGGACTTCGCGATGAAGGCCAATCTCGTGCAGAACGAGCCCCAGAGCCTGAAGCGATGGGACAAGCTCGGGCTGTACGAGCGCCTGCGCGAGCGGGGCGAATCGCAGCCGAGGGGTCGGTTTGTGTTCCACGACGGCCCGCCGTATGCCAACGGCTCGATCCACCTGGGCCACCTGCTCAACAAGTGTCTCAAAGACTTCGTCGTCCGGACGCGCCAGATGGGCGGTTGGGACTGTCCGTATGTGCCGGGTTGGGACTGTCACGGCCTGCCGATCGAGCACAAGGTGATGACCGAGCTCGTCGAGAGCGGCAAGATCGAGAAGCTCAACGGGCTGGACGAGGACACCCGCCGACTCGCGATCCGGCGTGAGTGCGAGAAGTACGCCAACAAGTTCCAGAAGCTCCAGACCCAGCAGATGCGCCGGCTGCTGACGGTGGCGGATTACGAGCACCCGTACCTCACGATGCAGCACGACTACGAGGGCGCGGTGATCGAGACGCTGGCGGGGATGGTCGAGCAGGGGCTCGTGTTCCGGGCGCTCAAGCCGGTGCACTGGTCGATCGCCAACGAGACGGCGCTCGCGGAGGCGGAACTGGAGTACATGGACCGTGAGGATCCGTCGGTGTATGTCGACTTCGAGGCGATGGACGCCTCGGCGGTGTATGACGCCTTCGGGTTGGGAGCGGAACTCACCGCGGAGGACGCGGAGAGCGCGGAGGAGGGAAGTGGAGCAGGGCTCGAAGGCGCAAACGCACAAAGGTACGAAGGGGGTGCGGAGACGAAGGAGCAGGGTTCTTCCTCTGTGAACTCTGTGCCCTCTGTGGTGAGTCCTCTGGGGCGACCGGGACAGACGCCGACGTTCATGATCTGGACGACGACGCCGTGGACGCTGCCGGCGAACATGGCGATCGCGGTGCATCCGCGGTTCGTGTACGCGCTGGTGCGGATGGATGGGAACGTGACGGTGGTCGCGCGCGAGCTGGTGGACAAGGTCGCGAAGATCGGCGGGGCCGAGGGCGTCGAGGTGCTCGCCGAGACGACCGGCGACAGGCTCGTCGGCCTGCGATACCGGCACGCCTTCGTCGAGAGCTTGCCCGCGTTCGGCGAGGAGGTCCGCGAGACCAACACCGACAAGGTCTGGACGCTGGTGAGTGCCGAGTATGTGACGCTCGAGGACGGCACGGGCCTGGTCCACACCGCGACCGGGCACGGTGCCGACGACTTCAACACGGGCCTGCGCGAGGGGCTGCCGGTCTATTGCCCCGTGCGCGAGGACGGGACGTACGACGAGACGGTTTCCGAATGGCTGCGCGGTGAGGGCGTGTTCGAGGCGAACCCGAAGATCGTGAAGCACCTGCGCGAGAGCGGGCATCTGTTCCATCATCACGACTATGAGCACAGCTACCCGCACGACTGGCGGTCCAAGACGCCGGTGATCTTCCGGGCGACCGAGCAGTGGTTCATCGGGGTGGACAGAGAGTTCCTCGCTCCTAGCGAACCCGAGGATTGGCCTCCAGCATCGCTACGAGAGCGATCCCTGAATGCAATTATGTTGGATCCCAATGCCGAACCTTCCAGCGCTAGCCAGAAGCAAGAGATTGAGGAATACTGGCAAATCCGAGCTGAGATTCATGCGAAGTCGCTTAGTAATGCGGGTGTACATCTGACACCAGGTTCCAGTTCTGCTGAAATCCGTGAAGCGTTCAAGGAGTTTAACGATCCACAGTTTCAGGCGAGTTTCGCGCGCATTCATAACGTGGAGTTTGTACCTGAATGGGGGAAGAACCGCATGCGCGGCATGCTGGAGAACCGACCTGACTGGTGCATCAGCCGCCAGCGGGCCTGGGGGCTTCCGATTCCCGCGTTCTTCACCGAAGACGGCGAGGTTCTGCTGACCGCGGCGTCCGTGCGCGCGGTGGCCCGGATCTTCCGCGAGGAGGGTTCCGACGCGTGGTTCAAGAACGACGCGGGGCACTTGCTCCGGTATTATGACGTGGATGCGGATCCAGACGTGCCTCCCTCGGTGTCTTCGTGTCTCCGTGGTGATTCGCGTGGCCTTCGCTCGAAGACTCGCTCAGACCACGGCACCCTTCGCAAGAGCGGCGACATCCTCGATGTCTGGTTTGAATCGGGCTCGTCGTGGAACGCGGTGATGCGCGAGCGGTCGAAGTCCGAGGCGCACCCCGAGGGCGAAGATTTTCCGATCGAACTCTATCTCGAGGGCTCGGACCAGCACCGCGGCTGGTTCCAATCGAGTTTGTTGCCGGGGCTGGCGGTGACGGGCCGCCCGCCGTACGAGGCGGTGCTGACCCATGGGTTCATGGTCGGGCGCGACGGGCAGAAACTCAGCAAAAGCAAGGGTCACACGATCGAATCGCTGTTCGAGAATCACGGGGCCGACGTGCTGCGCTGGTGGGTGGCGAGCCTGCCGTACGAGGGCGACATGAAGGTCGACGAGGAGTTCTTCCGCCTCGCCGGGGAGAGCTATCGCAAGGTGCGGAACACATTGCGGTTCATGCTGGGGAATGTGGGGGGGGGAGTGCATGAGGGAATGAGCGAATCAGCGAATGAGGGGCAGGACAGCTCCGAGTCAGTCGCTCCATCGCTTCTTCGCTCCATCGCTCCGACCTCACTCGAGTCCTGGGTCCTCGGGGAGTTTGATGCGTTGCGAGAGAAGGTCGTGAGCGCCTATCTGCGTTACGACTTCCGCGCGGCACACGCGGCGCTGTACGACTTCTGCAACGACACGCTCAGCGCCGTCTATCTGGCGGCGATCAAGGACCGGCTGTATTGCGACGCCTCAGACAGCGAACGCCGGGCGAGCGCCCAGCAGACACTGCGAGCGCTCACCGATGGGCTCTGCCGCCTGCTGGCGCCCGTGCTCTGCCACACCGCCGACGAGGCGTACCGCTCGCTGCTGGGCGTGGACAAGGGCGACGGCGCGACCTGCGTCCACCTGCTCGCCTTCCCCGAAGCGAGCTCGGTCGAGCGCGACGACGCCTGGGCCAAGGTCATGGAGGTCCGCGACGAGGCCCTGCTCGCCCTGGAGCGCATCAAGGAGTCCGGGCTTGAGAACCCCCTCGATGCCGGGCTCATCCTGCCCGATCCCGACGGCAGGCTCGGGCGGTTCAACGCGGGCGATCTGGCCGACCTCTGCGGCGTCAGCCTCGTCACGCTCGACGCTGCGGGGGATTCGGTCCGCGTCGAGGATCTGCGCGAGCGCTACCCGCGGTGCGAGCGATCCTGGAAGCGAGGCCCGGACGTCCGCGAGCGCGGCGACGGCGGTGTGCTGAGCGATCGCGACGCACAGGCCGTCGTCGGCGTCTGATGGCTCTCGCGACGCCTGACGGAACCCAGAGCGGCGCTCTGTCGGGCCTAGCGCGGCTGTGACGCGGCAACGGCGCGATGCCGGTGAACATCCCATGGTGCGTCGATCCAGCGGCCCCGGTGGATGGTCGAAAAGGTGTTGCAATGGAGCAACACACGACGCTGGCTGAGGGGTCCGAGAACGCCGCGCGCCAGGTGCGCGAGCTCGTACACGAGTTGAACGCGCTGCTGGATGGGTCGATGCGCTGCCTGAGCCTCGCCCAGCGGACGCTGAGCGAGGGCGACGCCGACGCGGACCTGGTGCGAAGACTCGGCGTCGTCCGCGGCGCGCTCGATCGCATGGCCGACCTCGTGCGCGGCGCGATGCACGGGTCCTCCGGCGATCCCGGCGGGGTCTTCAGCCGCCACCCGATCGCGCTGGACGAGGCGATCCGGCACGCCTGCGAGGTCTGCTCGGATCGGGCCAGAGAGTTGGGCATCGAGTTCGACATCGTCCTCGGCGAGCGCTTCGAGCAGATCCCCGCCAACCGCCTCTACGTCGCGATCCTCAACGGCGTCCGCAACGCGATCGACTCGATCGAACGGCGCGGCGGTCCCGGCATGGTCGTCATCGAGGGCGCGATCGACGACGGGCAGGTCGTCATCCACGTCCGCGACGACGGCGAGGGTCTCGTGCGCGGTTCGGGGAACGGCGCGGGCGTCGGGCTGGGGCTCAGCCGCTCGGTCCTCGCCGAACTCGCAGGCACGCTCGGGCTCACCGATCGGGGCGACGGCGGTCGCGGCGCGATCCTGAGCCTGCGCGTCGCGATGGACCGCCTGCTCCAGACCAGTCGCGCGAGTGAGACCATCGGATGAGCGAGGGGCGGGTTCTTATCGTGGACAACGACGAGCTGGTGCGCGCAAGCATCGCCGAGCTGCTACGCCGAGACGGGTTCGACGCGCAGATCGCCGGCGATGGGCGGGCGGCGGTCGTCGCACTGAATGAGTCCCGAGACAACGAGTGTCCGTTCGACGCGGTGATCTCCGATGTCTCGATGCCGGGCATGAGCGGCACCGAGCTGCTGAAGGCCATCCGCAAGGACCACCCCGGCACGGCGGTCGTCCTGCTCACCGGCTACGCGACGATGGAGAGCGCCGTCGAGGCGATGCGCCTGGGCGCGTGCGATTATCTCGCCAAGCCCGTGGTCGATGAGGAGCTGCGCTGCTCGCTGGCGCGGGCCCTGCGCGAGGCGGCACTGGAACGCGAGAACCTGAGTTTGCGGATGCGCCTTGCTGATCGCGCCGCTCTCTCGCGCCTCATCGGGCAGGACACCCGCATGCGCCGCGTCCACGAGCTGATCGAGGCCGTCGCGCCGAGCAAGACCAACGTGCTCATGACCGGCGAGAGCGGCACGGGCAAGACGCTGGTCGCCCGCGCCATCCACGAGCACAGCCCCAGGCGCGACAAGCCGTTCGTCGAGCTCGCCTGCGGCTCGATCCCCGAGGCCCTGCTCGAGAGCGAGCTGTTCGGGCACGCCAGGGGCGCATTCACCGGCGCGATCGCCGACAAGCCCGGCAAGTTTCTCGCCGCCGACGGCGGGACGCTGTTTCTCGATGAGATCAATAGCGCCAGCCCCGCGATGCAGACCAAGCTGCTGCGGGTGCTCCAGGAACGCCGATTCGAGCCGGTCGGGTCCAACGAGACGATCGAGGTCGATGTCCGCCTGCTGCTGGCCAGCAACCAGCCGCTGGAGGACCTGGTTGCCAAGGGGCTGTTCCGCCAGGACCTGTACTACAGGATCAACGTGGTGTGGATCGAGATCCCCGCGCTGCGCGAGCGGGCGAGCGACATTCCGATGCTCGCCGAGCGCTTTCTGGCGCGGATCAGTTCCGAGTTGGGCCGGTCGATCGTGGCGTTCGATGACGAGGCGATGGCGGCGCTCAATCGGTATGAGTTCCCGGGCAACGTCCGCGAGCTGGAGAACATCGTCGAGCGGGCGGCGGTGCTCACCAAGGGCCAGACGATCCATGTCGACGATCTGCCGGCGCACGTCGTCGGGGGCGATCGTCGGGGGATGCTCGAGATCGATAGCGAGGACGACTGGCGACCGATGCCGCTGAGCGAGGCGCTGCTCGAGCCCGAGCGCCGGATCATCCTGCGGGCGCTGGAGGCGAATCGCTGGAACCGGACGAAGACCGCCGAGGACCTGGAGGTCAACCGGACGACGCTGTACAAGAAGATGAAGCAGTTGGGGATTGAGCAGCGCCGGGCGGGGTGAGCTTTACCGCGGAGGACACGGAGTTTGAAACACGGAGGGCCACGGAGGGGAACCGTGATTCTGCGCTTCCTCTAGTAGGGCTCACCACGGAGTTTCACAGAGTTGCACGGAGTCCGAGCAGGACGACGAGAAGAACCCAAGCATCTTGTTCCGCGAGTTGCGTCAATGCCGTCTCATGGATCCCGCTCCCGTTGCAGCTCTCTCGTGCCCCCTGTGTCCTCTCATGGTGAACTTCTCAAACTCCAGACTCCGTGGCCCTCTGTGGCCCTCCGTGTTTCAATCAGTTCAGAGCAGCCTCGAGCCGATCGAGGTTGGCCCGCATCACGCCGAGATAGTCGGCATTCGGATCCTCGCTCTCGGCGGGGCTGACCCAGACCGAGGTAATGGCGTGCGCATCGGTGAGCCGGCGCACCGTCTCCTCCAACGGCGCACCCTCCCACAAGAGCAGGATTGGCTGGTCTGGTCGCGTGTCGGCAAGCGCCGCCGCGATCGCCTGCGATGCCTCGTCATCAGGCGGTGCTTCAGGGTCGAGGTCTAGATTGGTGATCTCGAGTTCGTAGCGGCGTGCCAGATAGTTGTACGCGGGATGTGATGCGAGCAGGGCGGCCTCGCGCAAACGAGGGGCGAGCGCTCGCCAGCGCGTGTCGAGCGAAGCGAGATCGCCCATGAGAGCCTCCGCGTTGGTTCGGAACGCCTCGGCGTGCTCCGGAAAGCGATCCAATAACGCCTCCAGGATGATCCGCGACTGCGCCATCGCGTTGACCGGGTCGATCCATGTGTGCCCGTCGGCACCCGCGTGCGTGTGCTCGCCCGTCGGGCCGTGGCTGTGCGTCGCCGTCTCGTAGGTGAGCAGCGGCCCGTCGAGCTTCGAGGATGAGTCGACGACGCGCGTCGCCGGCAGCGCGGCGCTGGCGACCCACTTCTCGAACTCCGCGCCGTTCAGGATGATTAGATCCGCCTGTTGATACGCCAGCAGATCCGCGTCGCCCGGCTGCCAGAAGATCGGATCGGCGTCGGCGGGCACGGGATTGCGCACCTCGATCGCATCTCCCGCGATCCGCTCGGCGAAGTACGTCGTGGGATAGAACGTCGTCATCACGACCGACGACGCGTCGGGGGCCGGCTGCTCAGGCTCGCTCTTGTCCTTGCACGACACGAGGCTCAGGCACGCGAGGACGAGAGCAAGATAGAGTGCCGGGCGTGTTGCGTGTCTCATCGATTCTTCTCCAACTGACTCATTCACAATGCCGTCACCAGATCGGGCAGCAGCGCGAGGCTGAGCGTAACACCCGCGCCCGCCAGAACCAGGCTCAATGCGACGATCAGCCCTAGCTCGCACGCGTAGAGCCCGAGCGTCGTGAACCGCCCCGCGCCGATGTGGTTGATCGTCCGCATCTCCGGCGCGCGAAGTCTGACGGTCAGCAGCATCACCAGCAGCGTCATCAGTCCGACGCTCGCCGCGAGCAGCCCGGCGACCAGGTCCAAAAACCCCTTGATCCGAAACACGAACCCGAGCAGGTCGTCAATCACCTCACTCGGCACAAGCATCTGCAGGCTCTGCGAGGCATTCATCCGCGCCTTGACAATCGTTCCATCCTTCTCCGATGCAGGAAACAGCAGCACGGCGCTCAGCGGTAGATCGCCCTCATCGCCGTGGACGTGGAATCGCTGTGCCGTGTCGGGCGTGATCTGATTCAACTCGCGAACGGCGCTATTCAGCACCGCCCCCTCGTCGGTCTCGGCGAAGATCATCCGCGGATCGATACTCTCGGCGTCCTCGTGGCCGTGCATCGCCCCCTCGAGCAGCCACGCCGAGCGGATATCCACGAAGATCGCATGATCGTCCGGTGTCCCCGCCGCCTCCAGCACGCCCGTCACCCGCAGCGCGATCGACGGCGCCTCGGCGATGTCGAACGCCTGAGATTGATCCGAGTAGACCGTGTCGCCCACCCCGGCATCGAGCTCCCGGGCCGCGGCGCTGCCGAGGATCGCATCGCCCACTCGCAGGGGCGGCGTGCCGTCCGCAAACTCAAGCCCGCGCACATCCAGATACTCCAGCCCAGCCGCGACGATCGGGACAGAGCGCGCGCTGAACCGAAGGTTCATCGGGATCGCCAGCCCCGCGCTGGCGCTCGCAAGCGTCTGATACTCCCGGTAGGGAATCGGATCGAGGGCGTTGGGCCGGAAATACAGTGTCCCAAGTGTCAGGTCGAAGCGGTTGCCCTTGGCGCCCATGACCAGCGGCGTCGACGCGGCCCGCGCCGTCAGCGACGCCTCGTAGCGCAACGAAAGAATCTGGACGATCGTCGGCAGGTACGCCGCGACCGCGAGGCAGAGCACCAGGATCGCCGTGCGCAGGCGATGGTGCAGGGCGTGGCGCATCGAGAGGTAGAGCAGGTCTTTCATGACGCTGTTCCCGCCGGGCCATCGGCGGCGCTGGTCATCGCGTCGCCGACGCCTTGCAGCTCGCGGATGTCGATCACCCGATCGAACCGATCCAGGATCGCGTGGTTGTGCGTCACGATCAGCAGCGTCGCCTCGCGGGCCGCGGCGTGCTCAAACAGCAGATCAAGCGTCGTCGCAGCGGTCGTGGGATCCAGATTTCCCGTCGGCTCGTCGCCCATCAGCAGCGAGGGCTCAGTGATCAGCGCCCGGCAGATCGCGATCCGCTGGCGCTCGCCCTGGCTCAGGCGGCTGGGGCGACGCCGAAGCGTGTGCGTCACACCCAGCGACGCCGCGAGCTCGCCCGCTCTCTTCCGCGTGGCGTGCGAGACGCGAAGCTCCGACCCCACCCGCAGCGGCAGCAGCACGTTCTCGATCGCCGGCAGGTACTCCAGCAGCTCGAACTCCTGGAAGACCATGCCGACGGTCGCGATGCGGTGCGTCCGGCGCTGTGCGTTGCTCAGCGCCGAGATCGCCCGCCCCGCGTGCCGAACCACGCCCGCCTGCGGCACGGCGATCCCGCTGATCAGATTCAGCAGCGTCGTCTTGCCCGAGCCCGAGGGGCCGATGAACGCGACACGCTCGCCGCGGGCGATTTCGAGAAGGTCGATCCGCAGCTCGAATCGCGTGCCCGGCGGGCCCGGATAATGAAACCGCACGCCCTCCAGAGAGACCAAAGCCGTCATAGCTCGCCCACGGGGCGGGCCGTGTCTTGTGTCGGATCCGTGAACGGGTCGGTATCCAAACGCTGCTGTTCCAGCACCTCGCTGCTGGCGATCCGCCAACCCGCCTCGCCCTCGACGACCGCGAACCGCGCGAGATACTCGTTCGTCCGCCAGTGCGAGTGCCCGAAGTGGTTGACCACGCCGTCGACCTGCCAGCGCGCCTGCACCGTGAAGCCCAGCTTGTCTGCGTGAGGCCCCGCGTCCAGCTCGCCGACGGATTCGATCGTCGCCTCGCCCAGCCGCACCGCCTGCACGCTGGAGACCGCCCCGCCCTCCTCGTGCATGATCAGCGAGCCGAAGACCTGGTTGTACAGGCGATCGAGCATCTCGCCGGTGACGCTGCGCGCCAGCGCGTCGTAGATCTCGCCCTCGCTCTGGTAATCGAACGCGCGATAGATGTTCGCGTGCAGCGGCTCGAAGATCGCCAGCGCCTCTGTTTCGCTCAGGCTCTCCGGCTCTTCGATCACCGTCGAGACCTTCACCCGCCCGACATCGCGGAGCGCGAACGCCCCGAGCCCAACAACCGGCAGTGCCACCCCGACCGCGAGCCTCGCCGCGCGTCCTTTCGCCCGAGCAAGCGTTACCAGCCCGATCACCGCGTACGCGCTCACGATCGCGATCGTCACGGCCGGGATCGTCACCTCGCGGCTCACCGGCTCGCGCTCGCTCAGCTCCGGCACGCTCGCAAACCGCTCCTCGGCACTCAGCCCCGTCGCGTGAAAAATAAACTCCGGCTCCTCCTTTGTGAACGTCACAATGGAAAGCTTGCCCTCGGCCCGCAGACGCGCCTCCAGCCGGATCGGCGGGCGCTCGCCGGTCTCATCCGGTTCCAGCGTGTAATCCGGCGGGAACGCCCCCCAGCGCATCGCCACCGACTTCAGTGCTCCCTTGATCGGATACTCCAGGATCAGGTGGATCTTGGTCAGCCCACGCATCCCCGTCCTCGGAAACAGCGCCACATGGCTCGGGTCCGAGCGGACGACCTTGAACGTCCGGACGATGGGCGCGACCTCCACGCCGTCGATCGCGACCCGATGCTCGCGGGCGATATACGCGTGCAGCGCCACCCGGATCGCGTCCTCCTCGATCGGATGGATGTTCGCGGGGTTCTCCCGCGGGAACTGGCCCATCTCGTCGATCATCACGAGGTTGATCAGGATGTCGAAGACGACCGCCTCATCGGTGATTTCGATCTCGACATCGGCGTGCGGCCCATCCTGGGGGTGTGCCAGAGCCGAGGGCGTCAGGAATAGCACCAGCAGCGCCACTGCGCGCATGACAATGACAACGACCAAGGGTCGAGAGTGACGGTTCGGGCGTCGAGAGGGCTTCGTGGTGGGCATCGAATGGGTCGTTTCAAGGGTTTGCCCGGGTGCCGCAGATATCATCGGCAACCGCCGGGCCTCGGGGCGATACGATCGTATCGTCGGGGTCCGAACAAGATGCGAAGAACCAACGGAGGGAATTATGGCTACTGGGAAGTTGACCGGTCGGATTGCCCTGATGGGTGTCGTGGCGTTCAGTGGGCTCGCGGCACAGACCGCCCTGGCTCAGGATGCGAAGATCAAGCAGGCACTTGAGGCCGTCGACAGCGACGTCAGGCTGTTCAACGACCACCTCACGTTCCTGGCGAGCCCGTTCCTCGGCGGACGCCTCCCGGGCACCCCCGGCATGGAGACCGCCAAGAACTACATTGAGCACTTCATGCGCGAGGCCGGGCTTCAGCCCGCCTTCGCCATCGAACGCGACGGCGAGATCATCGAACGCGCCAGCTATCGCCAGGCCTTCCCCCTCGGCGGCACCAGTGAAATCATCAGGAGCGAGGTCGGCGCATTCGTCAACGGCAAGGACGTGACCATGGTGGCCGGCGAGGACTACCAGGTCACCGGCATCGGCGTCTCGGGCACCGTCGCCGCTCCGATCACCTTCGTCGGCTACGGCATCAACAGCGAAACCCACGACTACACCACCTTCGACGAGGACGACAGCCTCGAGGGCAGGATCGCCATGGTTCTGCGCTTCGAGCCGATGAGCGCCGAAGGCAACAGCCTCTGGTCCGACGGGGGCTGGTCCAACGAAGCCTCCTTCAACGCCAAGATCCGCACCGTCGCCGAGCGAAACCCCGAGGCGATCATCCTCGTCAACACCCTCGGCGCGAACGACCCGCGCGTCGGCACGCTGCTCGGCGCAAACGACGCCGGCGGCAGGGTCTTCAACGACGGGCCGGTCATCCACATGACCCCCGAGGCCGCCATGCGCCTGGTCAACGCCGGCGGCAAGCACACGCTCATGGACCTGCGCAAAATGGCCGACAAGCAGGGCACCGTTGTCGATCTCGACGGCGTCGTCACCATCGACGCCGCCATCGAGCGCAAGAGCCTCATGGCCGAGAACGTCGGCGGCCTGGTTCCAGGCAAGGGCACACTCTCCAACGAGATCATCATCATCGGCGCGCACGCCGACCACCTGGGCATGGGCGCGTTCGGCTCGCGCGCCAGCGCCGAGGACCGCGGCACCAAGCTCCACCCCGGCGCGGACGACAACGCCTCCGGCACCGCCGGCATCCTCCTCATCGCAAAGTGGCTCACCGAGCAGTATGCGCAGCTCCCCGATGACGCCAACGCCCGCAGCGTGCTCATCGTCGCGTTCAGCGGCGAGGAGTCCGGGCTCAACGGCTCACGCTTCTACGTCGACAACCCCATCGAGCCGCTCGACCAGCACTACATGATGATGAACTTCGACATGATCGGCAGGATCGAGAACAAGCGATTGAGCGTCTCGGGCTCCACCAGCGCAGAGGGCTTCAGCGAGTGGCTCGAGCCCTACTTCGCAGGCAGCGGCCTCGACATCGTCAAGCCCCAGGGCGCCGGCGGCGGCAGCGACCACCTCCCGTTCATGCAGAAGCAGATCCCGATCCTCTTCGCGATCATCGCCGACTTCCACGGCGACTACCACACGCCCGCCGACATCTCTGAGAAGATCAACCGCGTCGACGCCGTCAAGGCCTCGCGCCTGTTCAGCGACATCGCCTACGGCGCCGCCCAACGCCCCGAGACACTCGTCTGGGCCAACCCCAACGCCAACCGCCAGCAGGCCGGCGGCGGTCGCGGCGGCATCCGCGTCCGCGTCGGCGTCATGCCCGGCAACTACGACGGCGAGGGCGGGGGCGTGCTGCTCAACGACGTGACCGACGGCGGGCCCGCCGAGGCCGCCGGGCTCCGCGCGGGCGATCGCATCGTCCGCTGGGACGGCCAGAAGGTCGCCGACATCGAGGCCTGGATGGGCATGCTGGGCAAGCACCGCCCGGGCCAGGAGGTCAACGTCGGCGTCAGCCGCGACGGCGAGGAAGTCACGCTCAAGGTCACGCTCGGCGCCGCCGGGGGCTGAGAGAGCCGACATTGCCGATTCCTTTGTTCACCAGCCGAGCCCTTGTGCTCGGCTGGCGTTCTCTTTTGCTGGAACACTTCTGTCTTGGGCGGATCTGCCCGCCGCAAGTCATCGCGGGACGTGATCACAGACCCTCTCGGCCATCGTTGCGTCGTTGGTGCTGAGTCTGAGGTTTCGCCGCCGCATGACGGGTCGACGGTTGCCCGCGTGACCGACGCGCCGGGCCGCGCCGACGGGGCCACTGTTGCCGGCGCGTGTCCGCTCAACCAGACAGACGAGCGTGCGACGATTCGGCCCGTGACCCGCGCTCGTCCCGAGGGCAGCGCGGGCGATCTCGTCTCGTGATCGCTTGAAGACGCCGGGCTCGTGCCGCGACGGCGATCGGTCATGCCCTCTCGACGGATGGAGGCAATGGAGAGTTGGAGGGGGGGATTCGACCAAAATCGAACTCACGCGGCTGGCACAATGGCCCGATACCCCGCAGTTGCGGTGGCCTCCTCGGCCGTTCCGGCCGTTGAAACCATACGAGACACGGCTGATGCCCGGCGCGCTGTCCGAGCGGATCGTCGGCGGGCATGGCGACGCGTCGGAGCGCCGCCGGGTTGTTGGAGATCGGTGTGACGACGGTCGGACAGACGAAATCAACGGGTCGATCGGCGGGCGCGTCGCGGACCCCGGCAAGAACAAGAGTGATGTTCCGGATGTCGTATGTCCTGATCATCCTGCTGGGCGCTCTGATGACCTACGGGGTGCGTTATCAGAGATCGCTCGCGCTGGATCAGGCGAGGATCAACTATCAGCTTGATTCATACGACGAGTCGCTGCAGAGCGCTGATGAGGTCAATCACATCTTTCACGCGATGTACCAGGGATTGCGCACAATTGCCCGTCTACCAGGAGTACGGACAATTGACCGCTACGCGTTGGACCTCAGCGCCGATAGCCGGACGACGATCCAGGAGATCTACAACAATCTCTACGAGGACGTCGCGGTCTCTGAGCTCTACATCGTGCCCGTGGACCTCGATCCCGACCAGATCGATCCGAATACCGGGGAGGCGCAGGAGCCAATCACCACGTTTGATGAGTTCATCGTCGGCAAGCACGCCGATCTGGCGCCGAGTTCCGGTGTCGAGACCGAGGAAATCGAAGAGATCGAGATCTACGAATACCGGCTCATGAAGCGGCAGCTGGCCTGGTTTGGCGAGCGGTACCCCGATGAGTCGTACATTGGCGGGCTGGAGTTTCCAGCGATCAGCGGGCCGACGGTGATCACATGCGACAACACCAGATATGCTCCGTCGAACCCGATTGAGCGCGATCGCTCGGGCCTGGTGTACTCGGTCCCGTTCTACGCGGCCGACGGGTCGCTGAAGGGCTGTATCTCGGCGGTCGTGCTGATCCCGGTCATGCGCGAAGTGCTCCCCAGCGATGAGTTCGTCATCCGCCACGCCGAGCATGGGGTTCTCTTTGAGCCGAGTGCCGCGGGCCGCTGGTTGGAGTCCAGAGAGTTCGTGGACGCGGTAGAGCCCGACCCGTCGCTCATCTATAGCGACGTGATCCCGCTGGAGGCGGTCGAGGGCGTGGGAGAATGGAAGCTCTGGGCGGGCTTTGACAACGCGCGGTTCTGGAACAGGCTGGACGTGCGAGCCGCGCTTCGCTCGGAGACAGTCGGCTATCTGATGTCGGCGGTGATCACGGCCAGCATGCTGGCTATCGCGTGGATGGCGACGCGCCACAACAGGACCATGCGGTCCTTTGTCCAACAGCTCGAGCAGAGGGTGTCCGATCGCACGATCGAGCTCGAGCAGCAGACCCTCAGGCTCAGGGCGCAGATCAGCGAGCGTTTGCGATCAGAGATGCTGATCTCCGACCAGAATGGCGTGCTCGAGCGTTTGGCGACGAACCAGCCCATCGAGGCCGTGCTCCTGGCCCTTGTCAAGAGCATCGAGCGCTATCAATCCCAGCTTCTCTGCTCGATCATGCTCGTGGACGATGACGGCACCCGGCTTGTGATCGGCGCGGCACCCTCGTTGTCCCCGGCTCACCGCGATCTGATCGATGGCATCGAGATCGGGCCGATGGCCTGCGCGTGCGGGGCGGCGGCGCATACCGCCCAGCGCGTGATCGTCAAGAATATCGCCACCGACGAACGCTGGGAGAGGCATCGGGACGTGATATCCGAGAGCGGCATTCACGCGTGCTGGTCTCAGCCGATTGTCACATCGAGCGGCACGGTGTGTGGCACCGTTGCGCTCTATCTTCGCGAGCCCCGCGGTCCTCACGAGAACGAGCTGAGGCTCATCGACGACGCGACGAGGCTGGCGGCGGTGGCGATCGAGCGCACCCGATCGGAACGGGAGCGTGAGGAGTTGCACAGGGCGTTGGTGGGGGCCTCGCGTCAGGCCGGCAAGGCCGAGGTCGCGACAGGCGTGCTGCACAACGTCGGCAACAGCCTCAATAGCGTCAACATCGCGGCCGACGAGGCGGCTCGGCAGATCCGGAGCCTTCCCTTGGGCGATCTGGCCGAGGTCAGCCGTCTGGTGGATCGGCACCAAAGCGATCTGGCCGGCTTTGTCGCGACGGACGAGAAGGGCCGGCATCTGCCCGCCTTTCTCCGCGAGTTCAGCGCCCATCTATCGCGCGAGCAGGCCCGGATTCTGCAAGAGCTGGAGTCCCTTGAGAAGTACCTGGACCATATCAAGCAGGTCGTGAGTATGCAGCAGAAGCACGCTCGGACGTCGGAGGTCGTGGAGTCAGTTCGATTGATCGATGTCATCGAGCAAGCGTTGGGCATCAGCGCCGGCAGTCTGGAGCGACACTCCGTCAGCGTGGTTCGCGAATACCTCGTCGAGCCGGCCATCAGAACCGACTATCACCAGCTCACGCAGGTGCTGGTCAATCTGATCAACAACGCGAAGCAGGCGATGGCGGATGTGCCGGCTCACGACCGGCGCATAACCATTCGCGTGGCTTCCCAAGCCGATGATCAGGTCCGGGTAGAGGTGATCGACAACGGATGCGGAATCCAATCCGACCACTTCACGCGCATCTTCGAGCACGGCTTCACCACCAGGAAAGGGGGCCATGGGTTCGGCCTTCACGCCTCGTCGCTCTCGGTTCGCCAGCTCCACGGATCGCTCAGTGTCACGAGCGACGGCGTCGGCACCGGCGCGACATTCGCATTGCATCTTCCTCTCCACTGGCCACATGATCAGGAGGTGCCATCGTGAGTACCGAGCCCAGAACCAGCCGCATCCTCCTGATCGACGATACCGAGGCTATCCACGGGGACATCCGGAAAATCCTGCGTCAGCGGACCGAGAGCGCGCCACTCGATGCGATCAGCTCGGCCATGCTGGATCGTCCATGTGAGCAGCAGAGCACGACGGCATATGAAATTGACTCCGCGTTCCAGGGTCGAGAGGGCCTGGCCAGGCTCGAACAAGCGATGGGCGAGGGCAGGCCCTACTCGACGGCTATCGTCGATATGCGCATGCCGCCCGGGTGGGATGGCATCGAAACGATCGAGCGTCTCTGGCAGGCCGACGCGGCGCTCCAGGTCGTCATCTGCTCGGCATTTGGAGATTACACATGGGAGCAGATCGCATCGAGGTTCGGTCTGACCGATCGGCTGCTGATCCTGAAGAAGCCCTTTGACAGCTCCGAGCTTCAGCAGATGGTCTGCGCCACCACAGAGAAGTGGTACCTGGCCCGGAGCGTCGCAACCAAGTCCGCGGAGTTGCATCGCGCCTATGGGGACCTGCAGCAATCCAACGAACAGCTGCACTATGAGATGAGCCAGCGTCGTCGGCAAGAGCAGCAGCTGCGCCACGACGCGCTGCACGACGCCCTGACAGGGCTCCCGAACCGGGCGCTGCTCCTGGACCGGCTGGCCCAGAACTTCGAGCGATCCCTGCGGGATCCCGAGCATCGGTTCGCGGTGCTGTTCCTTGACGCCGACAACTTCAAGGTCATCAACGATAGTCTTGGGCACCGGGCCGGCGATGAGCTGCTCACCAAGATCGGCCAACGCCTGGAGTCGTGCTTCCGAAGCCTCGACACGACCGCGAGGGTCGTTGACGAGACGGTCGCCCGGTTCGGCGGCGATGAGTTCGTTGTCCTGCTCGACGGCCTGGGCGAGTTCGAGGACGTGACAGAGATCGCCCGGCGGGTCGAGGTGGCGTTTCGCGAGCCGATACCCGTGGAGGATCGTGACATCGTGGTGACGATGAGCATCGGGATCGCTACCAACCAGGAGAGATACGACGACTACCACGACCTCCTGCGCGACGCCGACACGGCGTTGTACGAGGCAAAGAAGAGCAACACCAGGCGGGTGGCCCTCTTTAGCAGCGAGATGCGCATGCGCGCCATCAATCGGCTGAACGTGGAGAACGATCTTCGCCTCGCGGTGGAGCGCCGCCAGTTGCGGCTGCAGTATCAGCCGATCATCTCGCTCACGTCCGGTGAGATCGAGGGCCTGGAGGCGCTCGTCCGCTGGGATCACCCGAGCCGGGGTGTCGTCTCGCCCGGCGAGTTCATCCCCATCGCAGAGGAGACCGGGCTGATCATCCCGATCGGGGACTGGGTGCTGGAAGAGGCGTGCGCACAGCTGCGCTCATGGCGGAATCAGTCACGCTTCGCCAAGCAGCTGACCATGAGCGCCAATATGTCTGTCAAACAACTCATGCAGCCGGATCTGGTGGAGCGGCTCGATGAGGTCGTCAAGCGCCTGGGCCTCCCGCCGTCGAGCCTGAACCTGGAGGTCACCGAGAGCCTGCTGATGGAGACCACCGCTGACTCGCTCGATCTGCTCCGAAGCATCAGAGAACGGGGATTCGGGCTCCACATGGACGACTTCGGGACCGGATATTCGTCGCTCGGCTATCTGGACTCGCTGCCCTTCGACGCCATCAAGATCGATCGTTCGTTCATTAATAGTCCGAACTTTGATCGCAAGCAGGCGTCGACGGTTGAGGCGATCAAGAGCATGGCCCGGACCCGCTCGATGACGGTTATCGCCGAGGGCATTGAGACGCCCGAACAGCTGGCGCAGATGCAGAGCCTGGAGTGCGACTTTGGTCAGGGGTTCTACTTCTCTCAACCGCTCGACGCCGGAGCCGTCTTGTCACTGCTCAATGCCGGCGCACGCTGGCCGCGCTCGGCGTGAGTGTGGGTCCCTGGTTGGCTCCCATTCTCGCACCCAACGGCGATCCGGGTATCGGCACCGGGCGATCTCGAACAGACGGCTTTGGCGTGAGCGCACAGGAGGGTCCAGCGCGCGGGCTGGTACTCGTCCGCCCGTCAGTCGCGGTTTCCCCTTGGGTTTTCACCAATGCCCCAAGCCGGCGGGGGGCGAAGCGAACGCCGCCGTTGACCGGCTGCGCAGGCATCCCTGCTTTCCTCCATGACGCTGTGGCTGACGATCGGCCGGGAGGTGCCGCGAAGGTCGGCATCCGAGCTGCCGAGCGGCAATCCGCCGGTTGCCAGTATACAATACTGGCTGCTGGCCGATCGGGTAGGATCGATTCGGAGGCGGCAACGTGTCTGATGGACGAGGTACTTTGCGGGTGTAGTTCAGTGGTAGAACGTCAGCTTCCCAAGCCATCGAAGCACTACATCGTCAAGGCAAAAACAGCCCTCATGCACTCCAATCAACGACTTTCTTGATGCATGCGGGTCGAAGCATCGGCCTTCGTCGTGCTGAATGGACCCGATTTGTAGTGCAAGTTTTTTGAGGCGACCGGTCGATTTGTCCATCATCCGGCGATCGGAGCACGGTCACACCAATCGCCGAGCTTGGGATCTTCACCAAGCCGTGGACAGCATGATACCGATGCCGTACCCGGTCGGAGTGCATCTTTGGCGTAAGCCCGGCGTTAGCCGGCAAGCGTGTACACGCCTCTCGATACTCGCTTGAAGCGTTTGTCCTGCGAGAGACGTAACGAGACAATCTTGTCGAAGCTCGGCGACTTGCTCTTGTATCCGCCCTTCTTCACGTCCTCGACGATCGCCGTGATGGACTTCTCGTAGCCCTCAAGAACCGCCGCGATGGCATCGGAGAGAGTTCCCTTGCGCGGTCCACAGCTCTTCGGTGCCCCTCGTGACGAGCTGGTCCTTCTTGGTGATCTTCCGGGTCGGCGGACAAGGAACCGGGTGCAGTTCGGTGACGGTCGCGGGACGCGGCGGTCGACAGATGTTGCCGCCGACCTGCCGTGTCTCGCAATGGCATCGTTTCCAGCAAAGCCCGGACGGCCAAGAGATGACGGCCCGGCGTTACCCCGATGGCTCTCGATGGAGCAAATCCGGAAGATGTATCGGACGAGGCGGGAGACCGTCATTGCGGCGATGCGTTCCGGTGAGCTTCCATTTGAAAAACGGGGCCGCATCCGCTACGCGAGGTTGACCGACGTTCTGGCCCGGGAGGAGCGGCGGCTCGAATCGGATACACCGACTTTGGGAACTCTTGTGCATCCGGTGCGCTTGTACCCGATCCTGAGCCACTCGGTGCGTGAGCCGGCGCACTTCATCCGGCCTGGTCCATCCTGGCGTGGATCGCAGCGAACTCCCCGGGAGCCAGGTTCCCCAGGGCGCTGTGAGGACGTTCCTCATTGTAGTG
>JAJDDM010000195.1 GCA_029260315.1 Phycisphaerales bacterium | reverse complement strand
GAAAGCTGCCCGTTGGCCTCGGAGCTCCAGCACTGTGTAGTCGTCTCGTCGGATGTGGTCGATGATTGCGCTTCTCGGGGTAAAGCCGTTTGCAAATGCGGTCTTGGTGGATAATTCGAGCAACCATGCCAAGTCAGTGGGGCGAGCCGGTCGCGTTTGCCAGTCTGGGTCCTTCGTTCTGGTGGCCATTGCACCAGTTTCGTTGCGTGAGCGCTCCTCCGCCAGTCCGGCGATTGTGGGGCCCGATACTGCATTTTCGGTCAGTTCTGAAAAGGGGGAGGAGGGGCCGGGGGCATACCGGACATGACCTTCAGGGTATCGCGGATGAGTTGGGTGGTGCTGGGGGGGTCAATGAGGGTTTTCCGGGCAGTGCAGCGGCCTTTTAGGTCGACGAGGGATATTGTGAGCAGCGAGTGCCCGGGCGCGTCGGTGGGTTGGAGTGTGACAGTCAGCTGGTGAACTTGGTCGGGCTTCATTTCAGGCTGCTCCTTTCTTCGATCCGGGCTTGGGTGGCAACGGGGGGGGTTGGATTTCGAGCTCGTCGAGGATCATTGCGATTTTGGACGGGAGGACGTGCTTGGCGAATTGGTGCATTCCGCCTTTTCTGGGGTACAAGGTGCCGGTGACCATGAAGTCTTTGGTGCTTGCGCGGAGCCACAAGTCGATACGGATTGCGCGTATGTTGTTTGTTTCCACTGGTCAATCTCCTGTGGTTGCGGTCTCGAATTCCCCCGCCGCGGAGCGGTGGGATTCTGATTGCGTGTGTAGGTAGTGCTGCGTCGTGGATATGTGCCTGTGCCCGAGCGCCTGCCTGACGGTCTCGATGTCGGCGACGCGGAGGAGCAGGGTCGCGTACGTGTGCCGCAGATCATAGGGGCGAACGATCCGTGCGATTGCAGACTGCGATACCCAATTGATCCATCGTTGGAGCGTGCGTGTGCTTATCGCCGCTGCCTGGGCAGGGTAAGCGTGGAGCACGGTCGAGGGTGCTGGGCCCGCTGCTCGGCGCTGAAGTTCGCGGTGGACCGCGAGGCGAGCGGTGAGCCGGGAAGTGCACGCGATTTGTCGGGCCCGGTGGGATTTGCTGTTGACTGCTGCAATGTTGAGCCAGGCCTGCTTTCCGTCGAGACCTTGGACATCGGCCCACTGGAGGGAAGCGAGCTCGGAGGGCCGGAGGCCCGCGTCGACGAGCACCGCAGGTGCGGTCCAGATACAGGCCGCCGTGAGCCGGGAAGCGCCGGGTGGTCTCGCGTCCGGGGGGAGGAATTCGAGCTTGATCTGGGTGGAGTCGGCTTGGATTGCCACCCAGAGTTTGGCGACTTCGGGGGGTGTCAGAGCTTGTCGGGGGTCCTGCATGCGGGGGCTCCAAACGGAAGCCACCGGGGCGGGGTTGTCCGGGCCTGCGGGTGAGTTCACGGCACCCACAATCGGTTCCCACCGCCCCGGGGCTGTCCGATTTCGTATGTAGCACACTGTCCGAATTCTGTCAACCGGCTGTGTCCGAATATAGTGGGGGTGTCTGGAAAGGGGTGTCCGAGTTTGGTGGTAATCGGACAGGCTCGGGTGAAAGTGGCACGGGGGGCTGGGTCGCTGCTGTCCGAATCTCCTCGGCGCACACCAGACAGACAGAGATCGCGGTCGAGGTGCGTATGGGCACGACCCGCTGGCAGCAGGCGCAAAGAGCGCCGGGGGCGGGTTGAGGGCCGCCTCCGGCGTCGGGGTCGGCGGGGTCGGGGGTGAGCGCCCCCACCGTAGGGGATTCGATGGCGTCGGTCGCCCAGCGAGCCACGAGGTGGGCGGGTGGGGTTTGCTCGATCACGGTCGCCAGCAGTCTTTCGAGGGCCTGCTGATCGGTGATACGTGCAAGGGCCTCCGCGTGGGCGATTCGGATTGTCCCTGCGTGGAGAGCGTGGAGCAAGGGGGGAGGGAGGGTCACCAGTTGGGCCCGCTGCTCGATCCATCGGACGGATCGCCCGAGCTTGCGGGCGACGGGTGTGGGGTCGTTGTCGTGTTCTTTGAGCATTTGAGCCACGCCGATCGCCTCTTCTACGGGGGAAAGCTGCCTTCTGGCGAGGTTCTCGACGAGCGTGAGCGCCGATGTGTCGGTGGTGTCCTCGGGGAGCACATCGGCCCGTATCTCCGGCCAACCGAGGGCACGGGCGGCCCGCCATCGGCGTGAGCCGATGATGAGCGCGAAGCGGTCGCCGGCTTGTCGGACCACTATGGCTTGTAGCTGCCCGTGCGCTTTGAGCGTGGCGATGAGGTCGTCGAGTCTGGGATCCTCGTCGTCGAACCGCTGCAGGTCGTGCGGTTGGGGGTCAATCGATCCGGTCGGGATCATTACGCCGTGGCGTGCGATGGGGGCCGGGCCCCCATTTGGCGATGACAAGGTTGCTCTCCTGGGGGGTGACGGCGCAGACAATAAAATCGCCGGGTTGCAGGTCGACGCGCTTGCACCAGCCGGGGGGGAGTGAGATCGAGAGTGAGCCGCCGTGCTTCACGACCATTCGCGGGGGGTACGGATGCTCGGTCCCCGGTGGAGGGACGGGGGCGATGGGCCTGTCTGGGCCTGTGAGAGGATCCGTCATTTGGCTGTGATATCCCTGACACCCATTGTGATATCCGTGCGTTCCGGGAGGGGGGGGCCGCCCCCCCTGTTGCAAAGTGGGCAGGATATCACAGGTTGCTTCACAGGAATATAACAGGCGGGGTTATACGTTGCAAGGGTTTACGGCGGATTTAACACTTGCAACAGGCCCTACTACTTCTACGATCTCTTTAAGTCATAGGGACCGTGTGAGGAGTCTGTGCAATGGCAGCTATCAAAAGCCTCGGAGCGACGTCGAAGAAGTGGGCGGAAGTCACGCCCCAACGAGCCGGCCAGTACGCCGAAGGCGTGCAGGCACCGAAAAGCGACTGGGCGAAGAACGCCGAAGGAGCCAACGCCGCGTGGAAAGAAGGCGTGAGCAAGGCCAGTCAGGCGGATCGGTTCGCGAAAGGGGTCCGCGCAGCGGGCACCGGGCGATGGCAAGAGGGAGCGATCGGAAAGGGTGTGCAGCGGTTCGGGCCTGGGGTCGCGCTAGCGGCACCTCGGTACGAAAGCGGTTTCGCCCCGTACCATCGGGCCATTGAGGCACTGACGCTTCCCCCGCGGTTCGCGAGGCGGGATCCGCGGAACTTGGAACGCGTCAAGGCAGTCGTCGCCGCGATGGTCGCGACGAAGGAACGCGGGGGATAGGTTCTCCGCGTGTTTGTTCGGAGTCTGTGTGGAGTTTGTGTGATGTTTGTCTTTTTCGTGCGGGTCGTGCTATTGGTTAGCCTGCTGCTTGCGGTGGGTGGTTGTCATGGCACGTGGGACGTGCAGGTCGAGGTCCAAAGCAAGGGCGACGTTCGCGTCGCTCCGGTGTGATGGTCGACACGCACGCGCAACAATCCGAGTCAGGCCAGGGCCGAGACGGCGTACCCGCCGAGACGGTGGGCAGCATTCTAGACGGTTTGCCTGCGCGCCGGGGGCGCGGATGCAAAACTGAGTCGCTGAGCATGTTGGAACGCTGCCTTGGGTGCGATGCGGCGATGTCCACGGCATTTTTGTGTGCGGATTGCGGATGCCGAGTCTGCGGCGAATGCTGGGGCGCGGCGGTTTGCTGTGTAGGATCTGAGGAGTAGCTATGCCTTCCTTCATTCATTCGATCATCGAGCCGGAACGAGCGATCAGCGCTGACGGTGAGCAGATCTTCGACCTTCCTGTCGGTCCGTTGTCTGCGCTGCTGATCACTGTGTCGCCCCTGAACGAGTCGAGCACGATCGGGAACTATCGGCTGCTCGAGGCGTTGCTCGGTGGGGTGACCGGGATCGACATCACGCACAAGGGCTCGAGCGTGATCGACGCGACGCTTACCAACTTGGCGGTGAAAGCGTTGCTGTTCGACAGGCTGAGTATCTGGCAGTCCAACGCTGTCGAGACCGACAATGAGCGCCGTGCGATCATCGTTCCGATCTTGTTTGGGCGTCGTCCGTACATGCAGTCCGAGTGCTTCCCCGCAACCAAGAAGGGCGAGCTGCAGCTGCGTGTGAACTTCGACATAGCGTCAACGGGGTTCGACGCGCTCCGCTTTGCGGTGGAAGCGGTGGAGCTGCCCGGGGCGACCCCCGACGTCGTGCAGAAGTTCACGACCCTGACGCAAACCTTCGCGGCGACCGGCGACAACGACATCGATCTTCCGATCGGCAATCCGCTACGCGGCGTCCTGGTCCGCGGTACGACCGGCTTCGCCGGAGCCGCACCGGCGCCGACGGTCAATGATGTCGAGCTGCTCGTCGCGAACCGGCAGGAATACTTCATGTCGAGCGAATGGCAGGCGACACGAGGGTTGCTCGGTCTGGCCGGCGTGCCGTATCCGCCGGACTTTCGGCACATTCACTCGGTCAACGCCGCAGGCGCAGGTCGGGAGGATACACTCGAGCCGCAGATCGGGGCGAGTATCGACGACAACTTCGTCCTGATGAACCTGGACCCGACCGAAGACGACGAGTACACGCTGGAGACCGAGGGCGCGTCTCGGGTTCACGTGCGGGTCAACGCGGGAGCCGCGGAGGCGACCCTCGCCATGCCGATCGAGAAAGTACCCGCGGGCCGTTTCCTCGAAGCGTAGAGGGGGGGCATCGTGGCGGTAGCAGTCGCGCGTAACTCCGTTCTCTCCCTCGCCGGGAGCACGGCGAATCAACAGATACTCGGCGCGTTCCCCGGTGGTCTGTGGGTACCCTCCTTACGTCTTGCGCTGAACACTGACGGCACGGCAGCGGTCACGCTGTCGCCGGTCTTGGTGCGATCCGACGATGTATCGATCAGCGCGCACGCGAACGGTCGCCCGATACTCGACGTCGGGGAGGTCCAGCACAATGGCAAGGCCGCGGTGATCCTGAACGGTGTCGCCGGTGGCACGACCGAGCTCGACCTTCCTGTCGGCATGCTGCCGGGGAGTGGGCCGTACTGGCTTCTACTGCGGGGCGTCTCGTCGAACGCGCTTGGAACGGCGCGGGTGGTGATGAGTGCAATCGGTGTGCCGTTCGAGGGTTCGACTAGGAACCGTCGAGCGGGGGACGGGGCGGCGCCAGCCGGTGCGTCTTTCGGGGGATCTCGAGGTCCTTCGACCCCGGGGGGGGGCGGATCCGGTGGGATCACTTGAGCGACGGCGGGGGCATCTCCTCTCATTCCGTGCGGATCCTGAAAAGCCTACCACGTGGACCGGGGTCGAACGCGCCGATCGCGTAGTGATCGAGGACGCGCTGGCCGATGGTCGGTTGGACCCGAACATCTTCTGCACCGGGGTGTATTGCGGTTGCGTGCCGGCGGCTGCGACTTCTCGTCGCGGGATGCTCACCGATGGCGCGCTTGAGGGTATCTATTGTCTACGGTGCGACATCGTTTGTGAGTGCGCCGGTCAGTGGTTCGCGCTCGAGGTCAAGCCACATCTCACGCACAAGTCGATTGGGCAGGCCGTCGCGTATCGGGAGCTTCTTCCGTGGTGCTATCCGCGTCTTGCGGGGATTGCGGGGGGCGTGCTTTGTGAGACCGCGAGATCTGAGATGTGCGCAGCTGCTCGGGATGGCGCGGGCCTCCTGGTGCTGTGCGGCGAAGAGTACGATGAAGCGGCTGGTGTGATTGTAGAAAGGTAGGCCGGTGTCGCGGAGCGACACCGGCCGCTGGTCGTGCTATGCGTCGGGATGTAGGTCGCCCGCCTCGATGAGGTCCTCGGTCGTGCGTTCGAGGGTGTCGGCGTGCCCGACCTGGTGGCCGCCGGCGGCTTCGACCTCGAGTTCGTCGAGGAGCATTTTGACGTCGCGCACGTGCGTGCGTAGCAGTCTGTGCCGGTGTGCCGCGGCGTCGGCTAGGACCTCGATCGTATCGAGCTTTGATCGTAGTACGTTCAGTGCTTCCGTTGTCATATCCGTGTCTCCTGTGTGAACCTACTTCTGGGTGGCATCGGCCGCCCTTCTTTCTTCTCCCAGGGCAATCGCCCGCCCCCCCCCGGCCCCGCCAAAAGCGGGGGGCCGGGGGGGGGCGGGCTTTCCGCCCACCCCGAATAGAGGCCGCTACTGCGGCGCCCCTATCCCCCCGAGCGGAGCGGAAACCGCACCGGCTGTGCCACCGCCGGTGCGGTGGCGCCAGCCACAGCACCGGGGGTGGCACTGACGGTGCACCGAATCAGCGACGTGCCTAGCGAGTACGCCGGCAACCGCCCTACTGGGCGGATGCCCCGGCGAGCTCCGCCCGCCGTGGGCGTGCCCAAGTCTTTCCCCCCCCCGCCGCCAACCTCCCTTTAGGGGGTGCCCAAAAACTTGGGGGTCTGGGGCCGGTCTGGGGGGGCTGTGGGGCACGCGGGGAGCCGGTCGGGGTGTCAGCGGGGGCGGGGCGGACCATCGCCCACGGCACGTCTGTGTGGGCGGCGCAGCCGCTCTTGGCCGCCCTAGGCGGCCTCCCCCGCCCCGTTAAGGGGCGGCACTTCGGCCGCTGCAGGCCGTCTACCTGCCCCGCAGGGGCACCCTTTGGCCGCCCTAGGCGGCCTCCCCCCGCCCCCAGCAGGGCGGGCCCTGCCGCGTAAGCGGCACCCTTCGGCCCGGCCACCCCCCGAGCGCACCAGAATAGAGAAAAGTGCTTCGCTACTGCGAAGCCCGGCTCCTTGCTGCAGCCCGCCGGGGGGTGAGGCTGGTCGGCAAGGATGCCGGCCAGCCGAGCCGGGCCATCAGCCGCGTTGCCGCTACTGCGGCAAGAGCGATTGGTGTCCTGGCGGCACGCCGACCTTGGAGGCCGCCACAAGGCCGACCGCGGTGTACTCGCCGCCATTAACCCGCCTAACTGAGCGAACGGACCCGCCCCGCAGCCCCGAACGGGGCCAGTGGGCGGGCCGTTCGCGAAGCCCACCGTGCGGGACAAGCCGGGGTTCCGTCGGGTTTGCTGGCGGGGCCGCAGGCCCCGCTCCGTGGCGTGCGGGACGGTTAGCGAATTCGCAGGGGAGCGGCGCCCACAGGAGGGGAGCCCCCCACCCCGAAGGGCCGGCGCAGCCGGGGCCGGGCACGGAGGCCCGGGCGTGGGGGGCGGACGGGTGGGCCAAGGCCGCGGGGCTTCCTCCTGGTGGTCGGGGGCGGGGGGCCGAAACCGGGCGCGAGAGAGACCCCCGCGGCACGGATGCCGCTTCTGAGGCGTACCCTGAGGCGTGCAGCGCAAACCGTTCGGAACGAATGACGGGTGCATTCCGAGGTTGCGTCGAGGGAAGGGTGGTCCGGTGTCATTCGGGGATCGGTGGGATCCGTTGGGCGTGCGTGGTTTGATCGATCGACGTGCGATGGGATCGACGTCTTGAGCGATGTGGTTGAGGCAGGCCTGGTCCGGTGGCTTTGCGTGATTCGGTGGTGGGGGTTCGTGGTGCGCCGGTGGGCATCGGTAGGAAGCCGTGCGTCTCGATGAACCGTTGCGCCGTGTTCCGTTCGGGGATGAGGTGCCGAGAGTCCATCGCTGCGTCGATGGCGCGCTGGTGTAGATCGGTCGTGCGCCAGAGGTAGTGCAGGAGTGGCTTCTTGCGTGCCTTCCCGCCGGGTGTTGTATCCACGTGCTGCGCTCCGAGTGCACGCCAGAATTGGTTTGATTCAAGGCCGGTGCGCACTGAGCATGTGACCGCGGAGTTGGTGCGTTGGATTGCTCGGAGCGCGATTGCTCCGAATATCGCCTCGCCGTATCCCGATCGCCAGAGTTCGAGCGATACCGCAGATTGCACAATGCGGTAGGGCGTCTGCTTTCCTCCGCACGTGAACATGAAAGCTGCCCGTTGGCCTCGGAGCTCCAGCACTGTGTAGTCGTCTCGTCGGATGTGGTCGATGATTGCGCTTCTCGGGGTAAAGCCGTTTGCAAATGCGGTCTTGGTGGATAATTCGAGCAACCATGCCAAGTCAGTGGG
>JAJDDM010000194.1 GCA_029260315.1 Phycisphaerales bacterium | reverse complement strand
GGGGCGACCGTCCACGCCTCGACCCGTTCGCGTCTTCGTTGACATCGCCGGCCTCCTTGCCGACGAGCAGTCTCACATATCATCCAACAAAGCGCAACCGAACGAGCGCCGAACAAATGGGCCGTCAGACAGAGCCTAGTGCACACAACGATCCCCGGAAGTACGGGAACATCCACGATACCGTTTTCTTCTACACCGGATCGAAGAAGGGGTACACATGGAACCCACAGTACACGCCCTACACGCGCGAGTACATCGACTCGGAGTGGACTGAGCTACCCAACGGTCGGTTTTTCAAGGGGGAGAACATGCTCGACCCCCGGGGAAGCATGGCGAGCTTCGATTTCATGGGGACCACTGCCCGCTGGCGGACCAACCATGACGGCATGATGGAGTTGTGGAACGCCCCACAGACCAATGTCCCAAACAGTCACGGTCGGGTGTTGCTTCGCAGGGATGGCAAGCCGAGAAAGCGTTGCCGTATTGTGTTCCTCGACGAGCTTCCTGGGGTCTCCCTTCAATCCTGGTGGGGCGACATTACGCCGCTGGCCGGGGGAAGCGATGAGCGACTCGGCTACCCCACCCAGAAGCCCCTCGCCCTTCTCGAACGCATCATCAACGCCTCATCCAACCCCAACGACATCATCCTCGACGCCTTCTGCGGCTGCGGCACCGCCCTCGTCGCCGCACAGAACCTCTCCCGACAGTGGATCGGCATCGACATCTCGCCCACCGCCTGCCGCGTCATGGCCAAGCGCCTCAAGGACGCTTGCAACATGCGCGAGAGCGAGGCCGGGCACCGCAAGCACGACACCAGTTCCTTCATCGTCCGCGACTTGCCCTGGACTATCGATAAGCTCCGCAAGATCCCGCACTTCGAGTTCGAGAACTGGGCCGTCATCGCCCTCGGCGGCATCCCCAACGCCGTGCAGGTCGGCGACATGGGCATCGACGGACGCATCTTCCCCGTCGGCACCAAGCCCGCCGACCAGCACAGCATGTTCGCCGGCGACTGGTTCCCCGTGCAGGTCAAGCAGCAGGACAAGGTCGGACGCCCCGACATCGACGCCTTCGAGGCGGTCATGGAACGCGAAAACCGCCAGCGCGGCTTCTTCGTCGCGTTCGGCTTTTCGTCAGACGCCGAGGGCGAGTGCGCGGCGTTCCACAAGCGTAGCGGTCGCTTGATCAAGCTGATTACCGTGCAGGAGATCCTGGATGAGCAGCATGTGCAAAAGATGTGACGCGACTTTGAAGAAGTTCCAGCCAACCGATTTGGAGTATGAGTATGACGCTTGAGCATAAAATCAACCGGCTACGTCGTTCGATCGAAGAACAACAACATTCTGGACGAGTGGACATTGATGACATCCTGCGCCAACTGCTGCGTCTGGAATACGACGCGAGACAGATCGAGGATGATTCGGATAATTTTGAGAGGAAGTACAAGCGACTGAAACGAGCATCCAAGTAGAGACTTGGCCTGGATCAACCCAGCACTGAAAAGGGTAAACGCCCTCCCTCTTACGGACACCCAACGGTGAACAGGTCCAGATACGCGAAGAAATCGTCCGCGTCCAGATCGCCGTCGCCGTCGACGTCCGCCCGATCATCGCCGCCGGCGAACAGGTCGAGATAGGCGAAGAAATCGTCGGCGTCCGCGTCCCCGTCGCCGTCGAGATCCGCGGCGCACTCGACCAACCCGAAGGTGAAGTTGATCGTCATGTCGTTGCGTGCGAGCAGGCCGTTGGCGTTGTTGGCCTGGGCCGAGAGGCGGGTCTCGATGAGCAGGTCGTAGCGCCCGGCGAGCAGCTCGCCATTGAACGAGAAGTCCTGCTGGTCGGGATCATTGAAGAAGATGCTGTCCACGCCGTCGACGAACGAGAGCAGGCGGACGCTGGAGCGGTTGGGCGTCGAGCCGGTCTGGACCTCCTCGATGAAGCTGCCGCGCAGGAAGAACTGGGCACTGCGATCGATCTCGAAGCTGTAGCGCACGAAGCTCCAGCCGTCGGCGTTTCCTTCTCCGCCATCGACCGCCTCTGCCTGGATCGCGGTGCGCACCTGCCCGCGAATCGCTTCGGGCGACGCCTCGGTATCCTGGGCGAGCATGATCTGGGCCGACGCGGTGTCGTCGGCGGTCTCTGATCGGGCGCTGCCATCCTCGACGAAGACGCCGAACTCATCGCTGGTGACGGTCTTGACGCTGTCGTTGACGACCTCGTTCTCGAACCGTGCCTGGGTTGTGCCGCGGATCTGCCGCTGGATGCTCCGCGGGGTGATGTCCGCCGCGCAGACTCCCGCCAACCCGCCTAAGCCGATCCAGAACGCAACGTGCCGATGCATGTCGAGCCTCCTTCTCCCAGCCACGAGGACCAGATCCGAGAGTCGCTCGACGCAGAATACCCCGCCGAACATCGCAAGATCACGCAAACGCCGATGCCCGGCGCAGATCCTCCAATCCCGATGGAAACCTTGGCGTCGCCAAGCGCCGCGCTCGCCGCTTGCGACGCGCCGATGCACCATTCTCCACTAGACGCCCGACTCGCACGATTACTCTCATCTGCTCTGAAATCGCCACAACCGGGCATAGCCTGCGCGATCGGCGCACATCCTCGCCCGACGAATCAGACCTCGGCGACGTCTCCGCTCAACCCGGGACCGATCACGACACGACTTCATCGCTCCCACCGCCCGTCGCCCGCGGCACCACAAACCCCGCCACACCAATCGCAAACCGGAACACCACGAGCGAACTCACCAGCGTGATGACCGGCGCGATGAGCCAAATGACATCGCCCACTGCCCCGCCGAACGCGCCGAACTGCGACATCATCAGCCCCGCCTGAATGGCCTCCCCACCCGACAGCAGCGCCACGAGCCCACTGAGAACCCGCACCCATCCCGCCATCACCATCACCCGATGCCGACGCACGCCCTCGTCCCAGCGATCCCCCGCGCCGATCACCGCCGGGCGCATCTGCTCGACCGCCAGCCCGCACTCGGGGCAACGCTCGGCCCGCGCATCGACGTCGTACCCGCACGCCGGGCATCCGGGCCGCCCCGCCCGCACGATCAGTCGCGCCATCGGCCCGGCCAGAAGAAACACGCCAAGCCCGAACCCGAGCAGCGCCGCCGAGACCACCAGAGACTCCGCCATGTCACGACCCGAGACAAACCTGCCGGTCAGAAACTCACGCGCGAACTCGCGCGCGAACTGATCGATCACCCGCCAGATCGCGATCAGCCACAGCCCGACGCCGACGCCGCGCCCGATCGCCGTCACCGTCGCCCGTCGGCGGACAAGATCGCCCACCGACGGCACCCGCACGCCCGCTCGTCCCGCCTCGCTCACGCCGACCCTTCCGCCGATGCCGATTGCTCGGCCTCCGCCCGATCGCCCTCGCCGCCGCCAAACGCCACCCCACACTCCGGACACGAACCGACCCGCCTCAGATCGCACGCGTACCCGCAAATGGGACACCCCAGCACCGGCGTCGGCGCAACGAATCGCACGATTCGCCCGCCGAACATCAGGAGCACCGCCGCAAACGTCCACGCGATAATCGCTCGACCAAAGAGCAGTTGGACCGCCGCCAGAAGCGAACTGCTCTCAATCACCGCCGCGGCCCGCATCGTCCAAAGCGGAATGTCCAGAATCTCAAAGGTCTCGAAATCACGAAACGGACTATTCCGCAAGGGGTCGCCATCGATGAGATACATCGCTGTGCCGATCGCCGGCCCCGCCGCAACAGCCAGCCCGAAGAGCACGATCGCCACGGCCCCAGCGCGGATCACAAACTGCGCCAGATAGCGAATCCGCCCGACGGTCTCCGCAGACGGGATCGACGCGCTCGCCCCCATCCAGACCTCCGATCTCCAACACCCATCCCCCGCCCTCAGCCCAATGCCTACTGCCTATCGCCTATTGCCCAAACAGATTCTTCTGCCCGAACATCCCCGCACTCTCAAAGTGCCCCAGCGCCTCATCCACGCTCGCAAAGATCTTCGTCGCCGTCTCGGTAATGAACGGCGACGGGCTCTTGCCCGGCTTCCACACCACATACACCTCCTTGGTGTGCTCGAAGGCGTGGTGCAGTTCCCGCTCGACGCCGCTGCTCAACCCCGGAATCCCGCCAGGCAGTTCGGGGATGTAACTCACGATCATGTCCGACTGATCGATCAGCTTGAAATCCCGCATGTAGATCTGCCCGTCGACGTCCCCGGCGATATCCAGCACCTCGCGCGTCCGCACACGGATCGGCGCCATGGCCTGGTTCCCGCCGAAGGCGTGCGGCGTGTGCTCGAAGAACTCGTGCCCATCGCGCATCGCCTCGATCGCACGCTCCAGGAGCAGCTTCTCGTCCACGTCGCCCGGATCGAAGGTGATGAAGTGCGCCGCCAGCTCGTCCCGGAACTGATTGATCTCGCCAAGCACCTCCGGCATATCCACCACATGGCTCATCGGAAAGCTCGGATACACCCGGCGCATGTCCGACCGGCAGATCAGCCGGAACAGGGTCCGCGCCGTGCTCTGGTGCCGCCCCCGGCTGACGATGAAGAACCGGCTGCCGGGGATCGCCTTGCTCATGAGCTCGGTGGCGAGGATCTCTTCCTCGCGCCAGACCATGCAGTCCTTGAGCGTGGCGTCGATGTCGTGCTCGGCGTGCAGCCGCTCGTGCACGACCTCGACGTTGTCCACCAGGCAGACGAAGATGTCGGGGCGGAACTTCTCGACCTGGTCGTAATCGAACGCCGGGAACAGGCCGTGGCGCCAGCGGAATGTCGCGTGCGTGTTGATGATCGCGTTTGCTTCCCCCGCGCTCTGGCTGATGATGTCCTTGAAGGCGGCCCGGCGGAGGCTGTTGAGGCGGCTGAGGGGCAGGTCGAGGATCTTGCCCGGGTGGACGTCCGGCCCCTCGGCGTACATCATGTCGCCGACGTGGTAGACCTCCAACGGCTCGCCCTGGGAGCCGGCGAGGTCGCGCACCTGCTCGAGGTACGGCTTCTTGTCCATCCCCACCTGCCCGGTCACGATCGCCCGCATGAGAACTCCTTCGCGGGCAGTATACGAGCGCGGCCGCGCGAGCCCGGCGATCGCGATGATCCCCCGTGTGGTCCCCTATCCTCACCGGCCGAGACCGTCGCGAGCGCCACGCCCGCCGCATCGCCCGCCCGATGAACAATGGAGAGCACCCCGCCATGAGCGTCCTCGTCAACGCCGACACCAAGGTCATCTGCCAGGGCATCACCGGCTCGTTCGGGGCGCTGCACACCAAGGGCTGCCTGCACTACGGCACCCAGCTCGTCGGCGGGGTGACCCCCGGCAAGGGGGGGCAGAGAGACGACAACGATCTGCCGATCTTCGACACGGTCCGCCAGGCGGTGGAGGCGACGGGGGCCGAGGCGACGATGATCTTCGTGCCCCCGGCGTTCAGCGCCGACGCGATTCTGGAGGCCGCGGATGCGGGGATCGGGCTGATCTGCTGCATCACCGAGGGCGTGCCGGTGCAGGACATGATCCGTGTGCGGCGGGTGCTGGATGAGCGGAATCTGGCGGCGCGGGGCGCCGACGCCGACCCGGCCCGCTCGCTGATCACCCTGATCGGGCCGAACTGTCCGGGCGTGATCACGCCGGGGCGGAAGACCGGCGGCGAGACTTCGGCAGAGGATCCGTACACGAGCCGGGCCAAGGGCGGGGGCGGGTGCAAGATTGGGATCATGCCGGGGTACATCCACACGCACCGGGATGACGAGGCGTGCACGACGGGCAAGAGCGTGGGGATCGTGTCGCGCTCGGGGACGCTGACGTATGAGGCGGTGTGGCAGACCTCCAACCTTGGCTTGGCCCAATCGACCTGCATTGGCATCGGGGGGGATCCGGTGCGGGGGATCAACCACGTCGACTGTCTGCGGATGTTCCAGGAGGACCCGGAGACCGACGGGATTCTGATGATCGGGGAGATCGGGGGGAGCGACGAGGAGGACGCCGCGGCGTACATCGCCGAGCATGTCACCAAGCCCGTCGCGGCGTTCATCGCGGGTCGGACTGCGCCGGCGGGCAAGCGGATGGGGCACGCCGGGGCGATCATCGAGTCGGGGGCGGGGGGCAAGGCCGTGGGGACGGCGGAGACGAAGATCGAGGCGTTGCAAGGGGCGGGGGCGCGGGTGGCGATGAGCCCGGCGGAGATGGGCAAAGTCATGGGCGAAGCCCTCGGCGTCTGACCGTCCCGTGCCACCGACCTTGGCTTTGCAAGGTCGGTGCTGAACTGTCGATGCACAAAACGGAGCCGACGAGCGCGAGCTCGCGAGTGGTCGGCCAGAGTCTCGAAGTCTGAAATCCGTCGGAGGCTTGGCGGCGGTGCTCGCGGGTGAGAGCTTCGGCATGACGGGCGCGGCGTTCGCCGACGGGGCGGGAGGCGACTCGCACCTGACGCTGTTCATCACCCCGGCCCCGGGGAGTTGTGTGTTGATGGGTGTTGGTGCAGTCGTTGTGTGTCGGCGGCGGCGGTGAGTGTTGTTGCGGCTACACGCAATCTCCTCCCACACATAACACGCTGAGTCTTGCTGTTCTATTGTCCCTTCATCCAATCAACAAACTCGGCCCGCTCTTTCGAATTCATGTGTCGGAATGCTGACTTTGCGCGCATTAGATTTTCGTTTCGCCTTGCCTTTACGAGCCCCGCCGCCTTTGCTGCTTCAGTAACGCTCGCGTACTGCCCTCGCATGTACGCGCGATGAAACTCCGGCTTCTCTTCCTCAAGGCGCGCCAAAAGCGTAGGTCGTCCTCTCGGGACCCTTTTTCGCGATACTTCATCACCCTCTCTCTTGCGCGCAAGGGCCGCCTTCACTTTAGGCATATCCCGTCGCAACGCACTGTGCACATCAGATGCTACTTCAGTAAGCTTGACGGCCTCTTCATAGTTAATCGCATGCTTGCCTCCGCCCATGCTAGTCCCATTAGGGTATGTATAATGTAACCATTCGACCAGATTCTTGAACGGCGCGCCCTTTGCGTCAGTGAAGTGCTCCCAAGCCTTCGTCTCTATGGCGGTCCGAAGTATATTTGCAAAATCGTTCTTCACTTCTTCGCCGGTTTTGTGAATCCGATCAAATAAATGATCACGGATTGCGTCATAATTTGCCTGATTCAGCTTGCTCGCTTTCTTAGCCACCCCGGAACACCTCCATTACCCTTCGCTCAAGACGATCGGCAACCTCGCGGAGCTGATCAACAGTCCAAGTGCTCGTAATGACAGTAAACTTCGTGCGAAACGGAATCTCGATCTCCGTGTGATACGCCTTGGCGTAGTCCTTGTTGTAGTGATGATATGCAAGTTGTCGAACGTGCCGATTGATCCGTCGGCGCATCGTGTCTCGCTGAACGGCTGGATTTACTTGAGGGGCCGTAGTAGTCGTTTCGCTTTGGCCATTTTGCTGCAGCTGCACAAACTGCTGCAGTGCATGCCCGAGTTGCGTGTGATTAAAATGACGATGCGCATCGCTCTGCTGGGTGATTGTGACTGCGTAACGCACATAGTGCTCAGTCACCTTATCGTTTCCGACGTGGCCACCGTCTAAGACTGGAGTTGCGTCCATCCCGAGTAGCTTTATGTCCTTTGTCGGAAAAAGCACTTGTTCACACACGCATGGATGCTCTCCGCACTCGCCGCACGGACATTCGCACGGCCAGCCTCCGCATTGGCTGCAACGACGGTCTTTAATTCCCTCCTGCGCTTCGTTGTATAGCCGCTCCGCGAACTCGATTAGCTTTGGAAATGCAGGCAGATAGATTTGCGCCGCCGTACCGTCTTCGGGATCATGAAGTCGAAGTGCGCGCCCAACAATCTGCCGGAACAGCATCTCTGACCTTGTATATCTACAAAACGCAACGGCGCGGAGGCGCGGAATATCGCAGCCCTCTGAAACCATGTTGATTGCGACTAGATAGGGGTCCGTGCCTCGCCGAAATCGTGCTATTTTTCCGACAGCGTCCTTGTCGCGATGTGTGACTACCGTTGGAGATGCGCCCGTTAGGGATTCAATCTGGCGCGCAATCTTGTGGACATTTCGATCTTCAATCGATTCGCCGCCGCCTTCGCGAGTAAAGTCGTCTCCGCCTCCAGGACGACACACGAACAGGCAAGCCGCATCTGGGAATTTAGTTCGCGTTTGCATTAGCGCTGCGTGCACATTCTCTATCATGTGCCGCATGCACTCGCCATGAGGATCAAGGACTTGCTTCTTTGCTTCAGATAGCTCCTTGCTCGTTGTTTCCGACAGCAGCAGTTCATATTTGCGATCATTGCTTTTGTCGTAAAGCAACACGTTGGCGTCGATCTCGCGCGTTGTTACCGCGCGAACAACGTTTTCTTTGACTCCGCTGGCGTATGAGAACCGGTAGTCCTTGACCGGTTCATCGTTTTGGTCCAGCGGAACACAACTGATGGGCTTTCGATCGCTGCGAAAATATGTGCCGGACATGAACACGGAGTATGTAGCAAGCGTTCGAATCTGCTCGACATATGTACCCCAAGTCGAGTTGATCTCGTTGGTATGATGAATCTCATCGCAAATGAGCGCGAAGCGGAAGCCATCTCGCTTCCACATAACAAGCGTGTCGACCGCTTCCTGGCAACACATCTCCTGATACAGAGTGATGGTGGCGTCCATCCTCGGCCGTGGCTGACGGGGCTGTCGCCGGCTGTATGTGAAGAAGCGATCACGTGGATCAAGCCCCACTTCAGCAAATGTACCTAGCATTCCTTTGTCGGTGTCGCCCTGAATGGAACGCCAGGGAACCAATACAATCACATGATCTATCTCATGCTCATTCTTATGCTTATTCTCATGCTTGTTGAGCACTGACTGGGCGATCATCGCAGCCATCGTGCTCTTGCCTGCTCCCATGCAGGCTTCAAACACAAAGGTAGTCTTGCCTTGGGCAAGCTTTTGCTCAAATCGCACAAGGCAGTCTTGCTGCCACTTTCTGGGCTGGAATGTCAACGCGACATCTCCTTGTGACAAGGGATGCAAACGACCGCGCCGTTATAAAGTGCCGTGGGGCCGCCGCTAGCATGTGAGCGCACATGGTGAGCGTGGAACGGTTGCTCAGAAATATCACATCCGCAGCGCTGGCATTTGCAGTCGGCTGCGATGAGCAACTGTCTGGCTTGACGTGCCGTGAAAAAGCGGCGTGAATCCACCCGTTTCATGAACGGTCGCTCCGGGTTTGCACCGAATCCGCACGCATATAGCCGCAATGGCCCCGACACGTCGTGCTCAACCGTGCCGGCTAGGTGTTATCCACCTTACCCAGGGGGCGGAGAATGTCAATGTCCCCCCGAGGAATATTCTCCATTCGAGAGGCAGCTCTACGACGTGAAAATACCAAACAAAACCCTTGTGTTACGATCCAGAACCCGCTACACTACCCTCATGCCCGCTCCGCCGAGCCCAGACCTGCCCCCAGACGCCGCAGCCGAGGCTTCCACTCACTCCCCCTACGACCCCACAACCGTCTCCCCCGAATCCCACCCCACCCTTCTCACCGACTTCCTCTCCCAAAACCTCGGCCTCCTCACCCTCGCCGCCAAGCACAACCTCACCCTCGACCAGCTCCTCGCCTGGGCCGAATCCGAGCGCACACAGCACGACATCGCCGTCATCAAACGCCTCGCTGACATCCGCGCGGACGCCATCGCCGCCCAATCCCGCCCCGCGGCGATCTCCCGCCTGGTCAACCTCGCCGCCCGCGATCCCGAAGACGACCTCCACCCCATCATCGCCCACCGCATCGACGAGACCGCCCGCAAAGCCGCGTCCCTGCTCATCCGCCTCGCCCACCGCCGCCCGCCCTCCAATGACTCACCGAGCGAACCGCCCCGCAACCCACCCACCAAACCCAGCGACACCCCCCACACCCCTCCGCCCTCGCCTACCAACCGGCCGCCACCGGCCTGGCGCATCGGCCCCGCCATCGCACCCAAACCATCCTCCCACGCGCCCACCTCCGATTTGCGCTCCGAGCTCAGCGCTCGGCGCTCTGCCTCCTCCCCCGGGCCGACGCCCGCCCGGGCTACCGACCCTCCCATTCTTCCCCAATCTCCACGGGGCGGGTGGGGGCGGACGGCGGCCCCTACCCCTCCTACCAACCCCTCGATAGCCCGCGATCGCACGAGCACAGATCGCGAGAACCCAGAGCCCAAGAGCACAAACCACATACCTCGTGCGCAGAGCACCGAGCCCAAGCGTCAAGCGACTTTGCACGCCCCTTCGCGAGCTTGCGCTCGCGGCTCCGGTGCGCAACGCAGCACAACAGCAGACAACCGATACGACCACGCGCCGCGGGCACCGCCGGTCCGCGTGCACACGCCCGCGGCTCTGTCATGCGGCCCATACTCGCTTCAGTTCGCGAACACGCCGCCACGGGCCATGACGAAGCCGACGTCCATCAGTGCCGCAACGTCCTCCAGCGGATCCCCCACCACCGCGATGATGTCGGCGGACTTGCCCTTTTCGATGGTGCCGATCTCATCGCTGAGGCCGCAGAGGGCTGCGGCGTGGATGGTGGCGGACTGGATGCAGTCCTGGGGGCTCATGCCGGCTTCAGCCATGTAGAGGAACTCCTGGGCGTTGGTGCCGTGGGCGCCGACGCCGACGTCGGTGCCGAAGGCGATGTTGACGCCGGCTTTGTGGGCCTTGGCGAAGGAGCTTTGGATTTGGGGGCCGACGGCGGCGGCTTTTTCTTTGATGGCGGGGTTGAAGAAGTCGGGTTCTTCTGATTTCTCGGCGACGAACTTGCCGGCGTGGATGGTGGGGACGAGGTATGCGCCGGTCTGTTTGAAGAGGGAGATGGATTCGTCGTCGAGGTATGTGCCGTGTTCGATGGAATCGACGCCGGCGCGCAACGCCGCATTTATTCCATCAGTTCCGTGGGCGTGGGCGGCGACCTTGCGGCCCATGGAGTGGGCGGTCTCGACGACGGCGCGGATCTCGTCCTCGAACATCTGCTGGTTGACGCCGGCGGCGGTGTTGGAGAGCACGCCGCCGGTGGCGGTGATTTTGATGAGGTCGCTGCCGCGTTTGATGCGCTCGCGGGTGGCCTTGCGCATCTCGTAGGGGCCGTCGGCGATGGCTTCGAATGGAGTCATCTCGGGTCGGAGGATGGGGGAGATGCCGTTGGTGCGGTCGGCGTGGCCGCCGGTGACGGCGATGGAGCGCCCGGCGGCGAGGATGCGCGGGCCGGGGATGACGCCGTCGTTGATGCGGTCGCGGAGGGCGTAGATGTCACTGCCGAGGCTGCCGACGTTGCGGATGGTGGTGAAGCCGGCGGCGAGGGTCTTGCGGGCGTTGACGGTGCCGTCGATGGCGGAGTGGGTGGGCTCTTCGGTGAGTTGCTTGCGGAGGCGGTCCTGCTGGGAGGGGAGCTGGAAGGTGATGTGGACGTGGCAGTCGATGAGGCCGGGGAGGACGAAGTGGTCGGTGAGGTCGATGACGGTGGTGTCGGGGGAGTGGGGGGAGTGGGGGGAGTCGGGGGTGATGTAGCCGTTGACGACGTCGGTGATGCGATCGCCCTGGATGATGACGGACATTTCGGTTTGGGGGGGCTGGCCTGGGATGGCGAGGAGGGTGCCGCAGTGGAGGATGGTGGTGTTGGGTTCGGGTTGGGCATCGGCGACGTTGGGGCTTGTGCCGGCGCTCGTGGAGGCGCAGGCAAAGAGGAGGAGCGAGAAGAGTGTGGGGATGAGGCGCATGGGGGGCTCCTTGTGGGAGCGATGATACGGGAGGCGGGGATTGGAGATTTCAGATTTGGGATTTGAGAGGGAGGTGGGATTTGAGAAGGGAGTGGAGGCTGGGGGAAGGGTGGGAGGCGATGGGTTTCGACCGGCTGGAAGCCGGTGCTACCCCAGGACCGGTTGGAAGCCGGCACCACCCTTGAAACCGGCTGGGAGCCGGTGCTTAGAGGCAGATAGGGCTTGAGGCTTGTGGGCGGGGATTGGTGTGACGGGGTGGTTCGTATCGGCTGCGCCGATCGGCGGCAGGGATGCCGCCGCCCCGCGGGATGGGGTGATCGGCGGCAGGGGTGGTGCCGGCCCGCGGGATTCCGTCGGGGTTGGGGTGCCGTCGCGATGGGGGGGAGGGGGGCTTGAGATTTGAGATTTGAGATTTTGGATTGAAGTCGGGTCAGGCGAGGGGTTTGGTGGTGGTGGCGGCGGTGAGGGCGTCGTGGAGGTCGAGGATGTGGGCGGCGGTGGCGTCGGCGGGAGTCGCGCTGTTGTGGTCCTCGATGATGTGGCAGGTGGCGTAGCGATCGGAGGTGTCGGAGTAGGAACTGAGCCAGGCGTCGAGGTCGGGGTCGGTGAGGTTGTTGCGGGAGAGCTTTCGCGGTGGGTTGCCGAGGTCGGTGCGCCAGGGCTTGGGGGTGAGGCGGGCGCGGAAGCACTGCTGGTGCTTGCAGAGGTTGGTGTAGAGCGTGTCGGCCTGGAGGGATTGGGAGAGGTCGTGGGTGGTGTCGGCGGTGGGGTCGAGCGGGGGGTTGGTGATGGCGTAGCGCAGGCCGGCGGCGGTGCGGTAGACGCGGGCGGCGCGCCGGGAGTCGGCGGCGATCCAGTTGCGGAGCAGCTTGCGGGGCTGCTCGGTGGGGTCGGATTGCTTCTTCCTGGCGAAGAGGCGGAAGCCGGGTTTGGGTTCGGGGAGGTCGACGTCGACGAAGGCGAGGGACTGGGTGTTGAGGATCTGGCAGCCGAGGGCGTTGAGGGTGACCGCCGCGGCTCGGGAGCCGTCGGGGGCGGGGATCTCGTTGATGATGGGTTCGGGCTTGGATCGCTGGGCGTAGGCGTACCACTCGAGGTGTTCGCGCTGGAACTCGACGCGATTGCGCAGCTCGGTGATGGCCTCATCGACGCGGGCGGCGGCCTGGGCCTCGGATGCGTCGGAGCCGCGGCGGATGGTGAGGTCGTAGGCCTTGCCGTCGGGGTGGCGGAGGGTGGCGTTTTTCTGGGCCCAGTGGGAGTAGATCTTCATGGCGGGTTCTTCGTCGATCGGGCGGGATTGGCTGTATTCGGCCCGCGGGGTGAGGCGATGGCGTGCTCGGCGATCGCCTCGGCGGCGGCGGTGCCGGCGATGTAGCCGGAGGCCCAGGCCCATTGGAAGTTGAAGCCGCCGATGCGTCCGTCGGCGTCGCAGATCTCGCCGCAGAGGTGGAGGGCGGGGGTGCATCGGGACTCCATGGTGCGGAGGGTGAGTTCCTTGAGCGGGACGCCGCCGGCGGTGACCTCGGCGTGGGTGTAGCCGCGGTCGCTGGTGACAGGGACGGTGAGTTCGAGCAGGGTGTTCAGGAGGGCGCGGCGTTGGTCCTTGGTGAGCGTTGCGCCGGTTGTGTGATGGGGGATGTGGGCGAGGTCGAGCAGCGTGCTGGCGAGGCGCTCGGGCAGGAGGTCCTCCTTGAGGACGCGGGCGATGGGGGTTGGGCCGAGGTTGCGGAGGGTGTGGTCGAGCTGGTCGCGGGTGAGATCGGGGAGAGAGGAGAGGACGAGGTGTGCGCCGGGGTCTTGATGGCGGGCGGCGGTCAGGTGGCGGCTGATATCGAGGATGGCGGGGCCGGAGAGGCCGAAGTGGGTGCAGAGGACCGAGCCGCGGGTTGGGGCGAGGCGTTTGGAGGAGGCGGCGCGGACCTCGAGGGCGGCTTCGAAGGAGAGGCCGGAGAGGGCGCGGAGGGGGTGGTCCTTCTCGAGGATGAGCGGGACGAGGGCGGGGAAGGTGCGGCTCACGGAGTGGTCGAGGGCGCGGGCAAAGTCGTAGCCCTGGCCGTCGGAGCCGGACTTGGGGAGGGCCTTGCCGCCGGTGGCGAGGATGAGGCGCTTGGCGAGGAACTCGGCGGGCTTGTGGTTCTCGACGGCGTGGACCAGGAAGCCGGTGTCCGCGCGCGCGACCTGTTCGACGCGGCATGGGTTGCGGATGACTGCGCCGGCCTCGCGGGTGGCGTCGAGGATGGCGTCGAGGACGTCGCGGGCGCGGTCGGTGGTGGGGAAGAGCTTGCCGGTGGGCTCGCGCTTGAGCTGGACGGTGCGCTGCGCGAAGAAGCGGGTGGTGTCCTCGACGGTGAATCGGCGGAGGACCGAGCGGATCGCTCCGGGCGTGGAGCCGTTGAAGTCGCGTTCGGAGACGGCGCAGTGGGTGACGTTGCAGCGTCCGCCGCCGGCGACGAGGATCTTTGCGCCGAGGGTTCGAGCGCCGTCGAGGATGAGGATGCGCCGGGGCCTGGCGAGTTCTCGGGATCGTCGCGCGGCCCAGAGGCCTGCGAAGAGGCCGGCGGCGCCGGCCCCCACCACGACGATGTCGGCGCGTTTTGGCACCGGCGAGTGTACGGGTCGGGCTGGGCGTCTGTGGGTTGGGCGAGGAACGTGCGTGCCACTTGGGGGCCGCGGTATAGTGCGGCCATGGACAACACACAGGGCGTGCCGTCGGACGGGCAGAGCGTGCTGGCGGGCGGGCGGAAGCTCTTGTCGGCGATCGGGCACGCGCGACCGAAGGGCAAGGCGCGGATCTTCCGGCGGAAGTTCACGGCGGTGGGCGCCCCGCCGGGGACGTACAGCGCGCCCGAGGACGCGGCGGAGACGGTTGTTCAGATCTTCAGCTACGACGCCGAGACGATTGAGGAGCGGCGGGCGCGGAGTGCGCCGGAGGTGCGTGAGATCGTGGAGGCGGACCGCGGCGCGGGGCGGATGACGTGGATCGACGTGCAGGGGCTGCGGGATGTCGCGCTGCTGGAGGGGCTGCGGGATCTGCTGGAGATCCATCCGCTGGCGTTCGCGGACATGCTGAACGTGGGGCAGCGCCCGAAGATGGATGATTACGGGGCGTCGCTGTTCGTGGCGATCCGGATGGTGACGGTGCCGGAGGGGGAGATCCGCTGGGAGCAGGTGAGCGTGTTCGCGCGCATGGGAGTTATACTGACTGCGCAGGAGCGGGCGGGGGATTGTTTAGAGCCGCTGCGGGACCGGCTGCGCAAGGGGCGCAAGATGCTGCGCGGAAGCGGCGCGGACTATCTGATGGCGATGGTGATCGACGCGATCGTGGACGGGTACTTCCCGGTGGTGGACCACTACGGCGAGCGGCTGGAGGTGCTGGAAGAGGAGGTCGTGCAGCGGCCGAGCCAGGCACTGTTGCGCGAGGTGTATCGGGCGAAACGGGAGCTTTTGACGTTCCGGCGGGCGGTGTGGCCGCTGCGCGATGCGATGAGCCAGATGATGCGCGAGGACGAGCACGAGATGGTGAGCGACCACTCCCGGCCGTACCTGCGCGACACGTTCGATCATCTGATGCAGGTATTCGACATCATCGAGACGTACCGCGAGATGGCGTCGAGCTTCATGGATATCTATCTGTCGAGCATCAGCAACAAGACCAACGAGGTGATGCGGGTGCTGACGATCGGGGCGGCGATCTTCATCCCGATCACGTTCATCGCGGGGGTGTACGGGATGAACTTCGAGTACATCCCGGAGTTGGGCTTCAAGTACGGGTACTTCGTGTTCTGGGCGCTGGTGCTGGGGGTTGCGGGGGGGATGCTGGGGTTGTTCTGGAAGTTGGGGTGGATCGGGAAGAAGTGATTTCACCGCGGAGGGCGCGGAGAGATGAAACACGGAGGGCCACGGGAGGGCCACGGAGGGGGAATATGAGATTTGGAGAGTTGGGTCAGGGTTGAGGTGGGTAGAGGATCCAGTCGCCGTCGGGGGGATTGGGGCGTTTGGGGTCGAGCCAGAAGGCGGGGTGGCGATCGCTGTCGAGCGGGGTTGCGTCGTCGTCGCGGTCCGGGCCGCGGGAGTAGATCAGGGGGCGGCCGGCTTGCAGTCGATAGATGAAGCGGTCGCCGGTGAAGGGGTCTCGGGGCAGGGACTCGACGAATGCGGGATCGAGATCGTCGAGGGACTTCGGCCAGCTGCCGGTCTTGCGGCGATGGCGTTCGGCGGCGATGAGGATGCGTGCCGCGGCGGTCTCGGTGCGGGCGTCGTGCATCCCGATGATGGCCTTGTCGACAGCGGGCATCGTGATGATGACCATTGTGAATCGCCAGGACCCGTCCTCTGCGAGCGCTTCGGTCTGGCAATCGAAGGACCAGGTTTGCGGGCGCCATGGGTCGGAAGCGACGGCGGACTCCCTCTGATGCATCATCTCGTCGTGCTTGGCGACCGTTTCCCGGCGCGTCGCGGCGGACGCGGCCATTATGAGGCCGACGCCCTCGGTCTTCTCGCTCGGGAGGAAGGCGCCGGCGTCGCCATTGAACGCGCCGATGCGCGGCGTGGCGACGCCGTCGCCGTCGTCATCGAGCGTGAAGGTGCGCTGGATGAGATCCTGAAAGACCAAGCGGTCGCATCGGAGGCCGTGCTCGATGGCTTTGCGAGGATCGAACGCCGCGATTGCTTGGTCGATCGTGGCGAGCTGGCTGTCAGAGAACCCGAGGGTGTCTGCATCGATCGCCTCATCGACGGTGTCGATGAGTCTGGCGTGGATCGAGATCGCGACGAGCGAGCTGATCAGGCCGAAGGACTCGGCGGTGTGACCGGCCAGGGAGGACATGGTCGAGATATTCAGGGTGACACGATCGGCGTCGCCTTCGTGGATCGCGACTCGTGTATCCAGGACGAGCAGGCGCAGGAGATTCCGATAGTCGCCCAGCTGGGGGAGCAGCGCGTTGACGAGCGGTGGGTTATCGGCGAGTTCGAGGTCGCGCGGCGGAGCGCCGTAGGACGGATCGACCTCGTGCGTGATCGGGGCGGCAAGACGCGGGCGACGCGCGGCCTCGTGCATGAGTCGCAGGGCCTCGGCGTTGCGTCGGAGATACTCGGACAGTTGCGGCCAGGTGGGATCAGCCGGGCTTGTCGGCCAGGGATCCCAGTCCGGAAACTTCTCCATCGCGATCCGAGCCTTTCTGTAGACAAGGAAGGCGCGGTCGCGCTCTGGGATCTTCTCGATCTCGGCGTTGAGCTCGGCGGTGTAGTTGCGGGTGACGTTGATCTCGCCGAGATGGGGGTAGGGCTGGGGATCTGCGGGTTGGGCGAGCGTGGTCGGCGCGAGGAGTGCGGCCGCCGCGATTGTGCGGGCCATGTGATGTGCGGTTCGTCGGGAGATTGGCATGTAGGGAGCGTACCGGGCGCGGGACGGGGAATCGTCGGGTTGGGTGCTTCGGCAGGCGGGTGGCAGTGGCATGCAAGCGGAGGTGTGGGTGGCCGCCTCGCTCGCGCTTCGGGCTCGTCCGGACGGGCGCGTCGAGTTACTGCATAGTTTTGCTTAGTGATATGGGCGTATGGATGGAAAATTGTGGTTGATTTTTCCGTTTGGATGAATATCGTTGTCACGACTATTGTTCGGCTACCGAATTGGAGGTCGGCATGGGCGGGACGTTGCGGGAGCAGATCGGGAAGCGGCGGGGGTTTGCGAGTGCCGGGGAGGAGGCGTATCTGAATGTGGTGCGGACCGGCGCGGTCTTGCAGGAGCCGTTCGCGGCGCTGTTTCGCGAGCATGGGCTGAGCGCGTCGGCGTACAACGTGTTGCGGATCTTGCGGGGGTGGTGGCGCGGGAGGGACGGCGCGCGCAAGCACTGTGAGATCGGGCGGGAGATGGTGGTGCGCGTGCCGGATGTGACGCGGCTGGTGGATCGGCTGGAGAAGGACGGGCTGGTGCGGCGCGAGCGGTCGGCGACGGACCGGCGGGTCGTGCATGTGTCGATCACGGAGCGCGGGCTGGAACTGATTGATGAGTTGGACGCGGCGGTGATGGCGCTACAGGCGCGGCTGTTCGGGCATATGGACGAGGGCGAGCTGCGCAGGCTGAGTGAGTTGTTGGAGCGATTTCGTGGGCCGCATGACGAGTCGGTGGGCGAGTCGGTGGAGGGTGACGGACACGACAAGGACTGATGCATGGCGATCGTGAGAGTCCTCGATGTTGGGTGTGATGAGCACCGACCGCTCAGAGCAGCGGTCGGTGGCACGCAACGCCGTGGACTCTCGGAGTTGGTCTTGCGGCGGACACAGACCCAGCGGCGGCGGTTGCATTCGAGAAGCACCGAGATGGCCGCAAAGCCGTCCATCTCGGTGGCACGGGGCGGGGCGGTTGAGTGACTTTGCGTGTCGAAAGGAGTTCGCGATGGTGGCGGGAACGAAGGTTGTGCGGCGGGCGGGGGAGCGGGGGCGGACGCGGTTTGACTGGCTGGACAGCCGGCACACGTTCAGCTTCGGGGAGTATCACGATCCGGCGTGGATGGGGTATCGCGCGCTGCGGGTGATCAACGACGATGTGATCGGGGCGGGCGGGGGGTTTGCGATGCATCCGCATCGGGACATGGAGATCATCTCGATTGTGCTGGAGGGGGTGCTCGCGCACAAGGACTCGACGGGGGGCGGGGGCGAGATTCGGTTTGGGGATGTGCAGGTGATGAGTGCCGGGCGCGGGATTCGGCACAGCGAGTTCAATGGGTCGAAGCGCGAGGCGGTGCGGTTGTTGCAGGTGTGGATTGTGCCGAGGGAGAGGGGGCTGGAGCCCCGGTATGCGGATAAGTCGTTCGGGTTCGAGGCGGGGACGGGGACGGTGGTCGCGAGTGGAACGGGTGAGGGCGGCGAGGGCGAGGCCTTGGCGATCAACCAGGACGCGTCGGTGGCGGTGGCGCGGGTTGCGACGGGCAAGAGCGTGTCGCTGAATGTCGGGGCTGAACGTCATGTATGGGCGCATGTCGCGACGGGTTCGGTGACAGTGAACGGCGAGGCGCTCAATGGGGGCGACGCGCTGGGGCTGCGCGGTGTTGAGCGTGTCGAGATCGAGGGAGAGGGGATCGTTGTCTTGTTTGAGCTCGCGTAAGCGGGCCAGCGGTTGCCCGTGAGCTTGAGGCGCTGTAGGTTTGGTAGCAATGAAGGACGCCCTTCCTTCTATGAGAATCCCGTTGCAGTCAAGCGAACGTTC
>JAJDDM010000193.1 GCA_029260315.1 Phycisphaerales bacterium | reverse complement strand
GGGGCGACCGTCCACGCCTCGACCCGTTCGCGTCTTCGTTGACATCGCCGGCCTCCTTGCCGACGAGCAGTCTCACATATCATCCAACAAAGCGCAACCGAACGAGCGCCGAACAAATGGGCCGTCAGACAGAGCCTAGTGTCCAACTCCGTGTCACTCCGTGCAACTCAGTGGTAGATCCCATTCTCTATCAACTCTGTGATCTCTGTGCGCTCTGTGGTGGATCTCTTCCTCTTGGTCGTGGACGGGCGGGCTGGGGATCGGCGCGTGGGGGTTGAACGTCCGATCATTCTCGCCCGGTTCTCGGTCGCGGCGTGGTTGTTGATCGCGCCAGGAGGCACGAGCGGCATTTTGGCAAAACTCGGAAGAGTTGTCGCAAAGTCCCGAACCGCGCCAGCCGACGAATGTGGTCGAGTCAAAGTCGCGGCCATCGGGCGTGAGAAACGTGCGCAGCGCCCGGGCCACGGAGAACGGAACGGTTCGCGCACAGAGCGAGAGTGGATATGGCCAAGCGAGTTGAGAACAGGACTGTGCCGACGCTTCGTCTGACCGCCGCTTTGAGCCTGCTCGCGGGAACCCCCGTGGCGCTGGCCCAGAGCGTCCCCGGTCTGGGCAACGAAACCGCCGGCGAATCGACCCTCCGTGGGCAGAAGACCGATGTGTTCGGGGGCTCCGACGCCCAGAACAACGGATTCGATGCGAATCCCAACGCCAGCGGCGTTAACGTCGGGGAGTACGAAGAGATCGAGCTGCACTTCCGCGACGAGGACATCTCGACCGCGTTGCAGCTGCTTGCGATGCAGTCGCAGCGCAGCATCGTGACGACCAATAACGTCTCGGGCACGGTGACGGCGAACCTGTACGGCGTGGGCTTTTTCGAGGCATTGGACTCGATCCTGCTGTACAACGGTTTCGGCTACATCGAGCAGGGCGGGACGATCTTCGTGATGCCCCGCGAGGACATCCTGGCCTGGGAGCAGAGCCAGCGGGTCTCCGAGAGCGCCGTCATCCGTCTGAACTACCTCAACGCCGTGGACGCGGCGCAGTTCGCCCAAGGGGCGCTGAGCGCCGACGGGCAGATCACGACCAACGGCGTGACCGGCGAGTTCACGATCAACGACACGGCGCCGCAGGGCGCGGACTCATACACGTTGGGCGCGATCATGGTCGTGCATGACTTTCCGGAGAACATCGAAGAGGTCCGGCGGATCGTCGCGGAGCTCGACACCAAGCCGGTGAGCGTGCTCATCGAGGCGACGATCCTCCAGAAGTCGATCAGCGACGCGTACGGCTACGGCGTGGACTTCACGATCCTCAGCGATCTGGACTTCCTGGAGTTCGTGGACGGCCCGCTGACCGCGGTCCAGACGCTGATCAACGGCGGCAGCGAGAGCACCTCCGGCGGCGACACCGGCGATGGCGGTGACGGCGGCGGCGGCGGCGCCAGCACGATTGTTCCACTGGACGGCGGCGGCACCGCGGTCGGCAGCACGGTCGGCAACACCGCCGGTCGCGGCGGGTTCAAGGTCGGCGTGGTCTCCAACGACGTCGCGGTCTTCGTCCGCCTGCTCGATGAGATGGGCGACACGACCATCGTCAGCAATCCCAAGCTGCTGACCCTCAACCGCCAGGCCTCCAGCGTGCAGGTCGGGCGTCGGGTCGGCTATCTGAGCACGACCACGACCGACACGACCACGCAGCAGACCGTCGAGTTCCTCGATACGGGCACCCAGCTCTACGTCCGCCCGTTCGTGGGCAACGAGAACAACATCCGTCTGGAGATCCAGCCGGAGGTCAGCCAGCCGATCATCCGTGAGATATCGGACTCCAACGGCGTCACCCTGACCATCCCCGACGAGGACACCAGCCGCCTCTCGACGAACGTCGAGGTGCAGGACGGGCAGACCGTGGTCCTCGGCGGGCTGTTCACCGAGCGGACCAGCACGACCCGCCGACAGATCCCCGTCTTGGGCGACGTGCCGATCCTCGGCATGGCGTTCCGGGGCGAGGACAACTCGGTCGATCGCGCGGAGATCATCTTCATGATCACGCCGAGCGTGGTCGAGGACGAGTCGATGGCCGACGCCGGCATCCGGGCTCTGGAGCATGTGGACTTCGCGCGGGCCGGTGCTCGCGAGGGTCTGCTGTATTGGAGCCGCGAGCGTCGGGCGAGCCAGTTGCTCGTGGACGCGCAGAAGCTCGCCGCCAAGGGCGAGACGCGGACGGCGCTGGACAAGGTCGGTCGGGCGCTGGCGCTGCAGCCGGGCATGACCGACGGCGTGCTGCTGCGTGAGAGCCTGGTGAGCGAGCCGACGATCTGGCCCAGCCGCAGCGGCTTGGAGGACGTGATCAACCGCGAGACCATGGCGCGGGTAGATATGTTCCGCGACGCGATTCTGGCCAAGACCGAGTCGATCAGTGAGCCCACCGGCTGGGCCGAGGAGTTCTCCGACGGCCAGAGCTGGGACCAATCGTTCGATGGGGACTCGTTCGACGGCGAGTCGTTCGTGAGCGAGACCTGGGACGAGGACTTCCAGGACTTCGACGGCATGGAGTTCCAGAACGACGAGTTCCGGAGCGATAGCGTTGAGAGCTTCGACAACGACTCGTTCAACAACGACTCGTTCGACGGGTTCCAGAACGACGGGTTCCGGGGCGACGGCGGCTTCGCCGAGGATCCGTTCGACGGCGATTCATTCGGCGGCGACTCGTTCGAGAGCGACGAGATGAACGGCTCGGTCGATGCGTTCGAGTCCGGCAACTCGTTCAACAGTGACTCGTTCGACAACGATTCGTTCAGCGGCGAGGCGTTCGACAACGAGATCGCCAACACCGGTCGCGGCGACCTGGACGGCTTCGAACGCCAGGTTCTCAACGGCTGGAACAGCTCGGTGAACGACCGCGTCGCCGACGATACGTTCGACAATCAGGGCTTCGAAGGTCAGGGCTTCGACAGCCACGTCGACGACCACGGCTCCGAGGGCGGTGGCTACCAGATCGACGGGCCGATCGGCTTGGTGGACGACTCGATCGACGAGCAGTTCCAGGTCCGCACCCAGTATCTCTCGCTGACCACCAACGAGGTGCAGCGGGCGATCGAGACCTTCGCGCAGGATTTTTCCCGCTTCCCGACCCTCGCCGAGATCCGCTCGGCACCGGTCAGCGGGCAGAGTAAGAGCTTCGGCATCCTGATCGACGGCGGGTATCTGGCCGACACGCCGATCAATCCGTTCTTTTCGACGAGGACCGCCAGCAACGTCGGGCCCGTCGGCTCGGGCAGCGCGTTCCAGTACGACGAGTTCACCGGCACCGCCGTGGCGGGCGAGGGCGACTTCGCCAGCGCCTGGAAGTCCGGCAACGTCGTCAGCATCGACACCGCCCGGATGGTCAGCATGGTCGAGCGCAACGTCCAGGACGTGATCGATACCTACCGCGAGCTGACCGGCGAGTATCCCAGCCTCGCCGATCTCCAGGCGACGCCTTGGGACGAGGCGTACGGCCCGTCGTTCGGCGCCCTGATCAACGAGGGCCTGCTGACAGGCGCTCCGGCCAACCCGTTCTTCCGGGGTGAGCAGGCGTTCAGCGTCGGCGCTCCGGGCTCGGACTCGGCGTGGATCTACGACGAACAGAGCTCCGACATCACCGCCAACCGCAGCCAGTTCGCCAATGTGACCGAAAAGTGACCGAGAATTCCGGTCAGGACGACTAAACCGGTTGGAACGGACAGTCGATGTCTCCCGCGCACCAGTTGCAAAGGAGACCGCTCGTGACCAACGCCATTACCAAGCACGTTCGGGGCCCCCTGGGGGCCCTTTTTCTGTCCTCGATCGTTCTGGGCGGCTGTGCCGGGCACGGCGATCACGTCAAAGAGGGCATGTCGATGGCCGAGCTGCGCTCGAACCAGATCAAGAGCAGCACCGAGTGGAACATGGCCCACCAGGCGTTCCTCACGGGCAACCTCGACAAAGCGCTGCGCAAGGTCGACGAGTCCATCCGGATGAATCCCACCATCGCCAAGAGCCATGTGCTCAAGGGACGGATCCTGCTGGAGAAGGGCAAGCTGGGTGACGCGATCGAGAGCTTCGATATCGCCATCGAGTTCAAGCCCGAGGCCGACGATGCGCACTACTACCAGGGCGTGATCTTCGAGCGGCTGGTCCGCCTCGATGAGGCCCTGAACGCCTACCAGACCGCCGCGAGCATCGATCCGGAGAAGGCCCAGTACGCGATCGCGACCGCCGAGGTCCTGGTCGATCTGGACCGCCTCGCGGACGCGACGCAGACGCTGGAGACGTACTCGACGACCAATCCGGACAACGCGGCGATCATCCAGACCATGGGCACGATCGCGATGCTCGAGGAGCGTTTCGACGACGCGGCGTGGCTGTTCAACGAGGCCCGCCTGCTGACGCCCGAGGACGGGGCGGTGCTGGAGGATCTGGCTTCGGCGCAGATGGCCTCGGGTCGTTTCGCGGAGGCCGAGTTCTATCTGATGACGCTGCTGAGTGCCGAGTCCAACGCCGATCGTCGGGATCTGAAGCGGATGCGGTCCCAGTGCCTGGTCGAGCTGGATCGCCCGGTCGAGGCGCGGATCCTGCTGTTGGAGCTGGTGGACGACCCGCAGGGCGCGACCGACGCCGACGCGTGGGTGACGCTCGGGCAGGTCGCCTGGCGGCTTGGCGATCAGGCGAACGTCAAGCGTGCGGCGACGCGTGCGACGCAGCTTGCGCCGAACAACGCCGAGGCGTGGGTGCTCCAGGCGCTGGCGATGCGTGAGGCCGGCCTGCCGGTCAAGGCGCTGGACGCGACGGATCGTGCTCTGAACCTCGACGGGCAGAACCAGATGATCCTGACGCTTCGCGGCCTGGTGCTCCAGGAGCTGGGGCGTCACGAGGACGCGCTGGTGACGTTGCAGCAGGCGTACATCATCGATCCGAGCAACGAGTCGGTGCGATCGCTGATCGACGCCGTGCAGGAGGCGCGGGCGCTGGCGATCGTCGAGGATCAGTAGAAAAACGAGAAAACCACACCCAGTGAGGAGAGTGGGCCGGCGTCTTCGGACGCCGGCCTGTTTTTTCTAGAGCATCTCCAACTCTCGTGTAGCGAGCGGCTCGGGGGTGCCGTGGTCTGAGGAGGCCTTGCGACGAAGGCCACGCGCACGCAACCGAAGACGCGGAACCGCCGCCCTCGGCGGGATTTGAGAGCGGTTGGCACTCGGCGTGGCCTTCGCTCGAAGACTCGCTCAGACCACGGCACCCCTCGCCGAACGCGACGCCCCCGCTGAATCTGCGCTAATGGATGAGAAGATCCTCGAGCCTCGGCTCGACTCTGGTACGCCCCTTCCACGTTGAGATCGCGGGCTCGATGAGCAGGTCGGCCTGTGCGCCTCGGCCCAGCTCGGACGCGAGCCCGCCCATCCGCCAAGCAACGACGCGAATCTCGCGGTCGCGATGGGGGAGGTAGAGCGAGAGGTGGTCGCCGGTTGCGCCGAAGGGCGTCGCGTCGCGGGCCATCGCGACGCCGCGGAGTCGCACGAGCACGCGCGGGTTGGCTCGCCCGAACGGCTCCATGCGTGCGAGGTCGGCGAGCGATTCGACGCTCAACTCGCCGATCTCCGCGTCGCCGTCGTACTCGATCTCGCGGACACACTCGCGACCGCCCAACTCGCGGGACGTGATCTCCGCGAGGCGGGCCTGAAGATCCGCGAGGCGGTCGGAGCGGAGGCTGAGGCCCGCGGCGTGGTCGTGTCCGCCGAAGGTCTCCAGCAGGTCCGCGCACTCGGTGAGAGCCCCGTGCAGGTCAAACCCCGACACGCTGCGCCCGGATCCTCGGAGAATCTCGCCGTCGCGGCAGAGCAGGATCGCGGGCCTGCAAAGGCGCTCGGCGATGCGCGAGCAGACGATCCCGACGACGCCGGGATGCCAGGACTCGTGGGCGAGCACGACGCAGCGCGAGCTGTCGGCGGTCATTTCGAGTCGATCGGCCTCGTCCAGGGCCTGTTGCAGGATGCGGCGTTCGATCCGCCGACGCTCGTCGTTTTGGCGCGTCAGTGCCTCAGCGATCTCGCTCGCTCGCTCGCCGGCCGCGGTGGTGAGCAGTTCCAGCGTCTCGCCGGCGTGTCCGAGGCGCCCGCAGGCATTCAGGCGCGGCGCCAAGCGGAAGCCGACGTCCTCCTCGCTGACGTTGTCGCCGGCGAGGCCCGAGGCTTCGACGAGCTGGCGCAGGCCCGCGAGGGGAGAACGTTTGATGCGCCGCAGGCCGAAGCGGGCGATGGCGCGGTTCTCGTCGATCAGCGGGACGACATCGGCGATCGTGCCCAGCGCGACCAGGGCCAGCAGTTCGACGAGCAGCGCCCGCATGGGCTCGGCGACGCGTTCGGAGCCCGCGTCGAGCGTACAGATCCGCCACGCGAGCTTGTAGGCGACGCCCGCGCCGCAGAGTTCGCCGAAGGGGTACTCCGAATCCGGTCGGCGGGGGTGGACCACGGCGTAGGCGTCGGGGAGGTCTTCGAGGCTCGCCGGCGGGTTGTGGTGGTCGGTGATGATGAGATCGACGCCAAGCTCCTTGGCCAGCGCGGCTTCAGCCTTGGCGGTGATGCCGCAGTCGACGCTGACGATAAGCTTTGCGCCCGACGCCGCGAGGGATCGGATGGCGTCGGCGTTGAGGCCGTAGCCCTCTTCGAGGCGGTGGGGGAGGTAGGTCGTGACGGGCGCCTCGGGATCGAGGGCGTGCAGGGTGTGGTAGAGGATTGCGCAGGCGGTGGTGCCGTCGACGTCGTAGTCGCCGTAGAGGACGATGGGCTCGCGGGCGCTGAGCGCATCGAGGACTCTCGCCGCGGCTTTGTCGAGGTCGGGGATCGCGGAGGGATCGTGGAGGTGGTGCAGCGAGGGCTCGAGGAACTGACGGGTTGTGTCGTCGTCGTCGAATCCACGGGCGGACAGGACACGCTGCACGAGCGAGCCGGTCGGTCGATCGGCGGATCGAGGGTGCCAGACCGCGTGCATGCCGCGGGTCGTGCCCGCGGGCGGATCATCCACGGCAGACCGATGCGCGGATACGCTCATGGGTGCAGCGTAGCGGATGGCCCGCTGCCGCTCTGCGCGGCAAGCGACAGGAGCAAAGACGTGGTCAAGCTCAACAAGATCTACACCCGCACCGGCGACGACGGATCCACGGGGCTCGTCGGGGGCGGCAGGGTATCCAAGGCGTCGGCGAGGGTGGGGTGCTACGGCACAGTCGACGAGGCGAACGCCGCGATCGGGCTGGCGATCGTCGAGGCGGGCCGGGCGGTCGCGACGGGGTGCGTGGAGCGGGCGATCGCGCGCGAGCTGCGGGTGATCCAGAATGATCTCTTTGATCTCGGCGCGGATCTTGCGACGCCGGGGGAGGAAGAGAACGCGCTGCGCATCGTCGCGGGGCAGGTCGATCGGCTGGAGGGGTTGATCGATCGGTTCAATGAGCCGCTGGAGGCGCTGACGAGCTTTGTGCTGCCGGGCGGGACGCCGCTCGCCGCGGCGCTGCATCTGGCGCGGACGATCGTGCGCCGGGGCGAGCGCGAGGTCGTGGCGATGGGAGACGACACGAGCCACGGCGAGATCAATCCCGAGGCGGTCCGGTACCTGAATCGCCTGAGCGATCTGCTGTTTGTGCTCGGTCGCGTGGCCAACGGCGGGCGGGATGTGATGTGGGTGCCTGGGGCGTCGCGATAGGCAGGAGCGAACGCAGAGGGGCGGAGATCGCGCGGAGGACGCAGAGTTCTGACTGATCTGGTTGCCTCAGCGTGCTCTGCGCCTCCTCCGCCCCTCCGCGTTCTTCCGGGCGGCCCGTCGTCATCGGCTACACTGGCCCCTGCATGGTGAGCCAGACCACGGCAATCTTCACCGCCGACTTCAAGAAGGTCTTCGAGAGGGAGACCGCGAGCCTGCTCCGCAGGCGGTTCGGGTGGTTCACCGGGATCGTCGGCGGGATGACGCTGCTGAACGCTCTCCTCAGCCTCGTCTATCTGCTGACGAGGATCGGCAAGGACCCGGCCGAGCTCGCGGTGCCGCTCAGCTCTCTCTGGTTCGGGTTCGCGCTGAACACGATCGTCGGCCTCGCGTTCGTGCTGGCGTTCTTCATCGATATCCGGCGCAAGGTCGAGGATAACACGATCCTGCGGGCGACCTACTGGCTCGTCGTGCTCCAGGGCAGCGCCAGCATCGTGATCTCGTACATGTTCCCGGTCGGGGCCGAGTCGGCGATGCCGACCTGGGTGCGGGCGTTCATCGCGGTGGTCTTCACGCACTCGGTCGCGTCGGTGTTCCTGCCGTGGTCGGTGAGACAGTGCCTGCGGCCCGTGGTCTGGCTGGTGGTTCTCAACGCGGGGTTCCTGCTGGCGGTCTCGGATCTTGCGCCGGATGATCGCGTGCTTATCCTCGTGCTGAGCCCGCTGGCCGGGCTGCCCGGGGCGCTGATCTGCTGGCTCCGCCAGCTCCGGCGGTCGGAGCGTTCGAAGTTCAAGTTCCTGCAATCGCGCTACGGCGAGGTCCGGCGCGAGCTCGTCGACGCGCGCAGGCTCCACGAGGCCCTCTTCCCCGATCCCGTCGGCGAGGGGCCCGTTCGGCTCAGCTACATCTACGAGCCCATGCGACAGATCGGCGGCGACTTCCTCTTCGCACGACAGAACGACGACGGCGTACTCACGATCGTCCTCGCCGACGTCACCGGGCACGGCATCCCCGCGGCGCTCACCGTCAACCGCCTCTACGGCGAGATCGAACGCCTCATCGGGGAGAATCCGGACATCTCCCCGGGCGATCTGATGGGCGGCATCAACCGCTACGCCCACCTGACGCTTGCGCCGCACTCGATTTATCTGACGGCGTTTTGTGCGAGGATCGACCCCGCCGAGCATGCGCTGGAGTACGTCAGCGCCGGGCACCCGCCGGCGTTTATCCGCACGCTGGACGGCAGGGTCGAGGAGCTGGGTTCGACGACGATCGTGCTGGGGGCGACCGATGGGACCGAGGGCGCGGGCGAGAGCGAGAAGCGCGGATTCTCGATCGGCGACGGGCTGATCGTGTATACCGATGGGGCGATCGAGTGCCGGGACGGCGAGGAGTCGATGTTCGGGATCTCGCGCCTGCGGGCGCTGGTGGCGGGAGACCCGGCGAGGGGCGGGCGCTGGCCCGAGCGGATCCTCGATTGCGTGGGCAGCTTCCGCGACGGGGCGCCGATGGACGACACGCTGGTGGTCGAGGTGTATCGGCCGCTGCATTAGGGCGGTCGGGCGAAAGGACACGCGAGTGTCCGCCCAATCGCAGGCCCGACTGTGAAGGAGGGCGCCTACCGGTCCTTCCTATCCCTTCCATGTCTCGACATCTCCGATTCCGGGAAGCAACGTGCGCCAAGCAGATTCGAGAAGAACTGGTAGAAGCAGTAGACGCCCTTCCTGACGGTCGGGCCTGTGATGCGATAGAACGCCCCGCGCGAGGATCTCATGCCCGATCTCACCATCGCCCAGTTCCAGGAGCTCATCCGCGAGCGGTTCTATAAGACCGACGCCGAGCGCGGCACGCCGGGGACGTTCATGTGGCTGATCGAGGAGGTGGGAGAGCTTGCGACGGGTCTCCAGGACTGCGCTGAGGGTAAGGATCCGACCGCCGAGCAGCGTCAGAATCTGGAGGAGGAGTTCGCCGACGTGCTGGCGTGGCTGGCGACGCTTGCGAATATCAATGGCGTGGATCTCACCCGTGCGGTGACGAAGTACACGGATCCGAGGCGGGTGGAGGGGGTGAAGGACTGAAAGCCGATCTCATCGGAATCCAATAGACTGAGTACATGGAGTATCGAATCGCACACGCTCTAGTCGCTTGCTGCTTGATCGTCTGTTTGACTTCATGCCAGGAGCAGACCGGTTCCGACAATGGCTACGACCACCTCAAGAAGGCCTACGACTTGTGGTATGAGATGGTCGTGCTGAATACTGACCGAGGCGACCTTGGCTACATCGCCATGCCGGGCAAAGAGTTTGCAGATGACGCGGCGGAGGTCGCGCGCCAGTGGCGCTTCGCGATGGCGAATCTCGCCAACCTCGAGAGCAACGGATTCGTCCAACATCTAGAGCGATTTGCCATCGCCCCGGAGTTTCGGCCGCCCGATGAGGAGTGGACTACCCAACCCCACTACACGCAAGCGTGTGGCAAGACCGCTCAGGTCTTACGCGCACGGATGGTTGTCGGCTGGGAACAACGCGATTGGGGAAAGACGACGAGTTCTTTCGAACTCGGCATAGCGATCTCAAGGCGCCTGCTGGCGGACGATCAGTCGGTGTATGTGATGCTTGGCCATGCGATTCACGCGACGCTGTTGGATGAGGCGAGCGCCATCGTGTTGGAAGGCGATGTGCCCAGTCATGTGCTACAAGCACTCGGTCGATCGCTCGATCAAGCTCCGCGGATCGATCTGCTACCTATCGTGGAGAGCGTGCGTGCGATGACACGCAGACAGCTCGATGAGACCTATGTGAACGAGACCGAACTGAGCCAAGAGACCTTGGAGGACGGCTTCCTCGATCGGTTCACGGGCAGGCCACCTGGTTGGCATGCGACAGCCACAGTCGAGAGCAAGACGCAGACCATGGATCGGGTCAATGAGTTTATTGACCGATGGTCGGCCGACCACCGCGCCGTTTCCAAGGGCGAGCCCTCATCGTTTGATCCCCACGAGTTCGTCGAGGATCTAGGAGAAGTCAGGACTATCGCGCTGATCAACATCGTGACCGTCCACGGCACTCTCGTCTCTGCGCTGCGCGTGAAGATGGCAACCGACGCGTTGCGCCTCAACCTGGCTCTCGCCGAGTTTCGTATTCTCAATGGGCGATACCCTGACAGGCTTGAGCAACTAATATCAGAACAACTCGCGGAGCTCCCGGTCGATCCGCAGTCGGGTGAGCCCTACGGATACTTCCGCCGTCGCCCAAGCGTTCCGGCGGGGCGGGATCTGCCATATGAGATATACTCAGTCGGCGATGACCACACGGACAATCTTGGGCGATTCGATTGGGACAGACCCGGCAGAGCGGTCCGTTCAGTCCGGATCGCGAGCTTCGATAGAAGGCTTGGTCTCTTGATTTTCGATCCCCTCGGTTACGACTACCCCCTCAACCCCCCAAACTGATCCCAAACCGCCATCTCCCCCCGCTTGCCTCCGCCCGACTCGGGGCTAGCATTGGGGCCCTCCACGGGATAGAGGACCCCATGCCGACGATCAACCAGCTCATCCGACATCCCCGCAAGACGCCCAAGGCCAAGAGCAAGGTCCGCGATCTTGGTTCCTGCCCCCAGCGTCGCGGCGTGTGTCTCCAGGTCAAGACCGTCACCCCCAAGAAGCCCAACTCCGCCCTGCGCAAGGTCGCTCGCGTGCGGCTCAGCAACGGCAAGGAGATCACCGCCTACATCGGCGGCGAGGGGCACAACCTCCAGGAGCACTCGATCGTGCTCGTCCGCGGCGGGCGTGTCCGCGACCTGCCCGGTGTCCGCTTCCACATCGTCCGCGGCGCACGCGACACGCTGGGCGTCGACGGGCGCAAGCAGGCCCGCTCGAAGTACGGGGCGAAGAAGGGCAAGTAGTCCATGGAGGCCCTGGCGCAAGCCTGGGCTTTTCCTTTCGAACAGGCAAGTAATCGCCCAAACTCCGCACGGGTCGCGGGCGGTGAACAGAGCTCTTTCAAGAGCAGATGAGCCAAGGAGACCAAGATGGCCGGCAGGATCACCGCGAGCGAAGACCAGCTCCGCCCCGACCCGAAGTACAACGATCTCGTCCTCGCCAAGTTCGTCAACTGCGTCATGCACGACGGCAAGAAGAGCGTCGCACAGCGCGTCGTCTACGACGCGATCGACATCATGGAGAAGCGCGGCAAGGCCGAGCCCGAGGCGCCGGATTCGGGCCTCGAGATATTCCGCATGGCGATCGACAACGTGAAGCCGTACGTCGAGGTCCGTTCCAAGCGGATCGGCGGCGCGAACTACCAGGTGCCCAAGCAGGTCACGCCCAAGCGTCAGCAGTCGCTGGCGTTCCGCTGGATCATCTCCGCGGCCCGGAGCGAGAAGGGCAGGGACATGGCCAAGAAGCTCGCCGACGAGCTGTACGCCGCGGCCCGGGGCGAGGGCAAGGCCATGACCACCCGCGACCAGACCCACCGCATGGCCGAGGCGAACAAGGCGTTCGCGCACTTCGCGTAGGGTCGCCCAAGGGACCGATCGCGACCAATACGAGCTCGAAGCGCGAGCGAGGTTGGGTGACCGATCGCGTTAATGTGTCATTGCATCTCGTTGACGTACTTCATGGCCTTCGCCAACGAGAACCGCGAGTTGATCCACCGCGTGCTCCCGTGCGAGGTCCACGGGCGTACGGATGAATCTATGAGCTCCGCTTCGCGCAGACGCCTCGTCGACCACGACTTGAACTCGCTCATGGCCTTCTCCGGCGAGGCGGATTCCTTGCAATCAACGACGACATGAACGTGGTTTGTGCGGACGTTGAGCGCGATCAAGGTCCATTGTCGGATCTTGCAATGATCCCGGATCGTCTGATCGACGATCGTGCGTGCCTCACTTGAGAGCTCAAACGGATACTTGTCGAGTCGGATCCGCGCGTTTGTCTCTCGCTCCATATCAGGATCGAGCCTTGGCGCTCCGAGCTTGTTGTTCCCCTTGTCAACCGAGCGTCGTTCGTCGCCGTGGAGCCATGTTCCCTTGCACGTCCAGGTGAGGAAATAGGCAAGGGGCGGGGGCATGGGCGCAGAGTTTACCGGGAGCGCCGAGCGTGCGAGGGAGCGGATATATCGAATTTTAGAGGGGCTCGCGTCGGTCGTTCTCGAACGGGAGATATCAACGCTTCGCCCCACCTCGCTTGCGCTTCGGGCTCGTATGAGTGCGAAGGCGTGGACCTACACCACCCACTCCGTCCCCACCAGCGTCGCGTTCACCTTCTCCAGGTGCTTGTTGTACCCGTCGCGCCCCATCAGCCCGAACGTCGCCTGTTTGCCCAGCTCGACCGCCGGCTGGTCGTAGGCGTCGATGCCGAGCATGAGCCCGGCGTACGCCGTCGCCATCTGCCACAGCCAGATGAACTCCCCGACGTGGTGCGCGTCGATTCTTGGGAACCGGATCGTGAAGTTCGGGCGCTCGCTCTCGACCAGCGCGTACTCCGTCGCCCGTTTCTCAGCGCTCAGCAGCGCCGCCATCGACTTGCCCTCGAGGTATTCCAGCGCCTCGACGCCGAGGCCCGAGGGGATCGCCACGTCGGCGCCCTCGAAGTCCTCGGCCTCCAGGAACCCGATGACCTTGTCGTTCGGCCCCTCGCGGTAGAGTTGCACCTGCGAGTGCTGGTCGGTCGTGCCGAGCGCTTTGATGGGCGTGTACCCCGCGAAGACCTCGGCCCCGGCGGTGTTGAACCGCTTGCCCAGGCTCTCGGCCCAGAGCTGGCGGAACCAGTCGGCGAGCAGATACAGCGCGTTGCTGTAGGGCATGAGCACATGGTTGTTCTTGCCCTTGCGGGCCGCGAGTTCGACGAGCAGCGTCGCGAGCAGGGCCGCGGGGTTCTCTAGCAGCTCCGGCTTGCGACAGCGCTCGTCCATCGCCGCGGCTCCATCCAGCAGAGCCTCGATGTCGATGCCGACCATGGCGCTGCTGAACAGGCCGACGGGGCTGAGGACGCTGAACCGCCCGCCCACGCCGTTTGGGACCGGCAGCGTGGCGTAACCCTCCTTGTCGCAGATCGAGCGCATCGTGCCTTTGGCCGGGTCGGTGATCGCGACGACGTTCTCGGCGTGCCGCTCACCCAGGCGCTGCTTGAGCAGATCGCGCAGGATCATGAACTGAGCCGCGGTTTCGGCGGTCTCGCCGGACTTGCTCACGACATTCACCAGCGTCTTCTCCAAACCGCCCAATCGCTCGCACGCGCCGAGCACGGCCCCAAAGTTCGCGGGATCCACGTTGTCCACGACAAACAAGCGCGGCAAGCCGTCCGGGCGCACGGGCGGGACGCCCGTGCGACAGTTCCCCTTCGTCGCTCCGTTGCTTCGTCGCTCCGTCGCTTCCCCCAGATTCCACGTCGGCGGATTCAGCGCGGCGTGCAACGCGATGTTGCCGAGCGCCGACCCGCCGATACCGAGCACGAGGACGTTCTCGAATCGCCCCCGGCGCTCCTCGGCCAGCGCCCGGCACGCCGACACATGCTCCTCGCGCAGCTCGTGTGGCAGCAGCCGCCAGCGCTCCCAGCCCGTGCCGCGGCTCTGGTCGAGGCGCTGGGTGAGATGGGCGATGGCGCGGGCGTCCTCGGATCCGGTCGCGAGGCGGGCCGGGTCGAGCCCGTGGACGCCGACGCGGGGGATCAGGCAGTTGGCGAAGTCGATCCTGAGCATGGGCTCAGGGTAGCGGCGAACGCGGCGCGGGTGCCGTGGTGTTCGGCGGCTCTGCGATGAAGGCCACGTCGAGCGTGCAACCGCGTGGCCTTCGCTCGAAGACTCGCTCAGACCACGGCACCAATCCGGGCCTTCCTCGCCCCGTCGCTTCGTCGCTATTGTTCGCCCATGATCCACCCCTGGCACGATGTCACCCCGGGCGTCAAGGAACTCGACCTGCCCCGGCACGTCCGCGCCATCATCGAGATCCCCAAGGGTTCGAGCAACAAGTACGAGCTGGAGAAGGTCTCGGGGATGCTCTGCCTCGATCGCGTGCTCTCCAGCGCCGTCTACTACCCCGCGAACTATGGGTTCATCCCCCAGACGCTCGCCCAGGACGACGATCCCTTGGACATCCTGGTCTTCTGCACCGAGAAAGTCCCGACGCTGTGCATCTGCGACGCGCGAGTCGTCGGCATGATGACGATGATCGACGACGGCCAGCCGGACCACAAGATCATCGGCGTGCTGCACAACGACCCGGAGTACGCGGATTACAACAACGCATCCAGCTTCCCCAAGCACACGTTCAAAATGCTCAAGCGGTTCTTCGAGGACTACAAGATGCTGGAGGATAAGGAGGTGGAGGTGGACGAGATCCTGCCCGCCGAGGCCGCCCACGCGGTGATCCAGGACTCGCTGGATCGGTACTGGCGCGAGCGTCAGCGGGGGGGATGAAGGGGTTGAGCTAGTTCCTGCTATGATCCTTGCGATAGGAGCGAGCCCATGGGCGACTGGCGCGATCGCATCGAGATCAATCCCGACGTGCTGGTGGGCAAGCCGGTCATCCGCGGCACTCGCCTCGGCGTCGCGTTCATCGTCGAGTTGCTCGCCGGCGGATGGGGCGAGGACGATCTGATCCGCGAGTACCCGGGTCTCGCCAAGGAGGACATCCTCGCGTGTCTCGCATACGCCGCCGAGAGGCTGGGTGAGGAACGCGTTTTCCCGTTGGCGGGCTGACGATGCGGATTCTTGCTGACGAGAACATCAGTCGCTCACTCGTTCTAGCGCTGGAGCGTCTCGACCACGATGTATTCTGGATTCGCCGAGATCGCCCAGGGCATCGGTGACCGCGAGATTCTGGGCATCGCACAACGGGATGGACGAGTTGTCGTGACCGCCGATCGAGACTTCGGTGCTCTGGCATTCGGATTCAGATTGCCTGCGAGTTCTGGCATTGTGCTTCTGCGACTCACTCCGCTCTCACCCGAGGCCGTCGTGCAGAGGGTCATCGAATCGATGAGCTCTGCCGGTGACTGGGTGACGGTTCTTGAACCTGATCGCGTCCGAGCACGTCCGCTGCCCATCAAGGAGCCGGACCGCGATTCCTAACCGGCTGGCGACTCTGTCCGACTCTTGGCGACCTCGTTGTTCGGCCGGTGGGCCGGCCACTCGGCTGTTCGCTATCCTGCCCCCATGCTCCACGACCTCGAGCGCATCCTGATCGACCGCGAGCGGATCGCCGCCCGCGTGCATGAGATGGGCGAGCAGATCGCCGGCGACCTGATGGCCGAGCTCGATCGCGAGGGCTCGTCGGCGGAATCCTCCGAGCGGATCGTTCTCGTGCCGATCATGGTCGGCTCGGTCATCTTCCTGGCTGATCTCATGCGCGAGCTGCCGATCAAGCTCAGCCTGGGGCTGGTCGCGGTCTCCAGCTATCCCGGCGCGACCGTCCAGAGCAAGGGCGCGACGATTCAGGGCGAGTTGCCGGCCGATCTCAAGGGCAAGCATGTGCTCATCATCGACGACATCCTCGATTCCGGGCGCACGCTCGCCCTCGTGAAATCGCTGATCCTGGAGCGATCGCCGGCGAGCTGCCGGGCGTGCGTGCTGCTCGAAAAGCAGGTCGAGCGGGCCGTCGAGGTCCACGCCGACTACGCGGGCTTTCAGATCCCCGACGCCTTCGTCGTCGGCTACGGCCTGGACTTCGACGGACACTACCGCAACCTGCCGGATATCGGCGTCCTGCGGGTCGAGGCGACGTGAGTGGCGGGCTACCAGCCAACCGGCGAGGACGCGCTGCTGAGCATCAAGCCGGCGCTGCGGTCCATCGTGCTGCGATCGATCCCGACCGCCCTCGTCTGCGCTCTGCTCGCGATCGCGGCGCAATGGGGCCTCCCCGCGCTGAACGCCTCGGCGTGGCGCGATGACGCGCTGCTCGTGCTCGTCGCCGTTGTCGTGCTGCGCGTGCTGTGGGAGTGCGCCGTCTGGGCCTCGCGCCGTTACATCCTGACCGCCCAGCGCCTGATCTCCATCTCCGGCGTGTTCCGCCGGCAGGTCCGGGACTTGCCCATCGGGCGCGTGCAGAACGCCGTGCTCGATCGCACGCTCGCCGAGCGGATCTTCGCCCTGGGCACCATCGGCGTCGCGTCCGCGGGCTCGGCGTGGATCGACGTCGCCTGGGTCATGATCGCGCGCTCTGCCGAGCGACTCCAGATCCTGCGTCACGCGATCGGCTCGCCTCGGTCAGACGGCATGACGGGCCCCGGCGACAGCGGGCTTTCTGCGCCGAAGGCGTCGGCCGAGGACGCGCGGGAGCCGGCATCACAACCCGCACGCCCGCTTGCGATCGGCATCGCCGGCGGCATCGGCTCTGGCAAGAGCGGCCTGGCGCGCGCTCTCGCGGATCTCGACTGCGTGGTGATCGACTCCGACGCGCTGGCCAAGGACGTGCTCGAAGAGCCGGACGTGAAGGATCAGCTCCGCGCGTGGTGGGGCGATGCAATCATCGACGAACAGGGCCGCGTCGATCGCTCGCGTGTTGCGTCGATCGTGTTCGAGGACGACGCGCAGCGCAAGCGACTCGAAGCGCTCATCCATCCGCGTGTCAAGAACGCCCGAGCTCGCATCATCGCAGAGCACCCCGACGCGCGCGCCATCGTCATTGACGCGCCGCTGCTCTTCGAGGCGGGCGTGGATGAGGAATGCGACGCGGTGCTGTTCGTCGATGTGCCGCGCGACATCCGGCTCGAGCGCGTCCGCGACACGCGAGGCTGGGACGAGGGCGAACTCGCCCGGCGCGAGGCCGGCCAGTGGCCCGTCGATCGCAAACGCGACGCGAGCGATCTGGTGATCGACAACACCGGATCGAAGGAGGATCTCGCCCGCAAGGCGGCGGAGGCCCTGGCGTCCCTCGAGAACCGTCAGGGGCGGGAGAAGCACAAAAATCCAGCAACTTGATTCCCGGGCTGGATCTGGACAATCCACTTGCACGATAAGGGTTCTGCGACCTATACTTGCCTGATCGCCCGGTTCGCCCGTTGGGCATAGGCCCCGCCGCGATCCGGATTTTCCATTCTCATCGGCTCAGGCGGCGATCACGATTTTCTCGATCGGTCCGCCGAAAAATCGGTCCGCCGGTAACCGTTGCGATCGCCGAGTGCTCTTGGCAGGGGTTGTCAACCCGCCGGCCTTCTCGCGTGTGCTCCCATTGCAATAGATTCACGCACGTCGCCTCAGAGTAGAAAGAACATCCATGGCCAAGACGCAGGAAGTTGCGGAGGACGCTCCCAAGACCCCCGCCAAACGCCGCAAGACGCCGGCGAAGGACGGGGGGAAGTCGACCAAGGAGCCCAAGCCGTCGGCCGAGGCCAAGGCCCAGGAGGCCAAAGTGACAAACGCCAAGTCTTCCGATGCCAAGTCTTCCGACGCCAAAGGAACCAAGTTGTCGGAAACCAAGTCGTCGGAGTCCAAGCCTTCCGACAGCAAGCCAGCCGACGCGAAGCACCCTGGGTCGAACGGCCCAAAGCAGAACGCGCCGCAGCAGGACGCCTCGCAGAGCCGATCCGCACCCCCGTCCAGATCCGAGCCCTCCTCCAACAACGGCCAGGACAACCGAGGCGATGGACGATCCTCCCGCCGAAACAAGCGCAAGAAGCGTCGCGGCGGGCAGGGCGGTCCCGGCGGCGGTGGCGGGGGGCAGGGCGGCTACTCCCGCTCCGTGCCCGACCATTTGCTGCCGTCCGACGCCGACCTCGAGCGTGAGGCCGCCGAGCTCGAGAAGGCCATCGCCAACGCCGAGGCCAAGGGCGAACAGGCCGAGAGCTACTCGATCAGCGAGCTCCAGCGGATGGGCCTTGAGGAGCTCTTCGAGGTCGCCGACAAGGAGGGCCTCGAGGACTTCCATCAGGTCCCCAAGCAGGAGCTGATCTTTAAGATCCTCAAGGCACGCGCGACCAAGCAGGGCATCCTCTTCGGCGAGGGCACGCTCGAGATCATGGCCGACGGCTTCGGCTTCCTCCGCAGCCCCGAGCAGAGCTACCTCCACGGGCCGGACGACATCTACGTCTCGCCCAGCCAGATCCGGCGTTTCGGCCTCCGCCGAGGCATGGTCGTCAACGGCGCCATCCGCCCGCCCAAGGAGTCCGAGCGGTATTTCGCGCTGCTGCGTGTCGATAAGGTCAACGGCAGGGATCCCCGCGCCATCCACGACCTCGTGAACTTCGAGGATCTGGTGCCCCTGCACCCGCACAAGCGGCTGGTGCTGGAGACCGACCCCAGCGGCATCGAGTGCCGCGTCGTGGACATGGTCGCGCCCGTCGGCATGGGTCAGCGTGCGCTCATCGTCGCGCCGCCTCGCACGGGCAAGACGGTGCTGCTCCAGCGGATGGCCCAGTCGATCGCCAAGAACTGTCCCGGCGTTCACATCTTCGTGCTGCTCGTCGATGAACGCCCCGAGGAGGTCACCGACTTCCGTCGCAACACCGATGAGAGCGTCGAGGTGATCGCCAGCACATTCGACGAGCAGGCCCACCGCCATGTGCAGGTCGCCGAGATCGTCATCGAGAAGGCCAAGCGCATGGTCGAGTTCGGCGAGGATGTCGTCATCTTCCTCGACTCGATCACCCGCCTGGCGAGGGCGTACAACACCGAGATGCCGCACTCGGGCAAGATCATGTCCGGCGGCATCGACGCCGGGGCCCTCCAGAAGCCCAAGAAGTTCTTCGGCGCGGCCCGCGCGATCGAGAACGGGGGCAGCCTCACCATCATCGGCACGGCCCTGGTCGACACCGGCTCCAAGATGGACGAGGTCATCTTCGAGGAGTTCAAGGGCACCGGCAACTCCGAGCTGCATCTCGATCGCAAGCTCATGGACAAGCGCATCTACCCCTGCATTGACGTCGCCGCCAGCGGCACGCGACGCGAGGAGCTGCTGCTCGATCCCAAGGAGCTCGAGCTGGTCCACCGCCTGCGCAAGGTCCTCAGCGACATGAATGTCGTCGAGGCGATGGAGTTGCTCAAGACCAAGCTCACCAAGGTCAAGTCCAATGCCGAGTTCCTGATGACCATGTCCCTGGGCTGAGCCACCGCCCCGTCCTCTCGAACACGCCCACCCCGCGGGCCGTAGGTCGGAAGCCGACTTTGGCGCGTTCCGGGGCCCATTCTGGTGCGCCCGGCGTCGGGATTCGGCCGATGGTGCCGACATGGCCCGCCAAGGATCGATGATGCGATGGACCCTGCCGATGTTGCTGACGACGCTGGTTCTCGGACCAGCCGCCCCGAGTTGGGCCCAGCCCGCGCCTGATGCGGCCCAGCCCGGCGAGTCCCAGCCCAGTGAGACCCAGCCAAAGACCCCGCAGCCGCCAGCCATCGAGCCGCCGAGGGCCCCCGAGACAAGCCTCGATCCGGCGCGCACCATCGCGAGGGAGCTGACCCGCATCGGGCACATGGACCTGCGCCTCCAGGACTCGCCGACGCCCGAGGACCTGGCGATGCTCGACGCGCTGCTCGCGATCGCCCAGAACCTGGATCCGGCGAACCAGGAGCGCCTGCGTCGGCGCGTGGATCTGGCCTACCGCCTGGGCGACCCCGAGCGCGTGGAAGCCCGCACACGCGAGCTCGTTCGTCTCGACCCCAAGGACACGGTCGCCCTGTTGCGCCTGATCTCGAGCAGGATCGCGCAGATCCAGACCGTCGAGGGCCGCATGGAGGCCTACTCCCGCTACCTGGGCCCCGCCGGGCAGAAGCTCGGCGCGTCGATCCGCAGCCGCCTGGCGCTCGACGCGGCGTTGCTCGCCCGCGAGCAGGGCGACGAGCGGGGGTTCGTCGGTTTGCTGACCAAGGCGGTGCAGCTCGACGCGACGAATAAGGACGCCGCGGCTCTCGCCGCCACGTTCTTCTCGACACGAATCCCCGACGACGACGCCGGCCAGCTCGAGCTCTCGCTCAACCTGCTGCTGGCCGACCCGGTCGATCCGCATGTACACATGCTGATCGCCCGCCAGCTCGCGCGTGTCGGGCTGTTTGCGCACGCGCGGCGATTCCATGTGCTGGCGTCGCGGATTCATGTCGCCGAGGCCGGCGGCGTGACCGACCAACTCAACACCGAGCGGCTCATCCTGGCGTGGCACCTGCGGGGCCCCGAGGCCCCTCTCAAGGAGATCACCGACTCACTGGCCAGCCAGCGCTACAACGCCGCCGTGCAGCTCCAGGCTTACCAGGACCAGGGCCTGCCCACGCACGGCCTCATCGAACCCAAGGACATCCGTCTGGGCGAGTCGCTGGAGCGGATCCGCGTGCTCGCCGCCCACGCCGCGGGCGACCAGGAACTGCTCGCGCAATCACTCAACGAGCTGCGCGGCTCGCTCGAACAGCTCAACCGCATGCGCCTCAGCCCGGGCGAGCTGCCCCCGGGCGTGACCATCGAGCAGGTCACCAGCCAGGCCACCGCCCTGACCATCAGCCTCTTCCTGCTGCACGCCTGGACCGGCTTCAACATGGAGACGATCATCCAGCGTCTGCGGGACGACCCCGCGATCTTCGGCGAGGACGCCCCGCCCATCCTTCGCGCATTTGCCGCGATCTACGTCGACAGCCCCGAGGACGCCGAGGCGAGGTTTCGCGCGCTGCTCCAATCAGACGCGACGGCCTGGATCGGCCTGGGCCTTGCCTTGGAAATCCAAGGGCGCCTGAACGAGGCGGTGGGGGCTTATGCGCGCATCGCCCTGGAGTATCCGCTCGAGCCCGCCGGCGCATGGGCACACTCGCGCGTGTCGCGCCTTGCCGGGCGCGACGTGCTGCTCTCGCCTCAGGCCGAGGCGATGAGCCGCCTGGCGAGCGGCGTGCCGGCCTGGATCGATCGCATGATCGCCAGCCCCTCCAGCGCCATGCAGCTCGAAGCAGAGTTCGTCCGGAGTTCCTTCACGCCCTTGCAGCCGATGCAACTGCGCGTCACGCTGCGCAACGCCTCTCCCGCGCCGCTCGGGCTCGGCGGCGACCGCCCTATCCAGAGCCGCCTGCTGGTCTCGCCCACGATAGACGTGGGCATCCAGCGCCGGATCGTGACGTCGCTCCCCGAGGTGCTCGATCTCGAACGCCGGCTCCGCCTGAACCCACGCGAGGAGGTCGTCGCGACGGTCGATGTCCTGCCGGCGTTCACGGGTTGGTTCATGGACTCGAGCATCGAGGCGACCGGGCGCGTGCGGGCCCGCGTGATCCAGGGCTTCCGCCAGGACGCCCAAGGACGCCTGCAGAAGGGCCCGCTCGCGCTCGCCAACGAGACCGCCACCGTGCTGCGCACCACGGTCGCCGAGGCCCAGATGAGCCCCCAAGAACTGGCGATTCGCATCGAGCAGGCCAGCGAATCTCAGCTCGCGACCTCATTCCTCGCGGCCCGGATGCTGCTGATCGGCATCCGAGGCGAGCTCGAGCCCGCCGCCGCCCAGCGCATCGTGGGCGCGTGCGTCGATCGATTCCCGACGCTCTCACCGCAAACACGGGCGCTGGCGATCCTGCTGCTGCCCACCGCGCGCCTCGTCCCCGCGCTGCGGCCCTTCGAGGACGCGGTCATGATTTTCGCCAGCCGCGAGAGCGACCGCCTCGTGCTCGCCGCGACATTGCTCACGCGGGTGACCGAGGCAGGCGACCCGATCCTCGATCTGGAGGCCGTCGCGTCCGATCCCGAGCTTCGCGCGATCGCCGGGGGCGTCCGTGCCCGCGCCGAGCGCGAGGGAGTGAGCTACGCCAACACCGGCCCGGGTGTCGGCAAGCTCATCCCGCGATCACTCAGCCGACCCGGGAACTAGCGTGGCCCACGATCGCGACGAGCCCGGTCACAACCTGCGCCGCTGGGTCTCCGCCGTGCTCGCCCTGGCTCTGCTCGGTGGTGCGGTCTGGGTCGTGCTCTCCAATCGCGGGGCCGTCGATTCGGCGTTCGCCCACGCCCGCCGAGCCGACCCCATGCTCATCGCGCTCGCTCTGATCCTGCCCGCGTGCAACTTCGGCCTGATATCGCTCTCGTTCTGGGCGCTCAACAACCTCTACGCGCGCGTCGCGCTCAAGGAGATGGGCGCGCTCATCGCCAGCGCCTGGCTGCTCAACTACCTCCCCCTCCGCCCCGGCATGATCGCCCGCCTCGCCTACCACAAGAAACGCCACGGCATCACCATCCGCCAATCCATGTGGGTCTACGTCATCTCCACCATGCTCACCGGCGTCGCCATCCTGCTCACGCTCGGCATCGTCCTCCTGCTGCGCACCGACGAGCGCCCGCTCTTCGTCGCGATCGCCCTCTTCGCCCCCGCGATGATCGCCCTGGCCCTTGCCCTGCTCGCGAGCTCGCGCGACCAACCGGGCGCCGCCCGCCTGCTCTGCGTCTACGCCCTGCGCCACGCCGACCTGCTCATCTGGGTTCTCCGCTACGCCGTGGTCTTCGCGATCATCGGCGTGCCCCTCAGCCCCGTCGAGGCCGTCGCCATCGCCATCGTCAGCCAGATCGCCCTGCTCATCCCCATCGCCGGCAACGGCCTGGGCCTGCGCGAATGGGCGATCGGCCTCACCGCGGGGCTCCTGCCCGCGTTCGCGGGCGCAGCGCCGACCGCCACCGGCCTCGCGGGCGATCTGGTCCATCGCGGCTTCGAGACCGTCGCCGCGCTCATCCTCGGCATCCCCGCGATCCTCTGGCTCTCCCGCCGGATCACAAAAAAGACCGATAACCCCCCATCCAGCCTCGCCTCGGAGTCGCGCTGAGATCGCCGACCGATCCTGCCGATGCTCGGCCTCGTACAGTCTCCTGGGCCCAAGGAACGGGCGATGATCAGCAAGATCCAACAGAACCACCAGCGCTTCCGCCAGATCGTGCGCGGCAAAATCCGGCGCGATCTCCGCAAGTTCCTCACCAAGAGCGACATCCTCGGACGCGAGGGCAAGCGCGTCGTCTCCATCCCCATCCACGACATCGACACGCCCACGTTCCGCTACGGCGACAACGCCGGGGGCGTCGGCATGGGCGAGGGTGAAGAGGGCGACGCCGTCGGACAGGGCGAGGACAACGCCGGCGGCGAGGAAGAAGGCCAGCACGTCCTCGAGGTCGACGTCACGCTCGAAGAACTCGCCGACATCCTGGGCGACGAGCTGGAGCTACCCCGCATCAAGCCGCGCGGGGCCCACAAGATCAGCACGACCAAGGACAAGTACACCGGCATCCGCCCCACAGGCCCGGCGTCGCTGCGCCACTTCAAGCGGACCTACCGCGAGGCCCTGAAGCGTCAGATCCTCACCGGGGTCTACGACCCCGAGGATCCGATCATCATCCCGATCAAGCGCGACTTCCGCTACCGCTCCTGGAACGAGGTCAAGAAGCCGCAATCCAACGCGCTGACGATCTACATGATGGACGTCTCGGGCTCGATGGGCTCGGAGCAGAAAGAAACGGTCCGCCTGGAAGCCTTCTGGATCGACACCTGGCTGCGCCGAAACTACAAGGGCGTCGAGAGCCGCTTCATCGTCCACGATGTGCGGGCCGCGGAGGTGGACAAGAAGACCTTCTTCACTCTCCGCGAGGACGGCGGCACCCGCATCTCCAGCGCCTTCACCCTTTGCCAGCAGCTCCTCAAGGACAAGTACGATCCCAACGAGTGGAACATCTACCTCTTCCACTTCTCCGACGGCGACAACTCGTCCGAGGCCGACAACCGCGAGTGCTGCCGCCTGCTCGGCGAGCACCTGATCCCCGCCAGCAACATGTTCGGCTACTGCCAGGTCGCCAGCGCCTACGGCAGCGGCAACTTCATTAACGTCCTGCGCGAGGCGTTTCCCGACGGGGTCGCCGACGGCGACGGCGCCAAGCTGATCCTCAGCAAGGTCAACGAGCGCGAGGATATCTACGAGTCGATCAAGGCGTTCTTTACGCCGGGGCGGTAGGCGTCAGTTGCAAAATCGCACGGCTCTGACGGTTGGGTCTACAGCGCGGCCGTCCGCCCTCGCCGCACTTGAACGAATGTTACATTAGCCGCCGCCGGCACAGAGATCACCCCCAATACCATCTTCATCCATCTCGCTGACTTCATATCCGTCACATGTCCCCGTCAACAGGGGGAGTGTTGTCGGCGTGCACCCCTGTGGGCTCATGAATCCCGCAAACGCGAACGAACC
>JAJDDM010000192.1 GCA_029260315.1 Phycisphaerales bacterium | reverse complement strand
GCGTTCTCGATCCGCAGGAAAACCGCAAGGGTCGGGCGATCCTTGCGGACGTTGAACTGATAGCACGCGAGCTGGGCGGCGGTCTCGACCTGCAGCACGCCGGGGTACATGGGCTGTCCCGGGAAGTGCCCCGGCACCCAGCGCGACGTCACCGGGGGCTGCCGGGCCTGCGGGCGCGTCGCGGACACAGAGATCGTCATCACCTACGCGCACAACCCGCGCGGCTGGTGGCACGCCCGCGATCGGGCGATGGAGTGAGAGGTGTCGGCGTACGGGGTTTGGTCAGTTGCGCTTTGTGGTTGAAGGCGCAACTGAGTGATCGCTTCGCCCCATACTGCCACCCGCCGACACTCCGCTCACCAGCCAGGCGTGCTAGGAGCCGGATGGACCGTAACGGGTCCTTGTGTTCACTGGCCCTGCTCGGTATTCTAATGTGAGGACAGGCGGAGTCCGGGCTGCGGTTTACAGGTCGTTAGCGATCCTGACTAGTCTTGGAGGAGCAATCGTGACTCACATATTTCGATCTCTTCGATCCGCTGCAACATTGCTAATGCTCGCGCTCCCTGCCTCACACCTTCTCGGCGATCAACTCTTCAAGTTACTACCTGAGGACGGCGCGGCGCATGACTGGTTCGGTCGCACCGTCTCCATCTACGGCAACACTGTCATCGTGGGCGTGGCGCTCGACGACGACAACGGTGCCGACTCCGGCTCGGCCTATTTGTTCGACACGACCACAGGTACGCAACTCTTCAAGCTGCTGCCCGACGACGGCGTGGCAAATGACGGATTCGGCGTCTCCGTCGCTTTATCTCTGACCACTGCGGTTGTCGGTGCGTCCCATGACGATGACAACGGGGATGGCTCCGGCTCTGTGTATGTTTATGATGTCGCCACCGGAACACAGATCGCCAAGCTCCTTCCCGATGACGGCGAACCGGAAGACAGCTTTGGCGTCTCCGTCGGAATTAGCGGTGCCACTGTCATCGTCGGCTCCCACAATGACGATGACAATGGATTCTTCTCTGGCTCTGCCTATCTCTTCGACATTTCCGACCCTGCAAATCCGATCCAAGTCGCGAAGCTCCTGTCCGACGATGGCGCGGTGAACGACAACTTCGGGAGCCGCGTCGCTATTTGCGGTGCTGCTGCCATCATCTCAGCAGTGCATGACAACGACAACGGCGTCCGCTCCGGCTCCGCCTACCTCTTTGATACGACGACGGGCATTCAGCTCGCCAAACTCCTTCCCGACGACGGCGCAGCGGGCGATGCTTTCGGGTCGTCGGTGGCGATCAGCGGCGTTACCTCGATTGTTGGTGCCTTTTGGGATGATGACAACGGCAACTGTTCTGGGTCCGCCTACCTCTTCGACACCCAGACGGGCGATCAGATTGCCAAACTCCTGCCCGATGATGGCGCGCCGGACGACAACTTCGGATTCGCGGTCGCGATCAGCAATGACACAGCAATCGTTGGGGCGATACACGACGACGACAATGGCAACGTCTCTGGCTCTGCGTATCTCTTTAGCACCACAACCCCAGGGCAGCAGACGGCGAAGCTCCTGCCCGACGACGGTTCAACGGGCGACGAGTTCGGGTATTCCGTCGCGATCAGTGAGGTCATAGCCGTCGCCGGAGCGATCTTTGACGACGACCTTGGCACTGACTCCGGATCGGCATACCTCTTTTCCACAGAGGCTTCATGCCCAGCCGATCTCGACTGCGACGGCGACGCAGACGCCAAGGACTTCTTTGCATACCTCGACCTCTTCGCCGCCGCCGATGATCGTGCGGACATCGACGATGACGGCGACATCGACGCCGATGATTTCTTTAGATACTTGGACTTATTCTCGACGGGGTGCGACTGAGCGGCCAATGCGCCCCTATTGCTGGCGTTGAAGTCAGCAGGGTACTCGCGCGGCAGCGCGGACCACACGGTAACGATCTCGGCGGCGTTCTCACTGCTCAAGTTCGGACCCATGGGAATCACGTTGGGAATCTCTGATCTTTGACCCCTTCGTGCCCGCATCGCATCGGCCGGCGGGCGATGATGATCGTCGGGGCTCGGCGGCCGCCGCCGGTGTTCGGCGTGTCTCGGGGGTGCTCGCGGCCGTGCGGTCTGCGCCAGGCTCAGGTTCCTCTTCAGGTTGCACGCCGCGAGGACGATCGCCAAATCGAAGGCGTTGCGTTCTCGGCCTCGGTACCTCACACGCCGGTGGGCGAGTTGGTGTTTCATCATCGCGAACGGGTGCTCGACGCGGGTGCGCAGGTGCGCGACCGCGCCGTTGAATCGCTCCTGCCAATCGTGCAATGCCGGCTGTCCGCGGTTCCTCTTATAGCAGATGCCGTCGACGACGCTGCGTGCGCGCAGCTCGCGACGCCGACGCCGGTCGCTGTATGCGCTGTCGGCGATCACCGCCGAGCGTTCCTCGATCGTCATGTCGTCGATGTGCCGGCTGTCGTGCTCCTTGGCCGTGGTGAGGCGGTAGTCGGTGACGATGCCCGAGAGATCGCAGGCGATGTGCCCCTTGTAGCCGTGGTGCGTGACGCCGTGCTTCTTGGTGTAGGTCGCGTCGGGATCGCGTGTGCTCGTGCCGTCGGCGCGCGGGCGGCCGCGGGACTGCTCGATGATCGCCAATCGTGCCCTCGCGGACCAGAAAACCCTTCGAATCAAGGTGCTCCACGACGGAATCGAAGATCGCGTCGTGGATCTGCGCCTCGCGCAGCCGCTTGCGGAAGTTGACGAACGTGGTCTCGTCCGGCGTGGCGTCGTTGAAGCTGAGCCCGACGAAACGCCGGAAGCTGACGCGGTCCATGAGCGCTTCTTCGAGGCCCGGATCGGAGAGGTTGAACCACTTGGCGAGCATCAGACACTTGAGCATCAGCGTCGGATCCCACGCCGCCCCCCCACGAAGGCGCCCCGGCCCGGCGTTGGTGTACTCCGGCAGCGCGGCGATCGGCTCGGCCAGCCGCTCCCACGGTGTGGCGTCGTCAAGCCGCTGTAGCAGCGCCGCGGTGCGCCTGCCGCCGTCGACCATCGTGTCCGCGAAGCCCATCTCCCGATTCTTCCTGATCGCCATATCGCCTCCCTGCGCACGCCGACCACCACGCCCGATGCGAGAGGATACCGATAGATCCGGTGGGGGTGGCGCTATTGATCAGAGATTCCAGAAGAAGAAAACCCGCAAGTGAGCTGCAATCTCTGCATTTCCGTTCGGTTCCTTCTCGGCCGCTACCACGGCCGCACCGAGGGCGACCGGGCGGCCGAGTGGCCGCCTTCGCCGCTTCGCCTGTTTCAGGCGTTGGTTGCGGCGACCCACCGCGGAAGTGGCGAAACGCCTCTGCCAGATGCCGATGAGAGAGCGCTTCGCTGGTTGGAGGGTGAGCCCCGCGCGCCTCGGGCCGCGCCATTGATCGTCAGCAGCGATACCCTTGCGGCAACGCCGTATCTGATCTCCGTACCGAATAACGATCTCGATAAGCCCGCAAAGAAGTCGGCAGCGGGGAAGGAGCCCGCTGAGAATGAACAACCGAACAAGCTTCGCACGATGAAGACCGTTCGCCCCACGGCGATGGACGAGCGATCGGATAATGGCTTCCCAGCCGTTCATTTCGTTTGGCCGTTGGCCAAACAGGGAGCCGCAGCGGAGTCCCTCATCGCCACGCTCGACCGGCTCGCACGTCGGATCGTGGCGTTCGGTTGGGGGACCGACCTCGTTGCTGCGCACGCTCACGCAGTCACAAGCCTACCCGAAGGGACGAAATGGAATGCCGTGCAGACACTGGGCACCATCCGCTCGCGTCGCCTTCTGCCATCGCCAGGGACGCTCGATGCCCTTCGCCAGCAGCATGCGCGATTTCTCGCTCGCATCAACATTGATGAGAAGCAGTACGACCACGTTCGACCGTACATCGATCTCGACGAAGCCGGAGCCCCGCGTCGAATCGTCACGTACATCGCCGAAGGTGCTGTCCCCTCCCGCCCCTGCACCACCCTCACCCTCCGCCCCGTGATCGACCCCGCCCTTGCCGAACAGGACACGCCCGAGGGCGCCGCCGAGCGACGCAAGACCGATCAGTTTCGCGCGTTCCGGGCGTCAAGCGCCGCCAAGGTCGCCGCGATGCTCCGGCACGCGGCGTGCGAGGCCGCCCAGCGCCCCGGCGCTTGGACATTCGCAGAGGACTCCTCCCGCTATGTCGCCGGGCACGGCGACGGCGGCAAGCGACGGGCGGCCGGCGACAAATCCCCGCGATTCTCGTACCTCGCGCTCCCGTCTATCGGCCACGCGCACGCCGACGGCATGATCCGTCGCGTGGTCGTGGCCGAGCCGTTTGGTGGAGATGGCGAGCATGCCGCATGGGCGGAACGGACCCTCGCGGGCTTGGCGCTCGTCGATGAGGACACGCGCCGGCCGGTCGCCACCTTGGAGCGATTGGACCGGTCCGACGCCGCCGAACGGAAGATGCTCGCCCGTTTCGTCGGCCCGTCGCGTGAGTGGGTCACCACGACCCCGATCGTGCTCCCCGGCTTTGACGACCTCAAGACCGACAAGGCCGTCGCCCTCCTTTCGCGGGCGTGCGATCAGGCCGGTCTGCCGCAAGGCTCGGTCGAGAGCTTTGAGTTCATCGGCCCGCCCGCGCGGGGCGACGGCAGATACTTTGTGCCCGCGTACCTCAGGGGCCTGCCGCTCCGCCATGTGGTGGTCAGGTTCAAGCACGACGCCCGCGGTCCCATCGCCATCGGTGCCGGTCGCCATTGCGGCCTGGGCGTTCTCGCGGTAGGCTCGACCTCGTTACCCCCGCCCCGGCCATCCTCTTTGACATCCGAAGAAACACCGTCGCCCACGCCGCGAGTGCGATGGTGGTGAAGGGGGGTCCAGGGCACGCTCGCACCTGCGAAATCCCCGGTAGAAACGCACCGATTCGACCTCGCGACCGGCCCGGACTAGGCTCTGTCTGACGGCCCATTTGTTCGGCGCTCGTTCGGTTGCGCTTTGTTGGATGATATGTGAGACTGCTCGTCGGCAAGGAGGCCGGCGATGTCAACGAAGACGCGAACGGGTCGAGGCGTGGACGGTCGCCCC
>JAJDDM010000191.1 GCA_029260315.1 Phycisphaerales bacterium | reverse complement strand
TGTCCAAGTTCGGCTTCGACGACACCGTGGACATGCTCAAGGGCTCGATGGAGCAGCTCAACCTCATGGTTGTGCACGAAATCAACGCCCAGAAAATGCTCCGCATGGTCGGGGAGCAGACCAAGGGGATGAAGCAGGTCCTCTTCTTTCATCCTAGGTATATGAAGCAGATTCGGGAACTCAACCCGCACGCCACCATCGAACCGCCCCTGAAGATCGCCGTGATGGAACGCTCGGATGGCAAGGTCATGATCCGCTATATCAAGCCGACCTACCTCTTCGGGCGGTACGAAGGGCTTGACGAAATCGGCAAGGAACTGGAATCGCTTGTTGTAGAGATCGTCTCGTCAGCTACGGACTAATACAGGGGCGATCATGCTTGGGATCCACGACAAACGGCGCGCTGTGCTCATATTGATTGCATGGTTTGTGGGCGCCGCGGTGCCGATCCATCTTGTACTTCTGTCCTTCGGATACGCGCAGTATTTCAAGCAGGAGTCGCTAGGGCCCAAAGTCATCATCACTGCGCACGACTTCGCCAAGTACTACATCCCGATTGTGTACGTTCCGTCGATGATCGCGTTGATCGGAATAGTACTTTATTGCAGGAAGAAGCACCCCGACCTTTTCCGACGCATCATCGTCGGCTTCGGATTCGGCGCCGTCTGCACGATCGCTCTGGATAGCTTTCGCCAGATGGGCGTCATTCACGGGTGGTTGCCGGGCGACACGCCGGTGATGTTTGGAAAGATGGCGACCGGGAGCCAGAACTTCAGTGTGTACTACCCTGTGGGCCTGCTCGTACACTTCCTCAACGGAGCGGGCTTTGGCCTGTTCTACGCTTTCGTCTGGGGCAAGCGGGGGACGTACAAGGCTGCCGTGTTCTGGGCAACATGTTGGCTGCTCATCGTGGAACTAGGCATGATGACCGGCCCGCCGATGGGGCCAATGGTCGGCATGTTCGGTAGCCGATTCGCCTGGCCACAGTTTTTTCTGCTGACATTCGTTGCTCATGTGGCTTTCGGAATACCGCTCGGGATGCTCGTGCAACACTTCTTGCGAGATGAAGATCGTGGTTGGTTACTCAAGTTCCTGCGTGGTCCCGGGCGATGAAAGCCATCGGCGCGAGAGTGCCGCGCCGCGACGGACCCCCGACCTCCAGAACTCGCCCTTAGCGCGGCTGTGCCCGCGCTATGACTCCCGCGACGTTTCGGTGCTGTACGACCCGGCCGATCGGATCAGCGGCGATGGGGTTACGGACCCTCGCTCACAAAACGTATAGCCGCACAGGGCAGCGGGATGCAACTCTTGTCGATCTTGGTGGCACGTTCAGCAGCCTTGAGCGAACAGGTCGAGGTAGCCGAAGAAATCGTCGGCGTCGCAGTCTCCGTCTTCGTCGATGTCGCAGACATCGAGATCCCCCGCCGCGAAGGCGTCGAGGTAGGCGAAGAAGTCGTCGGCGTCGGTGTCGTTGTCGCCGTCGAGGTCGGCGGGGCAGGGGGTCTGGTAGGCGCGCATGTCGGTGCCGCCGCCGTTGATGATGAGGATGCCATCTGCAAGGGCGGGGCCGGAGGCGTCGTTGAGGGTGTCGTCGTGGTAGCGTTCGGTGAGGTCGGGGCTCAGGGCGAAGAGGCCGGCGTTGGTGGTGAGGTAGATGTCGCCGTTGCGGTCGATAGCCATACGGGGGGAGGGGGCGACGGTGCTGCAGGGGATGGGGGCGGATTGGTTGAGGATGGCGCCGTCGGCGGGGTTGAGGCGGAGGACGATGAGGTCGCCGAGGAGTTGGCCCTGGTCGTTCTCGGGGGTGCGGTAGGCGTAGACCGAGCCGTCGGGGCCGACGCCGGCGGTGGCGAAGGGGGTGAAGCCGGCGGGGAGGGCCCAGAGGGTTTCGAAGGCCGCGCCGGTGTCGCGGATGGCGAAGAAGGTGTCGAACTCCTGCTGGAGCTCGCCGGGCTGGCCCTGCTGGCCTCGGGGGGCGTAGATGGTGCCGTCGGGGCCGATGAACATGCCGAGTTGCTGGATGGCGCCGCCGCCGAGTTGGTTGACATCGCCGGTGTAGAGGAATGCGCCGGTTTCGAGGTCGAGGGCGGTGAGGCGGGGGCCTGCTTCGAAGAGGTAGACCTTGTTTCCGAAGACGTTGACGAGACAGCCGTTGGTGGTCGGGCAGGAGCGGTTGGTCTTCCAGACGGTGTCGCCGGTTTCGTGATCGATGCGGAGGACGTTGCCGGGGATCTGGTTGTTGGCGCCGGCGACCTGGGAGCCGACGATGAGGTCGCCGTTGGGGGCGAAGACGTTGCCCTCTGTCGATCCGGCGGTCACCAGATCCTCGGAGATCCACACGACGTCGCCTGTCAACCCGTCCAGCGCGTACATCGGTGCCGACCGCGTGTTTCCCGAACGCGTCGCGTACACACGCCCGTCGCGCGCCGCCGAGACTCGCCCGCGCCACTCGCCCTCGAAGTCCGGGTCATCCGCGCGATCGTCGTAAGGCAGTTGAAGCGACCAGAGCTCGGCGCCCGTCTCCAGGTCCTGCGCCACGATCCGTGATCCGGTCGGGATAGTGAAGTTGATGATTCGTCCGGTAAAGACCACGCCATCGGAGATCACCGGCTGGGTCTCCAGGATGTCCGAGACGCTGACGCCGTTCCAGAGAATCTCCGCCGCGTTGGGCCCGACGCCCGACGACAGGCAGTCTCGCGCCGGGTTCCCGCCGGGACCGACCGGCCAGTCACTCAGCGCAGCACCCGACACCACCACCAACCCGCATATTGCTGCTCGCGTTCTCATCGGTAAACCTCCACGCCCAGCCTACCAGAGGAGCCGGCGAACTTACAGCCCGTGTGCGCCATTCGGGGCATTCCGCCTACCCTTGAAGATGCCGAACGCCATCGTGATCCGCACCGCGGGGATCAACTGCGACGCCGAACTCTGCCGGGCCTTCGAGCTTGCCGGGGCCGGCGTCGAACTCGTCCACCTCAGCCGCCTGCTCGCCAAACCGGACACGCTGGACCGATTCGATCTCATCGGCTTTCCCGGCGGGTTCAGCTACGGCGACGACGTCGCCTCCGGACGCATCCTCGCCATGCACGTCCGCCAACGCCTCTACCCCAATCTCAAGTCCGCCGTCGAACGCGGCGCGTGCATCATCGGCGTCTGCAACGGATTCCAGGTCCTCGCCCAGGTCGGCCTGCTCCCCGGCCCGGACACGCACGACGCCTGGCCCGACGATCCACCGCCACCATCGCTCACGCTCACCGACAACGCCGACGGACGCTTCATCGACGCGTGGACCGCCATGGTTCCCACCGACGACTCGCCCTGCGTCTGGACACGCGGCCTGGGCGAGGTCGATCCCGAACTGCTCGTCTTCCCCAGCGCCCACGGCGAGGGCAGACTCAGCGCCCCCGACCCCGTCCTCGATAATCTTGAGGCCACCGGCAGGCTCGCCCTGCGATACCGCGACGACCTCAACGGCTCGGCCCGCCAGATCGCCGGCGTCTGCGACATCACCGGCCGGATCTTCGGCCTCATGCCCCACCCCGAACGCTTCCTCGATTGGAACCGCCACCCCTACTGGACCCGCCTGCCGACGAATCAGCGTACAGGCCGGACGCCCGGCCTGGCCCTCTTCCGCAGCGCGGTCGAGGCCATCCAGACGGCCAACGTCTGACGGTCTGAAAGCGAGAGGCCGGGGAGAGGAAAGTGGGCGCGGAGGGATTCGAACAACCCGAGAAAACGTCGAAGAAAACCGGCGTTCGCGAGTCGGGCGGCAACAAATCCGGCAACATAAACGGCGAGAACGGGGCCGGCGGCGGCTCGCCGAGAACCCCCGAGACGCCCAACGATCCCCAACTCGCGGCGGTGATCGAGGCTTGGCACGAACTGCCGGCGGCGGTGCGGACGGGCATCGTGGCGATGGTCAGCGCGGCGGGGGGCGAGCGATGAGGGGCGGGTGGCGGGCGAGGGCTCGATCTGCGGGGCGGCAGGCTCGGGCGGTCCGAGGGCCGGATCGGGGCGAGGCGTCCCGCACGGTTCCCCCCAAACCCCCCGAGGGTCCTGGCGGGGAAGGTCGGGATTCCTGCTGCGGGGATCGTAGCGAGCGGCCACGCTTTGACACGCTGTTTGCCGAGCCCCGGCACTTCCGGGGGGACTGCCGGCTGGTGCGACGTGGAATCTTGCAAGGCTGGGTCCGGCCCGAGGATGCCGACGCTCTGAGTGAGCGGCTTGGCGAGGCCATGCGGATCGCAGAGGCCGATGGGCGGGCGCGGCATCGCCTGGCGATCGCAAGGCTCGTGCTCGATATTCACCGTGCAGCGATGGGCGCGGATGCTGCGGATTGGATGAGTGGTCAGGCTCGCTAGACTCCTGCAATGTCCGATGCCGGGTTTCAGTGTGCAGAGTGCAATCGGCACAGTTGCCAGAATGAGCCGGGCTATATCGAGTCCGGGGGTGTCGTGTGTCGCGATTGCCGCGATGCGTTGCACCCCGCATGCCCGAGTTGCGGCGTCGTCATGCAACGGAAGCTCCCGAAGTCGCACGGGAAGTGTCCCGACTGCGGCGAACCGTTCTACGTTCGGCGGAATCAGTGGGTCTACAACACGACTCTACTGAGCGCTGAGCAGCGGGACTCGCTTCGGACGCTCGATGCGGCAATCTCGATTGCTGAGGAGTACGGCGTTACCAAGGCGGATGCAGAGCGGGCGATTGCCGAGGCAAGACAGGGTGGTAGGAGTGCTGGCGACGTAGAGCGAGGGCTTCGACAACTCGCGGCAACGCGAGTCACAGACGGATGCCCCGATCAACACCGAGTATTGGGCACCGATGGCGTATTCGCGGCACTTGATGCGCAGCGAATCCTCTGTCACTACCTGATTACGAATCCGGCTTCGACTCCCGTTGGGACGCTGGCGGAGGTCCTTGCGGTAGCGAAGGACCAAGCTGAAGGATGGAAGCGAGTACCGGCGGCAGAGGACGTTGCGTGGGAGTGCTTCAATCGGGGCTTTGTGCGGACCAAGGATCCGCATGCGCTTCGGAACCTCTACCTTGCCGCTTCGATGTTCTTGGCCGAATCTGGACGCCAGTACGCGCATGTGGCCAAGAAGGCGTTTCAACTCGACGCACGACAATCCAAGGAGTTGCATGTGCGAAGGATGACCGTGATGCCAATGTCCGAGTGTTCGGCGTCGCAACGAGCGGCGGAGAGACCATACACGGTTGACCATGTGATCGAGGATCCTCCGATACCATGCACCGATTGCTCAGCGGAGCCTCTCGTTGAGGGTGGGCCGCCCTGGTGCCGATGCACCATGCAGGGTGTGCCTGAGTAACGGACAATCCTTGCTCCGTGAATGCCCCGATGGAGTGGCTCGGGCGGGACGGGCGAGATTGTCGGCAGTCCTCCACTACTGCGCACTCAGCCGATGGTGGACGTAGACAGGCAGTGGTTCAAAACGAGCGGGTCCGTCCGAAGGGACCGCCCACCCCCTCCGGCCCCGGCTCTCACATTTGATGATCGGGGGTCTCACAACTTTGGGCCGGATCGCAGATTCTGTCCTAATCCACCCAACTGTGAGCGCTTGTCAGTTCTGTCGGCAAGCGGGTTGGTCGCTTTGGCGAGTCGCTCTCACGGCTGGCGATGACCTCGCTCGGATCGAGCCCCTCGGCGCGGGCGCGGGCACTGAGATTGCGCTTGTGTCTTGCCAGAGCGGCACGGAGAACATCGCCGATCGTGCATGGCTCGCCGGTGAGGACGGATTGCAAGGCGATGGAGTCGAGAAGCGCCCGGCGGGTCGGCTCGCTGATCGTGGTATTGACGCGGGGCCGAATGGAGCGTGCGGGTCGCATGGGATTGGGCGAAACGGGATGGGCTCGTGGGGGGTGTAGGACGCGGCGGAGTGTGTCACCTGTGGGCGGCGCGCTCGGCTGCGAAGAACCGACTCTTCCCGGTTGGTTCCGACGGGGCCTCGATCGCCTGGACCCGAGAACGCGCGGCGGGTGTGAGGCCAAGCTCGCGGGCGAACTTGAGCGCGTCCTCTGCCGCGCGCCGTCGCGATGCGGTCAGTGGGTGCGGCCTCTGACTCCCCGCATTCCCGACCGTCAGACCGTCGCGTGCGATGGCATCGCCGATCTTCCGATACTCACCGATCGCCTCGCAGTAGACCGCCAAGATCGTCGCCTCGTGCGTTGCAATCACGCCTGTATGCACGAGCGCATCGACGATCAGATCCCACTCCTCACGGGCATAGTCGCTGAGCCAGCTCGGGGGATCGGGGACGCCGATTTCCGGCTGAGGCTCCCGACTCCCATCCCGCCCCGGCTTTCGGATTGCGGTCGATCCAGTCAATCGAAGAATCTGCGTCGGTGTTCGTTGCGGCCCTCGCTGGCCCATGATCGTCTCCAATCCCTGAAACCGGAACTTTTTTGTGCGGCGATACGCCAACGGTAACCCGCGAGCAAAGCCCCGAAGATCCCGACCCCCCTTGGGGCCGTGGAAATCGCGCATTGGCGTACGGCCCCCCGTAGCCCCCCACGGGGGTTTCCGGAATCGACGGGCCGAGTTGTAGCGTAGGCTACTGAATGGGCAGGCCGCGCGAGCGATGGCATGTGAGCGACTACCCCAAGCGGCTGGACGCCAACGCGATCCGGCGCGATCTGATCGGGCAGGGATTCGACGGCGGGGGCGAGCCGAGCGTGGTCGTGTCTGACGTGGTAGACGGGCGGGAGCGGGAAACGGTAGTGTCGATCAACGTGCGCCGGTGCCCGGTCTACGGGTGGCGCATGTGGCTAATCTGCCCGCGCTGCGGGTCGCGGCGACTTCACCTGTATCCAACGCGGGCGGGGGTGCGGTGCCGGGCGTGCGCGGGGATTCGCTACGCCGATCGTCGATTCCAGCGGTGCGGATCCTTCGATGCCTATTCCGGGCATCCAGCCGCGAACGAGTCCAGGAATGAGAAGAAGTCGTCCGCGTCGGTGTCGCCATCGCCATCCAGGTCCGCACGGGGATCGTCGGCGGCGAACAAGTCGAGGTACAGAAAGAAGTCCTGTGAGTCGAGGCGGCAATCCCCGGTAAGATTGGCGGGGGTATCGCAGGGAATGATCGTCCAGTCGCAGGCGAGCGATCCGCCGTGCGCGCCCATATCGGGGCGTGCGGATCCGTAGGGCGGCGCTGGTGGATCGACGCCCGCATCGCAATCCGGATCGGTGTTTGGATCGCCAGCGTCGATGCAGGGTGAGCCGGGCAGTATGGTCAGATCGCAGAACGAAAGCCCCGATCCGCCTAGGTTGGGGTTGAAGTTGATGTTCCCATTCCCGGGCCATCCATTCTGCACATCGCTGTAGGTGACGGCGTCAACAGATCCGGTAATCTGGTCGCCGAACAGGTTGCCCCCGAGCGGATCATTGAAGAACACGATGCTATTGGCGATGGATAGCCCCGGCGTTCTGTTATGCACACCGTCACCCGTATTCCGAACGATAGTGCAATGGACGAGGGCGACATCGCTCGCGTTGGCATAGATGCCGCCACCCTCTGGCGTGGCTCCGATGAGCACATTGCCTGCAATCACGCAGTTCTCGACAAGCACGTCTGATGAGACGGCATGCAATCCACCGCCCCGAGGAATGTCTGAGCTACCTCCCGGGCAGCGCGAGTTGGCGGTGTTACCCACGATTCCTGTTCGCTGAATAATCGAAACGCCATTGGAAACGAAAACGCCACCCCCCTTCGATGGCACTCGGAAGTTGCGGATAGCATCGCACCCGTCGGCCTCATTGCCCTGAATCCAACTGTCTCGCAGTTGCAGGTTGCCGACAACACGAATGGCTCCACCCTGCTCCGCGTTCGTTGTGTCTCCATTGAGATTTGTGCGATTAGACACAAAATCGCAACCGTCGATCGTCAGCGAGCGGTCGCCGGTTGTTGCCGCAAGACCCCCACCTAGGAATACCGACCCGTTCGACACGAAGTGAGTCTCGGTGATCGTCAGATCAGTAGTGGTTAAATCGATCGAGGCACCGCCCCCATTTAGCCCGATGTTGTTCTCGATTCTGCAATGGTCGATCGTGATCCCACTGTTGATTACGCGCAGACCAGAGTCCGACGCTCGCGACACAACGCAATGGCGCAGCGTTGAGTTGGGTGGCGCATCTTGAAACAGCAAGCCGCGCCAGCGGAGGTCCGGATCGCGCGCGGTAAAGGTGATTGGAGCACTCGGCATTCCAATGGCCTCTAAGCCCGATTGCACTTCGATCTGCACGCCCTCGTCCATTAGCACGCACACCCCGGGGTCGATGGTGAGGCCGGACACGATCAGGTCGCCCACGACGCATACGGGAGACTGGGCGATCGTCCAATGCTCGTTGAGAATCAGTCCCGACTTGACACTGCGGCACGGGTCGTCGCACTGAGCAAAGCAGACGCTGCTGGTAAACGCGAGTGCCGTAACGCACCGAAGAATCCGAGTCATTCCACTCTCCTTTGGCGAGCCGCGTCCCGGGCGAGGCGGTGCGACCCGATAGCAGCATACTTGCCTGTTGGGGGCGTGCCAACCCTTTTGATGCATTCGGAGTCAACACGAAGACACAGAAATGGGCCACGGAGGAGAATCTGGGCAGCCTCCGCCTATTGACAGCCCGTCAGCGGCGATCGCCGTACATCGTTGCTACGGTCCGAATGCGGGAGCCGGTTGATCCCCGGCGTCCGGCGCGAGTGCGGTCGGGTCGCATCTTCCCCGATCGCGCTCGCTCCGGCCCGCCACGGAGGATGCGCAATGGCAACTGATCTGCCGCCCGAGCAGTGGCCGGTTCGCCCGTTCGATCCGGATTGCTTGGAGTCCGTCAACTGGCGAGAGAATCCCGACGCATTCTGCATTTGTGCGATGATGCGTCGCGAGTCCCAGAGTTGGGATCCTGAGCAGCCCAACTGGGACGAGGTGTGGGCGATCCTCGCGAAGTATGTCAACGCTGATGGGCGGACGCTACCCGACGAGCGATCGCTCACGCTCTCACGGATGTTTCAGCTCTACGCGGCGTGTTGTGGACGAGAAAGCGGCGAGTCGCAAAGCACCAACCAAGTCGTGATGAGCGGTCTGCCGGAGGACAAGCCTGATGATTCGATGGGTGCAGTGTCTGCAATCATGCAGCACTACACCGACGACAGGGGCAACCCCGTTGTCTGGTTGGCATTCACGCTCGCGAGTCTCTCCGAGGCGTTATGGCCGGCAGAGATTGACTCGTTTTGTCGATACGTTCTACAGCGCGCGGCGGCCCGTCGCGATGGTTCGCCGTTGCCGAGGAGCCTTGAGTCCAATCTCAGCAAGGCGCTCGGAGTCCGGGTCAGCTGGTGCGATCGGGCAGCGGACGCAATAAGAGATGGCGGCGCGGTTGGGCTTGACCAGGCGCAACGAAGCGGGGATGTCAAGGCGTCGCACCTCCTCATGGATTCCGTTGCTGATGCCCGGATTGTCTTTGGTGCGCTCAAGAACGCGATTGACGATCCGGATATGTCGTCCATAGATCCGGGGCTCGGCCCGGATGCGCTGAGGACTCTCTCTCAATCGTTGTCTGAGGCTGTACGCACGCTTCGAGCTGCCGCACTCATGCGGCAACCTGCTAGCTCCGCGAATGGACCGCGACCCGAGAATATCGCAGCGCGCTTCGAGAAGCTGGGCGAGGACTTCCCCGACATGACGTTGGAGCGCAAGTGCTACGACTCGGGCATGGCGACATTCCAACTCCGGCACGACATGAGCCTGCGCGGGCCGGAACGGTATCGACGATTGGCGGCGGAGCTTGCGGGGATCGGGGGCGGCTCGGACGCGGATCTTCATAAGTGCGTGTGGTCGATCGTCGAGCGGCACGCCTCCGAGGCGATTTGCGCTGGCGATCCGGGGGTGATTCAGGGTGTGGCGACGGCGAGCGACGGCGAGCAATCCGAGGTTGTGATTATCGTGCAGGTCATTCGCGACGTGGCCGGGGCGGTGGCGTCGGCGTTGCGCCGGAGAGACATCCAAGCGGGGACGGACGGGCTGGATGCCCCGCCGACCGACCGGGCGATACTGGAGAAAATGGATCGGCTGCTGCACATCGCTGAATCGCGGCAGGCGGGGGGCTCGGATGAGAATGACGAAACGGACGCGCGGGGAGCGGAGTTGCCGCCGTTGAAGCCCCACGATAGGCAAGCGTGGCAACTGTCGATCCTACACGGGAGCACGCAATCGCAAGTAGCGGAGGCGTTGAACAGGGAACACGGGACGAAATACACCCAAGGACAAATATCGCGGATGATTGGTCGCGCTAAGCGTCACGCCGAGGCGAGCGGGCTTGCTGAAAAAGTGAATGAGATAAGCGGCGGGGGAACGGGCGGCGTCCGCGTCATGGACCCCGGGCGGTTGGATCTTGGCCAGCGTACCGACAAGCGAAGACCCCGCCCGAGCGACCTTGAGAGGTCTAAGGATGACGATTAGTCAGGGTTGAAATGCGCTCAAAATACCCCGTTTCCTTCGGGGTATGCGCCATTATGCGCGCCTGAAGCTGGATATGCGCCGGGACAAGGGGAGCCCATGCGGCACCCACCCGGAGGTATCGGCTATGCATGTTGAACTGGTGACGACCCGAGAGTTGGCGAAGCGCTTGTGCGTGACGCCGGAGACCGTTCGCGCCTGGGCGCGACGCGGGCTGATCCCGTCGATCCGCGTCTCCCCGAAGGTGGTTCGGTACGACCCCGGCGCGGTTATACGCGCGCTGCGAAACGGGGTGCCCGATGCAAGCTAAGCCCCACCCCCCGCTGCTGGTGGACCGCCGGGAGGCGGCTCGGCTGCTGGGCGTAAGCGCTGGAACCGTTGACAACTTGCGGACGCGAGGCGAACTGCCGAGCGTGAAAATCCTGGGGCGTCGGCTGTTCGACATGGCCGATCTGCGCCGATTGATCGACGCCCGGAAGGCGGTGTCCCAATGACCGCCACCCTGTTCGACCGACCCCCCGACCCCGGAGACGACGACGCCCCGCAATCTGGTAATAACGGGGCGAGCGCCGGCGATCAAAGTTCCAACCATCGTACACGATTGCCACTGGGCCCGCCCGCGCGGCACAATGCGCCGGCTGGTACGTCCCACGTTGCGGCTGATCGGATCGCCGGACACGCGAAAGACCTGCGCGCCCGTGTCCTGGCGTACATCATCGCACAAGGCCCACACGGCGCGACGGACGATGAGGGCGAGACAGCACTCGCGATCAAGCCGCAGACGTACACCCCGAGGCGCGGGGAGCTAGTCGGGCTTGGCATGGTGCGCGACTCCGAACGCCGACGCCCGACGGCGAGCGGACGCCCGGCGGCTGTGTGGGTCGCGACCACGGCGAGCGCCGGCGCGGCGGAAGGCGGTGCGCGATGATCGCGACCAAACCCGCCGTCCCCGCCGGTGTCCCTGCATCCGCGTGGGAACGTATCGCAAAGCGTGAAGGCGACGTGTGGATGATCGCCGAGCGCGACGCCACCGGCGAAGTTGTCGGCGTCGCCGTACGCGACGCGAATGGAGGGAAGACTTGCAAGCCCGGAGGCAAGCGCGGGCTGATCCTGGCGTGGCCCCTGGACACCTACGCGGGAACGAGCGCGGACGATCCGGTATTCGTGTGTGAGGGCGCGAGCGATACGGGCGCGCTGCTGGGCCTGGGGCTGGATGCGGTTGGCGTGCCGATGGCCGGGCATTGCGGCGACTGGCTCGCAGAACTGCTGGCGGATCGCCATGCGGGAATCGTGGCCGACGCCGACGACCCCGGACGGAGCGGCGCTGTGAAGCTGGTTGCAGAGCTACTGCCGCGATGCAAGAGCGTGCGGGTGATCGAGCCGCCCGAGGGTGCGAAGGATGCCCGCGCGGCGGTGATCGCCGGCGCGATTCGGGCCGACTTCCTTGCGCTGGTGGAGCGGGCCGAGCCCGAAGTGATCGAGAGCGAGCCGCAATCGCCGGTCCTGGCGTGGCGTTCGTTCCCAATAGGCGCGCTCCCCGAGCCTATCCGGGCATTTGTTGAGGACTCTGCGAAGGCGATCGGGTGCGACCCGTCCTACGTCGCGCTGCCCCTGCTGTCAGCGCTAGCGGCGGCGATCGGCAATACCCATCGGATCGCGCTCAAGCGCCGGTGGACCGAACCGGCGATCGTGTGGACGGCGATCGTGGGCGAGAGCGGTACGGCGAAGTCGCCGGCGTTAGAGCTGGCGCTGCGCCCGATCCGCAAGCGGCAACACGATGCGATGAGGGAACACGCCGACGCGATGAAACAATACGCCGACAGGCTGGCGATGCACGAACGCGACGCGGCCCAATGGAAGCGATCGAAGTCGGACACGCCACCGCCGACCAAGCCCGAAGCGCCTATCGCGGATCGGTGCTGGACTGACGACGTGACGACCGAAGCCCTGGCGGCGTTGCTGCAACAGAACCCGCGCGGGCTGCTGATGGTGCGCGACGAGTTGGCGGCGTGGTTCGCGTTCGATGCGTACAAGGCGAGCAAAGGCGGCGACGTTGCGAAGTGGTTAGAAATGTTCGGCGGTCGCCCGATGGTGGTGGACCGTAAATCGGGAGGAACGCTTTATGTTCCCCGCGCGGCGGTGTCGATCGCCGGCGGCATCCAACCCGAAACCCTGCGGCGGGCGCTCGGGCAGGAACACCGGGACAACGGTCTGGCGGCGCGGCTGTTATTCGCCATGCCCCCACGCTCGCCAAAGCGATGGACTGAGGCGGACGTGAGCGAGGCAACCGAAGCGGCGGTCGCGGCGGTGTTCGATCGCCTGTTCGTCCTGACGCCGGAGACCGACGACGACGGCGACGAACGCCCCCGGCTCTTGACGCTGGCCGACGACGGGAAGCGGGCGTGGGTGGCGTTCTATAACGAGCACGCGATCGAGCAAGCCGAGTTGTCCGGCGATGAGGCGGCGGCGTGGTCAAAGCTGGAGGGATATGCAGCGAGGCTGGCGCTGGTGGTCCACCTGACGCGATACGCGGCGGGCGATCCGACGCTGGGCGATGTGGGCCGCGTGGATGCGGCTAGCGTGGACGCGGGCGTGGTCCTGGCTCGTTGGTTCGGCGACGAGGCGAGGCGCGTCTACGCGATCTTGAGCGAGAGCGACGACGAACGCAAAACCCGCCGACTGCTGGAGTTGGTCCAGCGAAAGGGTGGTGACGTGAGCGGACGGGAGTTGGTCCAATCTTCGCGTGCGTTCCGCAGAGTGCCCGATGCGGAAGCCGCATTGTCGAAGCTGGTGGAAGCCGGCGTTGGCTCGTGGGTGAAACCCGAGCAGCGCGGACGGGGTGGACCGAAGGCACGGCGATTCGTGCTCTCACCCGTCTACGGTGTCAACGTCTACAGAAACCCCGCTGGCGATACCGAGAAGGCGAATCCTGTAGACGTAGACGGTGTAGACACGCCCCCAGATTCCGGCATCGGCTGGGGGGAACTATGACCGCCTCTCGCGCTCGGACCCCAAGGGGGGTTGAATCTGTGGGGGATTCGGGTCCGGGAACCGTTGGTGACTCGACGCACACAATCCCGCCAGTTTCGCGAGACGAAACCCGCGTGGTCGCGATGCTGATGGTGGAGGTGGGACGATGCGGGATCGAGCTTGCCCTGCATCCGACCGACCCCTCGCGCCTGCGGTTTCGCCGGTTGACGCCGAACGGCTGGGCGGCGGACTTGCCGCCGGACCTAGCGGCGCGATTGCGGACGAACAAGGCGGCGGTCCTGCGGATGCTCGCGGGCGACTACGCCCCGGACTCCGAATGCGACGCGGCGTATGTCTTGGGGGAGCGGCTGGGCATGGCCGAGGGGCTGGGGATGGCGACGCACGCCGGATCTGCGGCGTGGGTGATGGCGGTGGGCGAGTCGATGGAGTGCGAACAATGATGCTTGCAAAATCCGAAGTGATCGACTATGCTCTGGGCATGGCGAGTGTGACGGCGACGCTGAGGGCGGCGATGGAGCGGAGTGGGCAGACGCGCTACGCGATCGCGCGGGCGACGGGCATCCCCGAGTCCACACTATCGCGATTCGCGCATGGCAAGGCCCTGCGGGGTGAGAACATCGACAAGCTGGCGAGATACCTAGCGCTGGAGTTGAGGCCCAAGGCCAATCGGAAGGGGCGCTGACATGGCGAGCATCGGACGTGAAGGCAAGCGCGGCGAGCGAAAGCGCATCATGTTCCGCGACGAGAGCGGCAAGCAATGCACACTCCGGCTGGGCGAGTGCTCCGAGCGGGCGGCACAGAGCGCGCTGGCGGGATTCGAGCGCGTCCTGGAAGCCGATCGGCTCGGGACGGCGATCCATCCGGATGGCGTGCGCTGGTTAGAAGGGATCGACGATCGCCTGTACGCGAGGGTGGCGCGGCTGGGGCTGGTGGAGCCTCGGAAGTCGGCTGAGGCGGTGACGTTGGGAACGCTGGTGGAGCGGTTCTTTGCGGCGTCCTCAGTGAAGCCATCCACCCGCGCGGCATACAAGCAAGCCACGGGCTCCCTGCGGGCGCACCTGGGAGAACAAATCCCGCTGGCGTCCATCACGACCGCCGACGCTGACGGGTGGCGCAAGGCGATCGCCGATTCCGGCCTTGCCCCGGCGACCGTAGCGAAGCGGGTTCACATTGCACGGGCGGTCTTCAAGCGGGCGGTACGCTGGGGCCTGATCCCGGTGAGCCCGTTTGCCGATCTTCGCGCCGGCTCGCAATCGAACCCCGACCGATCGCACTACGTTCCGATCGAGAGCGTGCGAGCGATCCTCGCGGCGTGCCCCGACGACCACTGGCGGGCGATCGTGGTTTTGTCGCGGTTTGCGGGGCTCCGATGCCCCTCCGAAATCGTCCGGCTCCGGTGGACCGACGTGAACTGGGAGCGAGGGCGATTGACCGTGCGGAGCCCGAAGACGGCGGCGCTCGAGGGGCACGCGGTCCGGGTGGTCCCGATCGCCCCGGAACTGGAGCCGATCCTGCTCAGCCTGTTCAGCGACGCCAAGCCCGGGGAGGAATACGTCGCCCCACGCCTGCGGGATGCCGGCGCGAACCTGCGGACGCACTTCGGGCGGATCATCGCCAAGGCCGGCGAGAAGCCCTGGCCCCGCCTATTCCACAACATGCGTGCGTCGTGCGCCACGGACTGGGTGGAGCGGTTCCCGGCCCATGTGGTCGCAGGCTGGCTCGGCCACAGCCCGATGATCGCGGCTCAACACTACCTGCAAACCCGCGATGCCCACTTTGACGCGGCGACGGGCAAGGGCGCGGCGGCAACAAATCCGGCAACACACGCGCGCCTAAGCGACCCCACGGAGTCCGAGCCCGAAACACAAAACCCCCGAAAATCGCGGGATTTAGTGGGGGTTGGCGTTGTGTGTGACGCCGTTGAATCGAGGCAAATGGGCGCGGAGGGATTCGAACCCCCGAAGGCGATGCCAGCAGATTTACAGTCTGCCCCCTTTGGCCACTTGGGTACACGCCCGATCTGGCGAGGAGTGTAGACCCCCCCTCGCGCCCCTGTGAAGGGGGTTCGCACGCCGAAATCCGTCTGATTTGTCATCCAGCGATGGCCGCCCGCCGCCCGGGCACTCACCGCACGATCAACGCCCGAGGCATAGTCAGCACCACAGGCTCCGTGCGCAACTGCCCCAGCGCCTCGACCTGACCGCTGATCGCCGACCACGCGTGATCGCCGAGCAACTGACGCGCCGCAGCCCCGAGCTCACGCAGCACGAACGAGGGGCGTCCCTGCGCGCTCAAACCCGGCGCTTGCACGAACCCACCCAGCGCCTCGTCGATCATCTCCTCGAAGCTCTTCGGCCCCGGATAGTGCATCACGTCGTAGCGATCCCAGCCGAGTTCCGCCGCGAGATCCTCGATCGCGGTATCCAGCGATCCGATCGCGTCGGCCATCTTCAGTTCGATCGCCTTGTCGCCGGTGAACAATCGCCCCTCGGCGGTCTTGTCCAGGTCGATCCCCTCGCGCCCCTCCTCGACGTGACCAGTGAACTGCTCGTAGGTCTCGACCATCCGCTCGCGGATCAACGCCCGCTCGCGCTCGGTCCACGGCTCCACCGACGACATCAAGCTCGCCCGCGGCCCGCGCGCCCGCGACTTCACATTGATGTGCGCCTTGTCGAACAGCCCGCCCATCGCGAGCTTGCCGCCCACGACGCCGATCGAGCCGACGATGCTGCTCTCGTTGACGTAGATCTTCTCGCCGCCGACGGCGATGTAGTACCCGCCGCTGGCCGCCATGTTCCCGACGCTGATCCAAACGGGCTTCTGTTCGCCGACGCGCTGGAGGCCCTGCCAGATGATCTCGCTGGCGATCGCCGAGCCGCCCGGCGAGTTGATCCGCACGATCACGCCGCCGATCTTGTCCTCCTTGAGCACGTCCTCGAGGGCATTGCGGATGGTGCGGCTGCCGCTGGTCTGCCCGCCGAACATCCCGCCGCTGCTGCCGTCGCCATCGACGATCGCGCCCTCGATATGCACGATCGCGATCGTGTCGCGCTTGGGGCGATGGTCGGGCTTCTCGGTGAGCATCCGCATCATGGCGAAGGGGTTGGCCAGCAGATCCGCCGAGCCCCCGCCGAAGTCCGGGCCGAAGTCCTCGACCCACGCCACCTCGCCGCCCAGCAGTTCTCCCAGATGCTCCTCGATGTTCGGCAGGTCGATCGCCGAGTCGATGACGCCCAGCTCGATCGCCTTCTCGGCATCGGCCCACCACAGCTCCTGCATCGCCGCGTCCAGCTCGCTCTCGCTCAGCCCACGCCCCTCCACCACGATCTCCCGCAGGTTCGCGTACATCGAGTCGAGCAGTTGCGAGATGTTCTTGTCCCACGCCTCGCTCGGCTTGGAGTTCATGAACATCTCGCTGGCGCCCTTGTAGTCCCCCACCTGCACGAAATCCGGCTCGATCCCCAGCCACGCGAACGTGTCGGCGAGATACATCTCCTCCATATACAGCCCGGGAAACGACACCGCGCCGCCCGACTGGATGATCGCAGAATCCGCCAGCGATCCCAGCAGGATCTCCTGAGTGCCGTAGTTCTCGGCGAACACATGCACGCCCTTGCCCGCGTCGCGCACCTGCGCGATCGCCCGCCCCAGCTCCTCGATCTGCGAGGTCGACAGCGCCGCGTCCTTGACCCGGATCAGCACCGCGTCAACACCCGACTCCTCCCCCGCGGCCTCGATCAGCGCCACATAGTCAGACAGCGTCGTCGGCTCGCCCGTCGAGACCAGCCAGCCAAAGGGCCCGGGCTGCTCGATCGGCGTGCCCTCGAGCGTCACCATCGCCACGCCGACATCCGCCGCCAACGCCTGCGAGCCAAGCGCGACCCCAAGTGCGACCGGAGCGCCAACCGAAAGAGCACCAGCCAGGAGCGCATCGAGGCGCACGGCCCGCGTGATCGTCTTCATTGCATCAACCTCCGTGAAGGGTCGGCAGACCTGCCGCCCGCCTGCATTCTTGGGCGATCCCCTGTTCGGGTTTCAGTCATACCCCAGCTCTTCCAGATCGTCCTCATCGAGCCCCATCTCGTGCCCGATCTCGTGCAAGAGGGTAATCCACACCTGCTCGAACAGGCGATCGCCGAACCCCGGATCCTCCTCCGACCAGCCCCCTGCCATCCAGATCGTCCCCTCCCGGAAGATATGGATCTGTCCCGGAAGCTCCGCCGAGTGCTCCACGCTCCGCTCGGTCCGCATCACCCCCGTGTGAAGCCCGGCGATCTGGCCCGCCTCGTCATCCTCCGCATCGATATCCCGCAGCATCGCCGGCATCGGGCGGTCCAGCACGATCAGCGGAATCTCCTCCAGCACCCGCCGAATCTGCTCGGGCAGCTTCCCCACGGCCTCATCCACCAGCGCGTCGAACCGCTCTCGCCGGGCCGGGTCGATCATTCCTCGAACATCCCCCCCTCGCCGAACGCACGCTCGCCGAACGCCTGCTCGACGCCCACCGGCGAGTGCAGGATCACCGGCGCGATCCGGACGCAATCGAGCAGCACCCCGCCCAGCCCGATCGTGAATAGCAGCGACCCCACGCCGATGAGTATCAGCGCGATGGGCGAGAGCAAGCCCGCCACGATGTCGGTCGCAAAGCTCGCGCCCAAACCCACCAGATCGCCCGCAGCCGCAACGCCCAACGCCGCGGCGAGCGAGAGCATCGACTGGCGATCGACCCGCCCGGTCCGCACGATCAGGCTCCGCGCCGCCAGCACCCGCGCCATCGGGCGCAGCAGAACAATGATCGCAACCGCCACGCCCCCCAGCGCAAGGCGCAGCAGGTGCGTCTCGCGGCTGAGCCCGTCGGTGGTCAGGAACGGGCTCCGATCCAGCACACTGAGCGGCACGAGCAGGCGATAATGCACGAGCACGAGCGGAATGTAGAGCCCGATCGCGACCAGCGCATACCGGATCCGACGCGCCTCGATCCCCGCGTGCGGCCGAACGAGCACCAACGCCCCGACGCCCGAGACCGCCAACGCCCCGGCCGACGCGGGCACGACCCAACTCCCCACCTCCGCCCCGCCGGCGAGCGTCAGATGGACCCCCCAGCTCAGCAGCACCGCAAGCAACGCCGCGCCCGACCACACGATCATGCCCCCCGCGACCAGCCGAGGCCTCGGGATCGGCCGGAGCTGCTCGGCCCGCGGATCCACCACGCCCAGCACCGTCGCCAGCACCGGCGTGCCGCACTCCGAACACATCGCCCGCACGCTCAGCCCGCGCAGGTTATAGCCGCACTGCACGCACCGCAGATCGCCCGAGAGCTCGCGCGCGACGCGCTCGCCGATCTCGACCTCGCCCGCCTCGTCGGCGAGCGACCGATTCGATTCCTCGGGCTGTTCGTCGGGCTTGTCCACCGCGCGGGAGATCCCCTCTTGGCCGGACGCTCGTGGCGAGTATCCCTCGGGAAGAGTGCCTGCGTGTTAGGGTAGCGTGAAAGCCCGCACCGCAGCAACCCTACACTCCGCACGCAACCAACAACGACGAATCGACGGACATCCACGCAATGGATCAGATCAACGCGCTCCGCGACAACATCCGCCAGGTCTTCCTCGGCAACGAGAACGCCGTCGATCAGATCATCCGCTGCCTGCTCGCCCGCGGCCACATCCTCATCGAGGACGTCCCCGGCGTCGGCAAGACCGTCCTGGCGACCGCGATCGCCCGCAGCGTCGACTGCAACTTCAGCCGCATCCAGCTCACACCCGACATGATCCCCGCCGACGTGCTCGGCGTGACCATCCACGACCGCACCAGCGGCGAGTTCGTCCTCAAGAAGGGCCCGATCTTCACCAACATCCTCCTCGCCGACGAGATCAACCGCACGACCCCGAGAACCCAGACCGCCCTGCTCGAGGCGATGAACGAGGCGCAGGTCTCGATCGACGGGACGATCCATATCCTCGAGCAACCCTTCATGGTCCTCGCGACGCAGAATCCCTACGAGTTCGAGGGCACCTACCTGCTGCCCGAGAACCAGCTCGACCGATTCCTGATGCGGATCCGGCTCGGCTATCCCGACGCCGACGCCGAGCGCCGCGTGCTCGAACTCCGCCCGGCCCAGCACATGCTCCAGGCCCTCCGCCCGGTGCTCAATCGCGAGGAGGTCGTCGAGCTCCAGAAGCAGGTGGACGACGTGCGCCTCGACGGCTCGCTCATGGACTACATCATCGCCTTCGCAAACGCCACGCGCGAGCACCCGAAGATCCGCGTCGGTCTCAGCCCCCGCGGTAGCCTCGCCCTCGCCCAGGCCGCCCGCGCCACCGCGTTCACGAGCGCCCGCGACTACGTCATCCCCGAAGACATCCTCGAGAACATCGAATCCGTGTGTGCGCACCGCGTCATCGCCGGCTCGGGTCTGAGCGCCGCCGGACCGGAGGGCGCGATCGAGTTGCTCCAGAGTATCCTGGAGTCCATCGAGAGCCCGGTGTAACGCGCGAGGGTCCGAGACCCTCCCTCCCCCCTGGGCTCACCGCCTAGCCTTGGCCATGCCACGACTCGTCCCCTCCGATCGCGACGGCCCTATCCGCATCAACCCCCAAGATAAGCCCGTGTTCATCTGCGGCTGCGGCCTGACCAGAACATTCCCCTTCTGCGACGGCAGCCACAAGGCCTGCAAGGGCGAAGACCTCAATAAGCTCTACGTCTATGACAGCGACGGAGGCGCAATCAAGAGACGCGAAATCGGGGATCCCAAAGCGCCCTAAGCCTACACTGCGTGCATGGCCCGCTGGACACGCCCAGTGGCTTTTACCGCAGTCGGCGGCAGATCGCACCTCAGCCTGGGAGTCGATCCATGCAGACTATTTGCCTTGCACTCGTCAGTCTGCTCATCGCTCCGCCAGATCCGGCGCGTCTCGCTGTCGAGCAATGCAACGAGATCCTGCGCACCGCCGATTCGTTCGTTTTCAACGCCTCCATGTGGGGAGAGGGCGAGTACGCCGGGCGCACTCTCAGAGCCGATGGTCGCTACCTGCTGGCCCGCGATGATGAAGACCGATCCGTCCTCCGCCTCCGAACCGACGCGACGGTGCGGAAGCCCGGATTCGATGAGGCCCAGTTTGAATCGGTCCGATTCGACGGGTCGCGTCATGTGTCGTGGCACACCGATTCTGGCGACGTGTACCACGATGGTCCGTTCGATCCGCGATACAAGGGCTTCAGCTCGATCACTTGGTCGTATCTCAATCTCGACCAAGAGCAGCCCCTCTCGGGAGTCCTCGATGGCAAACTCACGCACGAAGGTACGCGTGTAGTCTCCGGGGTGCTCTGCGACGTGATCCTCGCCGAGAGGCCCGGCGGACAATCCGTGATTCGCACCCGTTGGTCCATCTCTCAGGAGGACCATCTGCCACGTCGGATCGAGCTCCTGTTCACCCCGGACGATGCCCAATCCCGAGTAGTACGGGAGTTCTCCGGCTTCCTCGTCAACGTCGGCATCAAGGAGCAGGCGTTCACCGTTCCTGTGAAGAACTCCTCCCCCGGCGGCACCGAGGGTTGAATCGACCGTCAATTGAAAACTCTGTGACTCGCTCTGGATAACCTGCCGCCTGCGAATCGCTCACACGACAAGCTGCGCGTCAAGGAGCCTCGCGGGATGATGCGCCCGTCTGCCCGTGACATCCCTGATCTGATGCCGACAGCTCACCCCAGGCGCACAGATCATGTCATCTTCGCCCGCCGCACGAACCGCCGGCAGCAGCGCCAACTCTCCCACCGCCATCGATACCTCGTAGTGCTGATACCCGAACCCCCCGGCCACGCCGCAGCACCCCGCATCGAGAACCTCCACGCGACCCGGCCAGACTCGTTGAAGGATGGAATCGCTGCTCCCGGAGCCCCACAGCGCCCGCTGGTGGCAATGCGGATGCAACACCAATCGCCCGCCAAGCTCGCCGAACTCCGCTCGACGCGGGTGCGACTCCCAGTGATCCTCCAGGAACTGCTCGACCAGAAACGCCCGCCGCGCAAGCCGCTCGCGCAGCGCACTATCCGATCGCACCCGCAACTCCAGCCAGTCATCCCGCACCGCCGACAAGCACGACGGCTCGATCATGCAGAACGCCTCGATAGATTCGTCCTCGATCATCGGAGCCAAACGATCCAGCATCCGATCGATCGACCGGATCGCGCCCTCCAACAGCCCGACGCTGATCCGCGCCCGACCGAAATCATCGCCCAAGAAC
>JAJDDM010000020.1 GCA_029260315.1 Phycisphaerales bacterium | reverse complement strand
ACCCATATGGGCAGCCGAAAGGTGAGCTCGGATAGAAGATTGGGAACGTTCGCTTGACTGCAACGGGATTCTCATAGAAGGGAGGGCGTCTCCCGGTCCTTCTCTGCTCTACCACGCCTCGCATGTTCGTGCGTCCACATCCTCACTTGCGGACAGATGGCGAGCACCGCGCACGGTTCGAGTGCAAGAAGAAGCGTGAAGGACGAGTAGACGCCCGCCCTCACGGTTGGGCCTGCGATGATCCGCCGACCGACCACACGCTGCGAACGGACTCAAATAGGTCCAACGGGCTCCGGAAAGCGCACGCATCTCCGGACGCCGGGCCTGAGGCTCTGCGAAGGCCCGGGTCTGCGCGCACCCAGCCGCCTACGAAACCATTCAGCAGACTCCACCCGAGCGCAGAGACCTCACGCCTGGATCGTCGCCGCCTCGAGCGCATCCTCGATATCGACAAGCCCCGCCCGGATCGCGATCCGCGCCAGCTCCACTCTGTTGGTCACGCCCAGCTTCGTCCCCAGGCTCACCCGGTGCCACTCCACCGTCTTGACCGACCGATGCAGCTTCTCGGCGACCTCCGCCGTGGTGCATCCCTCGCCGATCAGCCGCAGCACCTCGAGCTCCCGGCTGGTCAGCTTCGAGAGCGGCCCGTAATCGTCCACCGCCGCCCGCCGGACTTCGTAGCCATTCGGCTGCTCGCGCTTGCGCACCGGCACATGCACCATCAGCACCTGCGACTCGTCGGCGTCCATCGGGCGCATGATCGTCCGCCGATACTGCCCGCGCGTCATCCCCTCGATCGCCATCGGCTGGCGCCGCTCGGCGACCTCGCGAACGCACGCCAGACGCTCCTCGGCGTACTCCGAATCGCACACGTCGTGCATCGTGCGTCCGATCAGATTCGCCGGGTCGTCCTCGCCCACATGCCGCGCCGCCGATCGGTTGGCGTACACCACGCTGCCCGCGACATCGACCACCACGACCGGGCGATCGGAGTCGTCGACCAGCACCGACCACGCCTCGTCGGTCATCCCCCGCGCCCCCTGCATATTTACATCCTGTTCGAGCATCGGTCTGCGCTCCGAAGCCCCCTCCGGATAAACACCAATCACACCGCCGGCCAGACCCGATGATCGCCCGGGAATCGCGTTCACGGTTCAACCGCCCCTGCTGGCTCTCAGCACAAATCTCATCCTAACGGCAACCCGCGCCGCCACGCAAGGGATTCTCCGGGGTTCGAGGCGGTTCGCAGGATTCTCGCCCAGATTCGGGTGCGCACCCTAATCTCCTGGCCGCTCAGAGCGTTCAGTCTGCCCGCTACGATGCGGGCCCACCTCAAAGGAGCCGCCCCCGATGCCTCGTGTCCCCGCCATCATCGGTCTTCTCGCGTGCCTCGCCGGCGTGCCCGCGTGTGTCACGACAGCCCGCCCGACCTCCGAGCCCGCCGGCATCGCGCGAACTCCGGATCTCCCTGTCTCTATGTACGATCGCGCCGGGAATCCCGCGACCTACTACGATGCCCTCGACGCGGCACTCCGCGCCGACGCCGTGCTCATCGGCGAGACCCACGGACACCCCGTCGCCCTCGCGTTCGCCGCCCACCTCTTCGAAGACATCCTCGCCTCGCGCCCGACCGCGGCTCTCTCCATGGAGTTCTACGAACGCGATCAACAGGTCGCCCTTGACGATTATCTCCACGGCGTGGTCGACGACGAGACCTTCAAAGAGGCCGCCAAGAGAACCAAGGGCAACGACCCGCCCGGTCACCGCCGGATGCTCGAGGCGGCCAAGCGCGCAGGCGCCCCCGTCATTGCCGCCAACGCCCCCCGCCGATATGTCACCATCGCGCGAACCGAGGGGTTCGATCGCCTGCGGGAGTTCTCCGCCGACCAGCGCCGCCTCTTCACTCTCCCACAACCCATGCCCGCCGGGGCCTACCGCGAAAACTACGACCAACTCATGGGCCCGATGATGGCCTCGGGCATGCACGGCGAACCCGTGCCGTCAGAAGAGATCCCCACCCGTCTCGACGCCGGGTTTCGCTCTCAGGCGCTCTGGGACGCGACCATGGCCGATTCCATCCACCGCGCCTTGGTGTCTCACGCACCGGTGGTCCACGTCATTGGACGATTCCACACCGACTTCGACGGCGGCACCGTGCAACTCCTCCGCGCGCATCGCCCCCATGTGCGCATCGTGACGCTGAGTTTCATCGACCGCGAGCCCGGACCGATCGACGCCGAGGATCTCGGGCGTGCCGACTTCGTGATCTACGCGAGCCGACCCGCCGACGAGCCGACGCCAGACACGACCGAGCAATAGCCTCAAGGATCCAGAACCTGACCGGCCGGCGCACATCCCATGGTCTCGTGCGGGTGGACTTCTCCCCATATATCCAACGAGGCGACCCGCACCGAGCTTGTCCGCGGCGCTCCCGCCCGCCGTCATGCAACGCACGGGCGATGCCCGAACCGAGGCGAGGATCAGCGTCCATCCAACCGCGGGCGCAGCAGATCCAGGACTTCCTGGGGCTCGGGGATAAATCCCCGCCGGTCGTCGTTCGTGAAGATCACGTCGCCATCGAGCGTGACCTCGAAGATCCCCCCGCCGGATTCGACGAACACCGAGTCGATGCCAAACTCCTGCTTGATGCTCTCCGCCAGACCGGCGGCCTTGGGTCGGTAGTTTCACTGAACGCAGAACCGGATCGCAATCTGATGCATCAAAGGGTCTCCCATTGTGAGAATCGTACGCAAGGTCGGTCGCAATCGGCATGTTCCAGACGCCGCGTCATGGCAGTACCAAGCGGATCCGCACATCCGTTTTAGTGATTTTTGGTGTCAATCGACCCATTTTGTGCGCCCCAGGGACGAAGCCTCGGGTATCCTCCACGGACGCCGCGATGTCGGTGACGGGGGGTTTTGGGGTATCTGCAAAATCTGGGAAGACCGCTAGGAGGAATGATGAAATCGACCAGTCTGACGCTTGTTTTGTCTGTCGTTGCCGGCACCGCCGTCGCCGGCCCGCTGAACTTCGTGGACGTGACGTCCACGCGGATTATCGAGACCGTCAATGAGCCGTTCGGCGAGAAGCATGTGACCTTCGGCGACATGGACAACGACGGCGATCTGGACGTGCTCGTGGGCATCGCCTTCAGCGACTTCGGCGAGCGCACCAACGAGCTATACCGCAACGACAACGGCGTCTTCCAGGAGGTCTCGGGCACCTCGATCATTCCGGGCTTCGGGAGTGCCGACGTCACCCGCAGCGCGTTCTTCGTCGATGTCGACAACGACGGTTGGCTCGACATCCACATCGTCTGCGACTCGAACTCCGGCTTCGGGCAGGGCAACGACAAGATCTACATCAACCAGCACCCCGGCGGGGTCTTCACCGGCTTCGTCGATGAGACCTCCAGCCGCCTGCCCGGCAACGGTCTGCTCGGCGCATCGTGCTCCTCGGAGATCGCCGACTTCGACAACGATGGCGACATCGATATTTACATCGGCAACTATCCCAACAGCAGCCAGGACCGTCTCTTGCTCAACGACGGCGACGGCACCTACACCGACGCGACCTCGGGGCGCATCGCCATCGCCGGGCCGTACGTCGTCGACGTCGAGGGCGCGGACATGAACGGCGACGGGCTGGTCGACGTCGTCGTCACCAACTCTCACAGCAACAGCGGCGCGTACATCCAGTACAACAACATCAACAACGGCGCGGGACGCGACGCCGACTTCTCGTATTCGGGCAGCACGACCAACCTCGGCGTCACCCAGGAGGAGAACTCGATCGAGGCCGGCGACTTCGACGGCGACGGCGACCTCGACCTCTACTGGTCCAACGGCCAACCGACGCTGCGCGACATCATCCTCGAGAACACCGGCCTCGACGGCAACGACAAGGTCGTCTGGGCCCAGCAGAACATCCTGCCCCCCTCGGTCTCGGGCATCACCAGCCGCAAGGCAGAGATCGCCGATCTCAACAACGACGGCCGCGTCGACATCTTCGTCATGAAGGAGACCTCCGGCGACGGCCGCCCCACGGTCCTTCGCAACACGACCTACGGCGGCGTGATGTCCTTCGTCGATTGGACCCCCGCCACCGCGTTCCCCAGCGGCTCGGACATGGAGGGCTGGCACGCCGCGGTCTTCAACGCCGACAACGACAGCGACCTGGAAATCTTCATCGGCTCCCACCAGGGCGACCACCTGATCGACCAGGCCCCGCCCGCAACGTTCGATGAGAATGATCTTGTCGGCGGCGTCGTCCCGGGCGTCTTCAACGGACCCGCGACGATGGTCGAGGGCACCGGCGCCGACGGCGACATCGACATCTTCCGCGTCAACGGCCTCTCCAACGCCTCGGTCTCGGTCGTCCTGAACTCCCCCGGCGACTGCATGCTGGAGATCCGCGACACCAACAACAACCTGATCGCCTCGTCCGATCGTGGCGGGCTGAACGTCGAAGAGGCGTTGCAGGTCGACAACCGCTCGGGCGAGCTGCTGATCCGGGTGATCAGCCAGCAGGCGGGCGCCGACATCGACGGCAACGGCACCGTCGACGCCGACGACTTCTTCGACTACCTCGACCTGTTCGCCAGCGATGACCCGGCGGCGGATATCACAGGCAACGGCGTGATCGACGCCGACGACTTCTTCGCCTACCTCGACCTGTTCGTCCAGGGCGAGATCAGCCCGTTCCAGCTCGAGATGGTCGCCAGGAACTGAGCGGCGTAATCCTTTGGTAACACGAAGCCGGCCGCCCATTGGGCGGCCGGTTCTCTTTCGGTACCTTTGTGTTGGCGAGGTCGTGTCTCGCCGCAACGCGCCCGGCAGGACTCGAACCTGCAACCTCTGGCTTCGGAGGCCAGCACTCTATCCAGTTGAGCTACGAGCGCAGCGCATGCACATGCTAAGCCACCCGCCCCACCCAAGCAATCGCGACCCGCCCGCGCAACGCCTCTCGCGATCGCCAATCGCGACCCCCAATCGCCAAGCCCACCCCAGATTCGCCCGCTCCGCTATTGCGAGCCGATGATCCGCAATCCGGACCCTCGCGATCGCCGGGCGCCGCCAGAACGGGAGACGAACAGATGCATCCAACCATCCGTACATTCTGGGACGCATCCCCCCCTCGCAACCGGCAGGAGCGGGCGGGGGTACGCGGATGGGAATCTTCGCCCGCGGAAACGGATTGATCCATCGCGGGGGATCCCCGATGCTGGCCCGGGCACTCTCGGAGGCCCACCGTCAGGAGGATGACGTACAGATGACACGAATCGCGACCCGTGCCGCGCTCTCATTCGCCGCAATCGCCTGCATGGGCGGCGCGGCCCTCGCCTCGCCGGCCCAGCCCAGGGCCGATCAGCCCCAGAGCCTGATGCGGTGGGGGGGCTCGGTCTGGGAGGCCGCCCGCGCCGGCAGCCACACCCGCCTCAACGAGCTGCTGAAAGAAGCCCCCGACGGCCTCGACCCGACGCTCGTCGAGTCCATCGAGACCTATCGCGCCAACCTCGACAAGCGCGAGCAGACCCGCGTCGAGGAGCGTCAAGAGGCGATCGAGTCGCTCCGCGAGATCCTCCGCAAGCCCGACATCACCGACGCCGAGCTGAGCGAAGGCCTCGTCCACGCGATCAATCTCGAGCAGATCGCCCTCGATCCCGCGCAGGTCTTCGAGAACCCGCAGGTCAAGGACATCGTCCGCAAGGCCGAGATCGCGGCCCGCATGGCCGAGAACCGACACGACTGGCTCGTCGCCAACGAGCTGTACTACCGCCTCGACACGCTGTTCATGGATCGCGGCGGGGCCGAGTCCATCCGCTATCGCGCCGACCTCGACCGACTGAACCGGCGTCTGAGCATGATCCAGTTCTACGCCCCGCGCGAGCTGTGGCGTCTGCGCAACGAGCGCGAGCTCGCCGAGGGCAACGACCCGCTGCCCGACTACATTGATTTCGGCGAGTCCTACGCCGAGCGGCTGGACGGCATCACGACGCGCATGGTGCAGAGCGCCCTGCACGAGGCGGCCTCCGGGCACGTCGAGCGCGTCGACGTCCGCAAGATGATCCTCAAGGGCCTCGAGGCGATGGAGGTCATGCTGACCACGCCCGAGCTGCGCGAGGGCATCCCCGCCCTGCGCCGCGAGATCGCCAGAGAGCGTTTCCTCGCCGAGATCGCCCGCGAGCGCCGTCGCATCGCCGACCACGCCGTCGTCACACCCGGCATGGCCTACCAGACCCTCCGCGAGCTGCTCCGCGACAACGACACGACCGGCCTCGAGCTCATGGACGAGGCCATCATGCACGAGTTCACCAACGGCGCATTTGCCAACCTCGACGAGTTCTCCGGCGTCATCTGGCCCGACGAGCTCCGCCGATTCGAGCGCAACACCAACGGCAACTACATCGGCGTCGGCATCCAGATCCAGATGAACGAGACCCGCGACATCATGGTCGTCACGCCGCTGGACGACACCCCCGCCTACCGCGCCGATATCCGCTCGGGCGATCTCATCAAGACCGTCAACGGCGACTCCACCGCGGGCCTCAGCATCAACCAGGTCGCCGATAAGATCACCGGCAGGGCCGGCACCACCGTCGACCTCGGCATCGAGCGCCCCGATCCGGAAGACCCCGAGGCCAAGCCGAAGTCCCTGGTCATCCCCGTCGAGCGCCAGAACATCATCGTCAAGACCGTCAAGGGCTGGAAGCGCGAGAACGCCAAGGAGTGGGACTGGTACATCGACCACGACCGCCACATCGGCTATGTCCGCCTCACCCAGTTCACCGGCTCCACCACCCGCGAGCTCCACCAGGCCCTTCGCGAGATGGACGTTGAGGGCCTCAACGCACTCATCGTCGACCTCCGCTTCAACCCAGGCGGCCTGCTCGATGAGTCCGTCACCGTCGCCAACACCTTTGTCCGCGAGGGCCCGATCGTCGCCACGCAGGACGGCGACGGCAGACGCGATCCCAGGGCCCGCGAGGCCAGGCCCAGCCGCGCACGCGTCGAGGGCGTTCCCATTGTCGTCCTTGTCAACCAGAGCTCCGCCTCGGCCAGTGAGATCGTCTCGGGCGCGATCCAAGACCACGCCCAGAACGGCGCCGTCGACGCCATCGTCCTCGGTCGCACCACCTACGGCAAGGGCAGCGTCCAGAACGTCTGGGCCCTCCCCGGCGATCGCAGCGCCATCAAACTCACCAAGCGCTACTACGTCCTGCCCAACGGCAGGCTCATCCACAAGCGCCCCGGCGCATTCGATTGGGGCGTCAGGCCCAACCTCGAGGTCACCATGCTCCCCAGCCAGACACTCGACTCGGTCCTGCTGCGCCGCGACGCCGACATGCTGCCCCTCATCGGCGAGGCCGTCGCCGAGGCCGGCGCAGATCCTGACGAGCTCATCAAGGGCGGGCTCGACCCGCAGCTCGAGGCGGCGCTGCTGCTGCTGCGTGCCCGCACCGTGGCCCAGTCCCTCAGCACAACCTGAGCCCGATCACAACATCAAACGCAACAAGGGGGCTCTCATGCCCCCTCTTTTCGTGCCCTCATCCATACCACCCTCTCCCTATAGTCCATGGAGCGCACCCGCGTTCTCGCCTCGCACCGCCACGCATCCCCGCCCCGCAATCGCCGACGGAGCCCCGCATGTCCCAGATGACCGCCAAAGAACGCGCCGCAGACCGCCCGAGTTCCAAGCTCTCCGACGACACCCTGCTCGCCTGGCTGCGCGACATGCAACTCATCCGCGAGTTCGAAACCCGCACCATGCAGGCCTATCAGCAGGCCAAGATCGGCGGCTTCTGCCACATCTACACCGGCCAGGAGGTCTGCGCCGTCGGCACCATCCGATCGATCGCAGACGACGACCCCGTCGTCACCGCCTACCGCGACCACGGGCACGCCCTCGCCCGCGGCATGGACCCCAAGGCCTGCATGGCAGAGATGTTCGGCAAGGCCGCCGGCTGCGCCAAGGGCAAGGGCGGCTCCATGCACATGTTCGACAAGCCCAACCACCTCTACGGCGGGCACGGCATCGTCGGCGCGCAAACCCCCCTCGGCGCCGGCCTCGCCTTCGCCGCACGCTACGAGATGGAGGTCCTCGAAGAGGGCAAGAAGCGCGTCAGCCTCTGCTACCTCGGCGACGGCGCGCTCGACCAGGGCGCTTTCCACGAGGCCCAGAACCTCGCCAGCCTCTTCGGCCTCCCGGTCATCTACATCGTCGAGAACAACGGCTACTCCATGGGCACCGCCATCGAACGCCACACCGCCAACCACGAGAACCTGCTCGATCGCGCCAAGGGCTACGGCATCGAGGGGATCGAGATCGACGGCTTCGACGTCCTCAACGTCTACGACCAGTTCAAGCCCTTCGCAGACAACTGCCGCGACGAGCAGCGCCCGGGCTTTGTCAACCTCAAGACCTACCGCTACCAGGGCCACTCGATGTCCGACCCCCAGAAGTACCGCACCAAGGACGAGGTCGAGAAGTTCAAGGAAAAGGACGGCATCGCGGCCCTCGTCAGCCGCCTCATGGCCTCCGAGAACGACGGCGGGCGAGACTGTCTCAGCGAGGACGACTGGAAGCAGATGCAGAAGGATCTGCGCGACGAGGTCATGGCCGCCGTCAAGTTCGCCGAGGAGGCGCCAGTCCCCGACGCCGAGGAACTCTACAGCGACGTCTTCGTCAATCCCCAGCCGAATCTCAGCCCGATCCGCGACTACGTCGTTGGAACGAAGAACCCGCTGCTGTAAGCTCTCGCCCAGATGGCGAAGAAGAAGACATCGACCAGATCCGCGAAGCGCCCCGCCTCAAGCGGGGGGAAGTCGCTGGATCCAGCCAAAGAGACCCTCGACTACTTCGAGGCCCGCGTCGCGCGCGACGAGGACCACTTCTGGCAGATCGTCCGCAGCGGCTCGATCATGGTCAGCATCTTCGCGGGCGCGCCGGTCATCCTGCTCATCCGCTCCGATGGAGAATCGTCCTTGCCGTTGTACGTCGCCGCGCTCGCTCTCGCCGCGGCGTACGGCGCAACCCTCTTCTTCGCCCGCGCCCTCACCGTCTTCCGCCGTCGGCTCCACGTCATGTACGAGATCCGGAATCTCGCGGAGGACGAGTTCCTGAGGGGCAAGCCGGGCGCATCGCGCCTGGAAGATCTCAGGCCTCCGATCGGCTCCGGCGTCATGGTCGCCTTCGTCAGCGCCAGCGCGTTCATCCGCCTCGCATTCGGGCTCGCCGCGTTCATCTGCCTCATCGCCCTCGGCTTCGAAACCCTCGACAACGAGCTCATCTGGCGGCCGGGCCCAGAGCAAGTGGTGCTCTACCTCGCCGTCGGCGGCGCGCTCACAATCCTCGAGATCCACGAGCACATCCGCGATCCCGCTCCGAAGGCCGCCGCCAAATAGGCCCCGCTCTTGCACATCCCGAGTGTTGGAGTATCATGGCGCGAGCACGACTCGCGATAGTCCGTAGCCTGTGAGATCCCCATGCCCAGCATCATCATCGTCGCCGGCCCCAGCGAGGGCGATTACTACCCCCTCAAGTCAGGCACCATCGTCATCGGACGCCAGGAGTCCTGCCCCATCCAGGTCGCAGACGACCGCGTCAGCCGCAAGCACCTCCAGATCCGCCAACACGACGGCAAGCACCTCGCCGTCGATATGAAAAGTGCCAACGGCGTCTGGATCAACGGCCGCAAGATCGACGGCGAGTGCGAACTCTGCGACGAGGACGAACTCATCCTGGGCGAGTCCAAGCTCGTCTACAGCGCCCAGGAGTTCCCCGACCGCGAGAGCGCCTTCACCCACTACAAGCAGCGAGGCGAACGCCACCGCTCCACGCTCATGTAAGAGATCAATCGTCCACGCCTGCGCGCCCCCACCCGATTGACAACGCGCAACCGTGAGCCGGGGCGTCCTCGCCCCGTGCCTTTCGGCGCGGGCGCACGTCCCCGAGGGGCGATCGCACGTCCCCCAGGAACGGGGCGAGGACGCCCCGACTCGCTACCCTCGACGTGACCGAGAGTTGTCGTTCATTCGCGCTCACGCCCGAGCCCACCTTCCCATGACCGACCAGACCATCTGCCACCGCTGCGGCGCACTGCTCCATCGTGGCAGAGCAGAGCTGTACATCATCCAGATCCGAGCCCGCGCCGACCCCGCCATCACCGACCTGCCCGACCTCTCGCCCGAGCAGATCGCCGGCGAGATCGAACGCCTCATCGACGAGGCGGCAACGCAGTCCGAGCGCGAGCTCCGCGAGCAGGTCCACGCCGAGCTCGAGATCATCCTCTGCAACGCCTGCTACCACACCTGGCTCGAGAATCCCACCGGCTGACCCAACTCATACGAGCCCGACGCGCAAGCGAGGCGGAACCGCACACACATCACAAGCTCGCGATCACACGTCGTGACCCCCATCGGCCTCAGAACTGATCGACCATGGCCGGCACACCGCCCTCAAACACACCACTGAGCGCATCGGCTGACGTGCCACCGATGAGCCCAAGCCCGATCGCTTGCCGCATCGAAAGATACCCGCTCACCAGCGCCGCCAGCGTCTTCTCGCTCATCACGATCTCGCCGCGCCCGCCCGCCTCGACCGTCCCCTCGCCCCCATCCACCCGCAGCACAAAGTCGCCGCCGGCTCCCAGCGTCTCGTCCTCGATCCGAAGGTGAGCCTCGCACGATGTCCCCGCCCCGTACCCGCGCGCCGACAGCGCCTTCGCGACATCCAGCACACGCAGCATCCAATACTCCCCGCCCCGATCCCCGATCCGCTGCTCATCCATCAGAAAGCACACCGGATGCGTCGGCGAGCCGCGGAACACAACCTCATCGCCCATGCTCGAGAACTCCCGGCAGAACCGCATCAACGCCGCCCATCCGCGCAGCGATCTCGCCTGCCAGTCGCCCACGAATATCTCCTGGCGGAAATCGTTGTCCTTGCGCCGCTGCGAGAGATAGATATACGCCTCGATCTCGCCCTTCTCATCCTCGATGACCCATCCGTGCCGATCCTCGCCGCGCCAGTGGGCGATCCGCCCCCAGACGTACGCGCCGCGATCGAGCATCCCGTCGTGCGCCGCCGCGTGTGCGCGATAGAACGCCTCGACATCCGCCCGATCGCCCTCACCCAGCGTGCGCACCGTCAACCCATCGCCGGCCAGTTCCAGATCCCGCCGAACCACGAACTCCCCGATCGCCACGCGATACCGCACAAAGTGCCCCGCCTGCTCAAAGCCCACCCGCCGGTACAGCCCCTGCTTGGCGCTGAACAGCCCGCTGAGCGCAAAGCCGTCCTCGCGTTGTTCGCGCAGCGACTGGAGCATCAGCCTCGTCGCCAGCCCCCGCCCGCGTGCCTCGGGCGCGACGCCCACCGCGACCACGCCGCTCATCGGCACCGACCGCCCGCCCAAGAAGATTCCCATCGGCATCGTGAACAGGCACGCCTTGATCCACTCGCCATCGCGCAGCACCCGCCAGCAGTCGCGCCCGACGGCGTCGATCCACTTGAGCGTCTCCTCGTGCGACCCACCGGCGAAGGCATGCATGACGATCCGCGCGACGGCGTTCGCGTCGCCATCGCTCTCGATGCCGCCGTATCCCTCGGTCCCGCGCTGACCCTCGCCGCCCGCCATCATTTCCCGCCGTCGCCATCACCGGCGTCATCGTTCTGATCCGGCAGCGGCTGATCCAGCGCAATGAAACTCATGTGCATCGCCGCGTGCCCGAGCTGCGCCTTGCACCACTGCTCGTGGCTCAGCCGCTCGAACACCGGGCTCGACGCCGAGAACTTCTCCCCGGCGTGCAGCCGCGCGAACACGCCGCGCAACCGCACGATCCCGTCCTCAACCGAGACATCATCTCCCGGCGCCATGTACGACGCCTGCCTGGGGATCTTGAACCCCGCCGGCATCGGCTCGCCCGAGAGCATCTTCTTCTTGAACATCAGGATCGCCAGCTTGCGGATCGCCCACGGCGCTCGGCTCGGAAACCCGTCCAGCGCGTACTCCGAGAACTTCCCCAGATGCTCCATGATCTGCCCCGCGGTCCAGTTGCCCGTCGTGTTCACGCTCCCCGCGCGCTCGGTTGCCTCGATCGCGTCGACATCGCGCTCAAAGTCCTCGAACGACCCATACCGCAGGTTCCGCCTCGGCGCTTCCTTCGTATTCACCATCGCCCGCTCCTTGCATCCGCGATTCGTGCGACAAGCCTAGCCGATCAGCCTCCACCAGCATGGGCATGGCGCCGTCCGCAGCACACCTGCCAGACGCCGGATCTGAGTCCGCGAAGATCCGGGTCGTTCTCTCGCTCCCGGCTCTCGCCACGGGTTCCCTCGCGCAAGCCCTCAGCGTCTCGATCCGCCTTCAGGTCGCCTCCTCCCGCACCACCTCCACCTCGCCCCCGAACTTCCGCCCCAGGTCCTCCAGATACCGCGTCATCGTCGCGTGGTGCCCCATCACGAGCCGCGACACGAACCGGAAGATCGGGTTCTTCACGAACCCGTCCTCGGTGATCCGCAGCCGCGCGCCGCCCTCCGCCGGGCTCGCCTCGTACGTCCACGTCCCCCCGAACGGCAGCCGCTCGTCGGCGATCCGCAAGACAAGCCGCTCGCCCTCGACCCGCTCCTCGACCGCCAGCGCCATCGGCCCGCCGCCGCTGTGCTCGATCCACACCGGCCTGCCGCCGACATCCTCGCCCCGCTCGACGCGCTTCACGCCGCGCCGCCACGACGCCATCTCCTCGAAGCCAGTGATGGCCCTCCACACCTCGTCCTCGCTCGCCGGGATCACCGCGCGTGCGCTCGCCACATGATCCCTCGGCAGCGCCACCCCCACAAGCACCACAACCCCCACCAACCCAACCACCACACATACCAGCCCAACCACAATCCACCCAACCGTCCCCATGACCATCTCCTCAACTGTGCCACCGCGAACTGTGCCACTGGTGGCTCGCCCACCAGTGCCGACCCACCTCGGGCGTTCAACCCCACAATCTTGCCAGACCCCAGACCCCAGACCCCAGACCCCAGACCTCATCTTCAATCCCCCGACCTCATCTCCTCCGCCGCCTTCGCCAACAACTCC
>JAJDDM010000190.1 GCA_029260315.1 Phycisphaerales bacterium | reverse complement strand
TGCTGGCGGGCCCGGCGACGAACCCGGCGACCATGGCGTGGGTCTTGAAGGATCTGGGCGTGCGGGCTCTGGTGATCTATCTGGGCGTGATCGGCGTTGTGGCGTTCGGGGCGGGGACGATTGTGGATCTGGTTCTGCCGGGGTCGTGGTTTGCTATTGGCGAGGTGCTGCACGACCACGAGGCGGGTGGGGTTGTGGATGTGGTGGCGGGGGGGTGCTGGCGGTGCTGCTGGCGGTGCTGCTGGCGGTTGGGATCTTGAGGGGGGTTCGGTGGCCGGTGCGGGGGGATTGGGCGGGGGCGCGTGGTTGAGGAGGTGGGGTAGGCCATCGCACAGGTTCTAATAATCGAAAACTGCTTGACAGCGGGAACTGCACGCGGTAGGCTGCCTGCGGCAGCGCCTGCGGGCTACCACCTGAGCATCCACGTCCGTGCTTACCCAAGATGACAGCCCCGTTCCGGCCGGGCAGGAGTCAATCGTGTGAATCAGCCACAACTGAACTATGACCCTGTGCATGCTCGCAGTGTGCGCGATGTCTGGCGGTATTGGGCTTCCCAGAAAGGCAACTACGCCGCCGCGATGGAGTTTGACTGGATACCGGATGCGATGACTCGGTCGGGGATTGTCCCGGCCGAGACAGAGTCCGCGCATGAGTTCTACATTTGCTTCTTCCTTGTACTCGGACAATTCTGGGAGGAGCAATCCCAGGACCGAAACGCCACGGCAACCAAGTTTCTGGACTACCTCGGAAAGTCCAACTTGGTCCGAGGGATACTGACACCCCCCCCTCCGGACGTCGCAAGCGAGGCGAGCCGCGAAGCCTTCGCGCGTGAGTGCCAAGACGTTGGAATCGACTTTGATCGCGGGCTGGAACAGCTTGCGACGGTGGAGGCGTTTGACTTGCCGTTCATCGTGGCAAATCTCTTCGAACTCGGAGTGATTGATCCTGGGCGATGGCTCCGGCCGGAGTGCTTCGAGTCCCTTGGGGCCGGAGCCGATCGCACGGATCGGCTCGTGGATGGCTCAGACGAGGGGGCGGTGCCGCAGGCGAATGTGCTTGAGTCGCCCAAGTTCTGGTTCGATGCGCATCCTGGCGCGATCGGTACAGTCCTACTGCCCGCGCTGCGATCCACGGACGCCGAGCGTGTCGCAGGGCTCACGCGCGGCGCCATCGTCGCTGGTGCTAATCCATGGGCCAGTACAGAATCGATCATCGAACTCCGGACAGCACTGCTGAAATCAATGAGCGACGAGCTCAATGGGAGGCTCGCGGAGCATCCGCACATGTCGCCGGAGCCATTGCGACACGCTCTCGTCGATGTCTGGAGCCAGCTAATCTGGAAGGTCATTCGCGACGAAGGGAAGCCGTCAGACAAGGTAGTCGCGATCGCTCAGTACGAACTGGCGTGTTGGCGCAAGCAGTTCGAGAGCGCTTCAGACAGTGACACCGTCCGACACTTCGCGTCCGAGAGAATGAACTTCGAAACCTGCGTGGCGATACTCTTCACCGCCAAGCCTCTATGGGATGCGATCCGCCCTCTCATTCTTGCTCTGCGGGCACTGAACACGCCGGCCGTGGCATCGGACCTGCGATACTGGAATGCACGAGTCTGGCCCACTAAAGATGAACTCAAACGTGCGCGGCGCGCGCAGAAAGGCGATCCTGGCTACATCTCTCCCTACGGCTCGCCAAGTCCGGAGAAACCGGATCCACCAATGCCGTGGAACGCGATTCCCGAGACGACCGTGACCTGGTTCCACAGCGAGGCTGCGAGGGAGCAGGACGGCGATGCCGACCTGGAAGACCTGCGCCATCGATTCGCACGATTCTGTCTGGACCGCCTCAAGTTCGACAAGAGGCTGGGGAGACTGGTTGAACCCGATCCGACGTGGAGAATCGGTTTTGTTCGGGCAGCTGCCGAACTGCGTGCGAATCCTCGGGGCAAGGGCCACCGCACGCTCTACAATGTCGTGCAGGCAGAATCGGAGGATGCGACGGTTCGAGAGGCAGCGAGTATGGCGTATGAGCAAATGCTAAGTCCATCCGGCTTGGGTACGATGTCGCCGCGGACTACCTTCATCAGGGCATATGGCTGTCTCCTTCAGGCCCACCTTGAAACCTTGGGGATATCGGTAGAAAAAAAGGCCGCCCAGGCGACAATGGACGCCATGGTTCGGCGCACAGCCAAGAAGATCGAAGAGGTGAATCGCGAAGATCTGTGGTCTTGAAATCAGTTCACTCGACCGCTGTTAGGCGTAACTGCGCCGAGAGCAATGCCCGCGTTGTGCGTGCATGCCAGCGGACTCCCTGGAGTCGTTCCTTGGAACGACCAAATTAGCTAGTAGGAGGTTCCATGACGATGTTGCGACTATGCGAGATTCAATCGGGCCTTGTGGCGCACCTTGATCCTGACAGCCTGCGCGAGTACGAGGCTGCTGGATGCACCGTGAAGGGGAAGCACGACTTCCTGATTATTCGCGTCGATGGCGACGCCGCACTCGTGCTGCCGCTCACAAGCAAGCGCAAGCGAGGGCGGTGCATGATCCCACAATCGGCCAAGCATGGGCATGAGCGATGGACCGATCCCAATACATATGTACTTGGTCAACCGTTCTGGGCACCCTGCCATGCCATTCAGGAGGCGAGCGAGTGCGAGCTTAGCAGGGTGGGCGGGCGGAACTCCGTTGACACAAGTTGGTGCGAAGGATTCATGTAGCATCGATGCCTTTTCGTCAGCAACAAATCACCGGTTGGGCGACCGAGGTCTTGGGTGACCGCTGTACGTCGTCCAGCCAGGTTTTGCTGTGCGGACTCAACCTTGGGTGAACGTGCTTGGTCGGCGTGGCTCCGGGAAGTCGTGCTACCGAAATCGGCTTTGCGATCTCGGTGCTTCTCAGGGGCATCTACGAGTTGAGTTCTGTCGGTGATTTACATGTAGCCCTGCCACATCGGCCCCGGATTGCTCGGCGGCGGATCGCATTGCACTTGGCCGTCTCGCTCGCCCATCCACCACCGCACGCTCGACCATCGCCAGTGTTCCGGACGCTCGGCCAGGCCCCGCTCGACGGGGTTGCGTTGAGTATACCGGCAGGTGGCACGCGGGTCGGACGTCCTGGCGTCGCTCCGGTTCGTTGGGACGGGGTGGGCGCGGGCTGTGGGTTGGGCGGCCTCTCGCGAGCTTGCGCTCGGCGGCTCTGTTTTGGGGTCAGCAGCTGACCTCGAAGAAGCGTTGGTTAGTGCCGCCGGGGGCGACGCGGAAGTTGATGGTCTTGGCGCACTTGGGGCAGCGGGCGAGGTAGTGGGTGCCGGCGTTGTTGCGGAAGACGCGCAGGTATTGGTTCGAGCAGGCGAAGTAGACGCCGATGGAGGGGGCGGCGGTCGGTTGGCGTGGCGTTGGGGTCGCGTTCGCGGGTCTACCGGGCATGGGCGGTTCATCGGCTTGGGGGTGGGGTTGGGTTTATTGGTGGTGTGGGCGTGGGATTTGTCGCAGAGCATGCTCTGTTCACGGTGCTGCAGATGCATCTCATGGCCTTCGCTCGAAGACTCGCTCAGACCATGGCACCGGAGGTATCGGCGTGGCATTCGTCGGAGGGCCTCCTCATGCCACGGCACCGGCGCATCGGCTCGGAGAGCCGATCTACCCGTAGAATCGGGGCGGTGCTGCACGCCTTGACCATTCTGCCGGACCCGCCGGAGCCGCCGACGCCGGTGGGGCTGATCGCGGGGGGCGGGCGGCTGCCGATTATCGTCGCCGAGGGGCTGAACAAGCTGGGGTATCCCGTGCATGGCGTGGGCTTGAGCGGGCAGTATGAGCGGTCGCTGCCGGGGTTGTGCGCCTCGTTTCGTGAGGTCGGGCTGATGCGGATCGGGCAGTGGGCGAGGACGCTGCGCCATCGGCGGGTGCGCCACGCGATCATGGTCGGCAAGGTGGATAAGGCGGGGATCATGCACGATCCCTTGCGGATCTTCCGCAATATTCCGGACCTGACGACCGTTCGCGGGGCGCTGCGGATCCGCCACGATCGGCGATCGTACGCTGTTTTGGGGATGATCGCCGAGACGCTGGATAGAGCCGGGGTGAGCCTGATGGACTCGACGATGCCGATCAAGGACCAGCTCGCGACGGCGGGCGTGATGACCAAGACCAAGCCGAGCACGCAGCAGCGGGCGGACGTGGACTTCGTGTGGCCGCTGCTGTGCGAGCTGCTGCGGCTGGATATCGGGCAGGCGGTGGCGGTGCGCGATCGCGACACGATCAGCGTCGAGGCGGTCGAGGGGACCGACGCGATGATCGAACGCACCGGCGGGCTGTGCAAGGCCAAGGGCTGGACGCTGTGCAAGGGGTCTCGCGTCGGGCACGATCGGCGCAGCGATGTGCCGACGGTGGGATTGCAGACGATTCGCAAGTTGCACGAGCACGGCGGGCGGTGTCTGGCGCTCGCCGCCGAGGACGTCATCATGATCGACAAGGACGAGATGCTGGCGGAGGCGGATCGTCTGGGGGTGTCGATCCTGGGCGTGCCGATGGCGGCGGGATGAGCGCGGATCCGGAGAATCCGTTCGTGTCGCGTGGCGGGCTGAAGCTGGCGCACGCGCTGGACGAGTTCGGGCTGGATGTCGCTGGGTTTGTGTGCGCGGATCTGGGGTGCTCGACCGGGGGGTTTACGGATTGTCTGTTGCAGCGCGGCGCGGCTCGGGTGCATGCTGTGGACACGGCGTACGGGGAGCTCGCATGGAAGCTGCGGCAGGACGAGCGGGTGTTCGTGCATGAGCGCACGAACGCGCTGCATCTGGAGCCGGTGGAACCGGTCGATCTGGTAGTGATCGATCTGGGGTGGACGAGGCAGGAAAAGGCGATTCCCGCGGCGGTGCGATGGCTCAAACCCGGCGGGCGGATCGTGAGCCTGGTGAAGCCGCATTATGAGATCGAGCGGGCGCGGTTCGAGGAGTTGTCGGTAGGGGGTGTATTGCCGGGTGAGGTTGCCGAGGGGATCGCGCGGGAGACGGTCGAGCGGCTCGGGGAGCTTGGCGTGGTGGTAGAGGGGTTGGTGCGGTCGCCGATTCGTGGGGGGAAAGGTGGGAAGGGGAATCTGGAGTGGTTGGCGCTGGCGACAGGGTGCCGAAGCGAGAAGTAAGAATGGAAGAGCAGGATGGATGAGTCAGGACGGTGGAGTTGCTGATGCGTACGCCCTCCGGGCGTGATGCGAAGAACTTGCTCACCAGGGGTTGAAACCCCTGGCAACGCCCATGCGCCCTCCGGGCGGGGCGCGGCTGGCAGAGGCGATCAGATGGCCTCAAGCCGTGCGCCATCGACCGCGAGGCTCTGCCCGGAGACATAGCTCGCCGCGGGCGAGGCCAGGAACGCCACGGCGTTTGCGACCTCCTCGGCGTCGGCGAATCGCCCCATCGGGACGCTTGATCGCATCTCGTTGGTGATGACTTCCTCGCTCACGCCGCGGGATTGGGCGCGCGTGCGGATCAGGCCTTCCAGGCGCGTCGTCTCGGTGAAGCCCGGCAGGACGTTATTGACCGTGATCTGGTGCGGCGCGAGCTCGCGACTGAGCGTCTTGGCCCAGCTCGCGACCGCGCCGCGGACGGTGTTGGAGACCCCCAGGCCGGGGATCGGCTGGCGGACGCTCGTCGAGATGATGTTGACGATCCGCCCGTAGCCGGCATCGATCATCCGCGGCACGACCGCCATGGCGAGCGCCTGGTTGCAGAGCACATGCATTCTAAAGGCTTGGGCGTAGGTCTCGGGCTCGGCGTCGATGGCCTTCCCGCCGGGTGGGCCACCCGTGTTGTTGATGAGCACATGGAAGGTGCGTCCGTCCTCGAGCGAGCCTTTCACGGCGGACTCGACGCCGTCGGGGTCCTCAAAGTCGGCGACGAGCCAGTCGTGGGACTGGTCCGGCGATTCGCCGGGCAGGATGTCGCGGGTCTCGGCGAGTTTCTTCTCATCGCGGGCGAGCAGCGTGACCGAGGCGCCGAGGCGGGCGAGCACCACGGCGCTGGCGCGGCCGATGCCCTGGGTCGAGCCGCAGACGAGGCAACGCTTGGCGGAGAGCGAGAGGTTCATGGGCGCAAGGGTAGTGGGGGGCAAACGCCGCGGCGCGTCGTCTTGATGCGCAGGCACTCTCGGCCGCTGCGGACGATCGCGTGCGTCAGGCGGCTTTGCGCCGGCCCTGCCGGCCCTGCCGGTCCGGCTCGTCCCGCTCGTTCAGCTCTTCAGGCGGCTTGTGGGCCTCGACGTGCCCGGCGACCCGGGTGCAAAAGACCTCGAAGAGCTCGGCGTCGAAGGCTCTGCCCGCCGTGATCTCCATGATGCCGAGCGCCTGTTCAAGCGCCATGGCCTTGCGATAGGGGCGGTCCGTCCGAAGGGCGTCGAAGACGTCGGCGATGTGGACGATCTGGCTGGCGAGGCTGATTTTCCAGTTGCGGTGGCGCTTGGGATACCCGCCGCCGTCGATATCCATGTGGTGCTCGTAAGCGACGACCGCGGCGAGGTCGGGCACCTCGGGTGCGCCGATGAGCAGCTCGGCGCCATTGCCGGGATGGCGCTGCACGACCGCGAGTTGCGGCTTGCTGAGCTTGTCGGGGGAGTTGAGGATGTCGAGCGGGACGAGCCGCTTGCCGACGTCGTGGAGCAGGGCGGCGGCGGTGATGTCGGCGAGGAGTTGGCCGCTGACGCCCGCGGCACGGGCCAGGGCCGTGCTCACGATGCCGACGTTGATGGTGTGAACGAAGGTGTACTCATCGTGGTGCTTGAGGGCGGCCATCGGGATGAGCGAGCCCGCGGAGGACGACGCGCTGGCCGTAATGTCGCCGATGGCCGACCAGAGCTTGTCGTCAGCGCCCTCACCCCGCTGGAGGCGTTGCCATGTGTCCTCGATGCGGGCGCGGTTGGATCTTTGATTGGCGATGGCACACATCGCCGAGAGCACGTTGGTGTCGGCGCTGGCGACGTGCAATGACGCGTAGTTGATGTGCGCGGATTTCTCTGGGCGGGTCTTGCTCAGGATGCATCGAGCGAGTGTCAGGATCTCGTCGCCGCGCACGCCTCGGGCGACGAGGATGCAATCGACCCCGGCATCGCGCAATGGGGCGAGGCGTGCGGCCTGCTCGCGGGTCTGCGGGATCGGATGGTTGCCGATGGCGATCGCGTCGGGCATGACGACGATGCGCTGCACGGTGCCGGGACGCATCGCCGAGTTGACGAGGGCGGCGGCGCGATCGGCGTGGAGGCGGGCCGAGGGATGGGCGTCGCCGTAGAGCCGGAGGCTGGTGACGGCGCTGGCCATGGCCCCGACCGCATCGACGAAGGGCTTACTCACTTGACCATCCTTTCGCGCAGCGCCGCGAGATTGACGCGGATTCGGCAGGCCGAGAGCCGCCAGCGGACCCACGCGTCGCGCATGAGCGGATGGTCTCGGCGACGCTTGATGATCCCCGCGAGAAGGGCGGCTCGCTCGCGCATCGAGCGCGTTTTGCCGGACATGAGCTTGAGGAACGCCGTGTGGAGGCACGTCATGGCGCTGGGGTCGAGCGAGCCGAGGAGCGATTGTGCCGCGAGCCCGAAGGCGGCGTCGCACAGCTCGCTCCCGCGGCCTTCCAGGAAACCGCCGATCAGGCGCGCTTCCAGCTCGTTGTTCACCGGCCCCAGGTGATCGAGCGCCATGAGCTGGATGTCGCTCTCACGGTCGCTCAGCGCGAGCGTGAGGACCCGCAGCGGCCATCGCTCAGCGCCCCGCGAGATGGCGTGGTACGCGGCTCTGCGCACCCTCGCGGATGCGGCGTTCAGCATCGGCCAGAGGATGATGAGCTTGCCGTCCATCTCGAGCGGCGCGCAGAGCCGGTCAAGAGGCGGGAGCTTGCAACGCTCGTCGTGCAGCATCGACTCGATCGCGCCGGCGACACGCTCGGTCTGGGCGCTATGCACGAACGTCCACAGCGTCGTGTTCGGCTCGTTCTTGCCCTCGGCGAGCACCGCCAGGGCCCAGCGGATCGCCGGCCCCTCGCTGGTGCGCAGCAGCTCCAGCGTCGCATCGGGCGCGTCGGAGAGGTGCGCCGATCGCGCGAGCTGCTCGGCGACGCCGTCGAGACGAGCGAGCGTGTCGCGCGCCGCGTGCTCGGTCTTTTCCGTGGATATCGCCCGCGACGCGGCCCGAATGAGATCGCGGGCTGTGGCGTGCCGCCCGGTTTGCAACGCAATCCCCAGGCTCCGGGACGCGGCGCTGAGCATGCGGTTAGTGCCGAGGCCGTCGGGCGTCGTCGCGAGGATCTCGGCGCTGATCTCGGCGACGCGCAGCGAGGTTTCTTGGGGCGTCGGCATGCCCGCGTAGGTCTCTCCCCGCTCGATCTGACGCCCGAGCTTGTCGAGCTCTGAGAGGTATGTCTCGGGGCAATATTCCTCGGAGTTGACGGTTTGGAGCAGCTCGCCGATGGAGACCAAAAGCGCGTCGGTCCCGGAATCATTCGCGAACGTGTTGGCCCGCCAGGCGTCGCTGAGGTGCTGGAGCTCGGCGGCCCCTTGCTGGTCGTTCGCGCAGCTCCGGGCAATCTGCTGGAACATCCGCAACGCCGCGTTCGAGGGACGCGCGGAACTCGCGTTTACCTGGCGCAGCGCCTCGAGCACCTCCTTGAGCGGTAGGACGTCCGCGAGATCCGCGAGCGTGTTCTCGGCACTCGCAAAGGTCTTGCTGTTCTGAGCGAGCAGGGCCCGCCGGAGGGAGGGGTTGAGCGTCTGCACGAACGAGCGCAGCTTGCGGAGCTTCTGCGCGCGTTCGGGTCCTTCGGTCCCCTTGAGTGACTGGGCCGCCGAGCGTACATGGCTCTGCAGCGCCGATGCGACTTCCTCGGGTGGGGCGGCGGACTCGTTGACGATCTTGGCCTGCTCGGGCGTCCACTCGCCCCCGTCGCCGAGCGCGTGGAGGACGCCTTGCCAATCGACGCGACCGGCCGATCCCTCGCCCATCGCCAGCCCGCCCAGGTCGACGCATTCCAGGCGGATCCGCCCGCTCGTCATCGAAGCGATGACCGTTGCCGCGTCGGATCGCGAGAGGTGTGTCACGAGCGCCCCAAGATCGGCGGGGCTCGACTGCGGCTCGATCGAGATCGAAGCGAGCTGCCTCTCCCGACAGGCCTGCCAGAACGCGCCGGTCTCGGGGGAGGCCATGCCGCCGGCCAGCAGCCCCTCGGCGGTCACGCCGATCTCGAGACCCTCGCGGAACGCCTGACGTATCACGGCAACCAGGGAATCCATGGCTCGACGGACGCCGGCATGCTTGGTGTCGCCGTAGAGGCGGGTGACCTGGTAGAGGCGATCGAGGCCCTGGAGGAGCGAGCGGGTCGGGGTTGGTGTCGTCGCGGCGGGCATGAAGTCAGATCGCGTATCGTTCAGATTGGGGGTTTTCTCCCGGGAGAGTTTGGAGAACCGCGAACGTGACGTGCCGACTATGTTGGTTGTGCGATCTTCGGGGTCGTCGCGTCCAAGCAGGCTAGTTCAAGTGCATTCTCGGACGTTCTGACCCGTGCAGAGATCGACTTATCCACAATCGTTTCCCGAACATTGACAGGCGTTCGGGTTCTGGTATACTCGCCTCGCCGGGCCCGCGTCCAACGCCGCCCTCGGCCGGTTTGGGGTCACGGAGGCCCCGCCCGATCCGTGTTGGTTTCGCTTGGGTCACCTCCGATCCTCCCGGATGGAGCCGGCTCGGGCGAGCAGAAGCAAGGAGGGCATCATGCCCGCGAAGACTCAGAAAACACAGGGTCCGTCGGCCGGTTCCAACACCACGTCCACGCCCAAGCAGAGTTCGGCGAGCGCCGAGAAGCTCGCGGTCGGTCAGAAGGCTGCGGGGGGCGATTCGACAGCCAAGCCCGCCACCAATGGGCAGGCGACGCTCGGCGCGCAGGCCGTCGAGCCAAAGCCCGTGGATCCACAGAAGCAACAGGCCCTCGACCGCGCGTTGTCGCAGATCGACAAGGTCTTCGGCAAGGGCTCGATCATGCGCCTCGATGAGGACGCGTACCTGGCCATCCCCGGTATCAGCACCGGGGCGCTCAGCCTTGATCTCGCCCTCGGCGGGCGCGGCATCCCACGCGGACGCATCGTCGAGGTCTTCGGGCCGGAATCGTCCGGCAAGACCACGCTCGCCCTGACCGTCGCGGCCCATGCGCAGAAAGATGGCGGGGTCGCCGCGTTTATCGATGCAGAGCACGCCCTGGACCCGACCTGGGCGAAGAAGATCGGCGTGAACATCGACGAGTTGCTGGTGTCTCAGCCGGATACCGGCGAGCAGGCGCTGGAAATCACAGAGCTGCTGGTGCGGTCCAACGCCGTGGACATCATCATGATCGACTCGGTGGCGGCGTTGATTCCCAAGGCCGAGATCGAGGGCGAGATGGGCGACACCCATGTGGGCCTGCAGGCCCGCCTGATGAGCCAGGCGATGCGCAAGCTCACCGGCGTGATCGCCCGCAGCAACTGCACCGTGCTGTTCATCAACCAGATCCGCGAGAAGATCGGCGTGATGTTCGGCAGCCCCGAGACCACCCCCGGCGGGCGGGCCCTGAAGTTCTACAGCTCGGTCCGCATCGACATCCGCAGGACCGGGGCGATCAAGGACGGCGAGAACAACGTCGGCAACCATGTGCGGGCGCGGGTGGTCAAGAACAAGATCGCCCCGCCGTTCCGCGATGCGGAGTTCGACATCATGTTCGACGAGGGGATCAGCGCCACGGGCGACCTGGTGGACCTGGCGGTGAACTGCGGCGTGTGCCAGAAGTCCGGGGCGTGGTTCAGCTACGGCGACGTCCGTCTGGGCCAGGGCAGGGAGAACTCCAAGCAGTTCCTGAAGGACAATCCGGAGCTGTTCGCGGAGATCCGGCGGGAGGTCCTGAAGATCAAGGCGCCGAAGCCGAAGGCCAAGCCGGAGGAAGAGGCGGGGGTCTGAGACTCGCGGGTGTGCGGCTCTGACGAGCCGCGACCGTCGGGGAGCGGTTAGATGGTCCTTTGAGGGACCACTCCCTCACGGTCGCGGCTCGTTGGGGCGGGGGGATCGGATGCGCCCGAGACAGGGGCGGGAGCGGCTCGATTCGGCTCCAGGGAGAGGGCGGGTTGCGTTGCCCCCGTTGCCCAATCGCCCTACACTTGGCCCCGCAGCGGATGTGGCGGAACTGGCAGACGCGCTAGGTTCAGGTCCTAGTGGGAGTAAAATCCCGTGGAGGTTCGAGTCCTCTCTTCCGCCTTGCAAACGCGGCGTGGGGCTTGGTCGCTGCTCTGAGCGGCTGTGCTCTTGGTGAGAGAAGCGATAGCCATATATGAGTAGGCCC
>JAJDDM010000189.1 GCA_029260315.1 Phycisphaerales bacterium | reverse complement strand
GATCAGCCCGGACAACTGGCTGGTGGACCAGCCGCTGCTGGATCGGGCGGGGAACCAGGAGATCCAGCTCGCGATGTTCCTGGACTACGGCTCGAACCCGGATCGGTATCCGGCGTGGCAGGCGTATCTGCGTGAGTATCAGCCGGCGACGCTGATCGCGTGGGGCAGGAACGACCACATCTTCCCGAGCGAGGGCGCGACGCCGTACCTGCGCGATCTGCCCGACGCCGAGCTGCACCTGCTGGACACGGGACACTTTGCGCTGGAGGAGGACGGCGATCGGATCGCGTCCCTGATCCGGGAGTTCATGGCGACGCGGGTCGTGTCGGCGGACGGTGGCTCAGAGCTGAGTGCGAAGTAATGAAGACGGCGCGGGACCAACGTGCTTTGGATGTGTCGACGACGCGGGTATCCAACGAGAGGTGCACCAATCGCGTCCACGCTCGGCACGCAGGCGCCGACGGCGAGCGGGCGATCGAGTTGGTCGGGAATAACAATCGGGTGAAGCCGGTGCGCCGAACATCGTGCGGCCCGGTCTCATCCATGTGGGGCCAAACGCTGGGCGAGCCGGCGCGGCCGCGTTCGCTCGGCAGGATCGGCGAGATGCCGGACATCTTCGACGCTGTGATGTTTCTGTTGGGGTCCACCTGGATGACGGGCTCACTGCCGGCGGTCGATGGCGGGTGGTCGGCGAGGTCAGCGGGCACATAGGAGACGGGTCGGCGTCGCGTGACGCCGCGAGCAACGAGATGGAGAGGCGGGTGCGGGCCCGTGTTCTCGAAGAGCAAGGAGACGTGCGATGCGCAAGCGAACGATTCTGGCGACGATGGCGATCGGGCTGGCGGGTCTAGCGATGGGGGCCGCGAGCATCTCGACCCAACCCTCGAATGAAACGAGCGCCCACCCGCGGGGCAAGCCCGACGCGCCGCTGCCCAAGCCCGAGGTGACGCTCAAGCCCGGGCGCGTGGCCCTGGTGGTGACCGATCCGCAGAACGACTTCCTGAGCCCCGACGGGGTGACGTGGGGCGTCGTGGGCGACAGCGTGACCGAGAACGGCACGGTCGAGCACATCGACCAGCTCTTCGAGGCGGCGCACGCCAACGACATCCCGGTCTTCGTCAGCCCGCACTACTACTACCCGCACGACCACGGGTGGAAGTTCGAGGGCGCGCTCGAGCAGCTCATGCACAACATCGGGATGTTCGATCGCCCGAGCGCGTTGAATCTGGAGGGCTTCGAGGGCTCTGGCGCGGACTGGCTCGAGCAGTACAAGCCGCACATCGAGCACGACAACACGATCGTCACGAGTCCGCACAAGGTGTACGGGCCGGAGACGAATGATCTGGTGCTCCAGCTTCGCAAGCGTGGGATCGACCAGGTGATCCTGGCGGGGATGAGCGCGAACCTGTGCACCGAGTCGCATATGCGCGAGCTGCAGGAGCAGGGATTCGAGGTGATCGTGGTCGCCGACGCGACGGCGGCGGCGCAGGTGCCGGGGTACGACGGCTATGAGGCCGCGTATGTGAACTTCCGCTTCATGGCCAGCGGGCTGTGGAACACCGAGCAGGCGGTGGGGCGGATCGAGTCGCTCGAAAGCGGGCGATAGGTTTTCTTGTGTGTAAGGAGGTGGACGATGTCCACGACGATCAGGCAGTTTGATGAACAGAGTTTCCGCGAGGCGGTCTCGGGCGAGAAGCCGGTGCTGGTCGATTTCTACGCCGACTGGTGCCCGCCGTGCAAGGTGATCGCGCCGTCGATCGAGGAGGTCGCCGCGGAGTATGGCGGCAAGGCGATCGTCGGGAAGATCGACGTCGACAGCGAGCAGGGGCTCGCGAGCGAGTTCGGCGTGCTGAACATCCCAACGGTGCTGGTCTTGGTCAACGGCGAGGTCGCCGAGCGGTTCGTCGGGATCCGATCGAAGGAAGATTACGCGAAGGCGATCGACGCGGCGTCGGCGGTCTGAGCCCGTGCGATCCGCGCGAATGGAGGCCCATGCGCAAGCTTGGGCTTTTTTTTCGCGCGCAGGGCGTACCAGAACCCCGTCGCTCATCGCATTGACGTGCCACCAGCCGTGGCTTTGCACGGCTGGTGCTCTTGGGAAAGCGCGATGAAGCACCAACCGCTCAAAGCAGCGGTTGGTGGCACGACGCTCGACACGCGCGCAAGCATCCTGCCGCGAAGCGCTTGTGACAAACGACGCAAATAGCTCTTGCGCCAGGGCCTCTTATCCGGCCAGCTTCGGCGGCTTCTTCGCGTCCGGCTCGAGCTGGGCCTTGAGAAGCTCGGCGTATCGCCCGCTCTTGGCCAGCAGCGCCTCGTGGGTGCCGATCTCGACGATCTGGCCGTCTTCGAGCACGACGATCCGGTCGGCGTGGCGGATCGTGCTCAGGCGGTGGGCGATCACGAAGCTCGTGCGCCCTTCCATCAGTTCACGGAGACTCTGCTGGATCAGGGCCTCGGACTCGGCGTCGAGGTTGCTGGTGGCTTCATCGAGGATGAGGATCCGCGGGTCGGCGAGGATGGCGCGAGCGATGGCGAGCCGTTGTTTCTGGCCGCCCGAGAGACGCACGCCGCGCTCGCCGATGAGCGTCTCGTAGCCGCGATCGGTCTTGACGATGAACTCGTCGGCGGCGGCGAGGGTGGCCGCGGCGATCACGTCCTCGCGCGTCGCGTCGCGGGTGGCGAAGGCGATGTTGTCGTGGATCGTGCCGTCGAAGAGAAAGACGTCCTGCTCGACAATGCCGAGCAGCGAGCGATAGCTCTCGACGGCGATATCCGGGAGCGGCGTGCCGTCGATCGCGATGATGCCGTCGGTCGGGTCGAAGAAGCGGGCGATGAGGTTGCAGAGAGTGGTCTTGCCCGCGCCCGAGCGTCCGACGAGGGCGATGTGCTCGCCGGGCTGGACGGTGAGCGAGACGTTGGCGATCGCGGGCTCGCTGGTCTTGGGGTAGGTGTAGGTGACGTTGTTCAGGGTGAGCTCGCCGGCGACCTCGGCGGGATCGAGGGTCTGGAGGTCGGCGCGCGTTGGCTGGTGGAACTCGCGAGGCTCTTCGAGCAGGTCGATGACGCGATCAAACCCGGCGAGCTGGTTCTGGATGTTGGTGGCGCTGGAAACGAGCGACTCCAGCGGGCCCAGGAGCATGAGCAGGTAGGTGCTGAACATCATGAGATCGCCGATGGTCAGCGTGCCCTTGACGACCTGCCACCCTCCGTAGAGCAGCACGCCGGACGATGCCAGCGGGATAAGCAGCATCCAGACGATCTCGATGCCGCGGCTCCACCACCAGCCGAGGAGCTCTTGTCTGGCCATGAAGTGGCTGTTGGTGGTGAAGCGTTGGGTCTCTGCGCGTTCTCTGCTGAAGCCCCGGACGACGCGCATGCCGGCAAAGCTCTCGGTGGAGTGCGCGTCGATCCCCTGGCGGGTGGAGCGGATGTCGCGGTAGATGGGGCGCAGGCGGTTGATCCAGGCGCGGTGGGTGAACCAGACGGTGGGTAGCAGGAGGATCGCGCCGACGACGAGCCGCCAGTCGACGCTGGCGAGGATGATGATGGTGCCGAGGAGCTGGATGACGGCCCGCCAGGGGTTGTAGATCATGCTGAAGAGCAGCTCGCCGACGCCCCCGGCGTCTTCGCGGAGCATGCTGGCGACGCCGCCGGATTTCAGCTCGTGGACGCGGTGCAGGGGCAGGCGCACGGCGTGGGCGAAGACCCGCCGGCGCATCGCGACCTGGACGCGCTTGGTCATGCGGGTGGTCTGCCAGCGCCCCCAGATGCCGACGGCGACGCTGAGGATCGACAGCGCGACCAGCGCCCCGGAGAGCAGCCACAGCAGCGTGATGCGATCGCGCGGCAGGAACGCCGGCAGCCCGTCGGGACCGGGTGTATCGAGCAGGATGTAGTCGATGGCGACCTTGATCCCTGCGGGGCCGATCAGGCCCAGGGCGGTCGCGAGCGAGAGGGTCAGGAGGCTGAGGCTGAGGATCCTGCGATGGCCCCGCAGGAGGGACCAGAACGCGCCGAACAGGCCCAGGAACGAGCGGGTGCGCCGGCTCGCGGGCTTCTTGGGCGCGTGCTCGCCGACCTGCTCGTGCGCCTTCTTCTCGCGGCGTTCAGCGCGGTAGGTTTGGAACCGCGCACTGCTTCTCTCGATCGAACCCATCGGGCGATGGTAGCGCTGTGCCCGATTCTGGCTGCGTTCTCAGCGTTGTATCACGCCTTGGACTCGCCGGCCTTGCGACGCCAGACGAGCAGCGAGACCAGCAGCGCCAGCGCCACGATGGGCGCGACGAACGCGGGCATCGGGCCGAGCGGTTCGGCGAGATCGATCAGTGCGAGCATGTGCATCCCCTTCGACAAGTGCCTGGACACCCAAACGATGCCTTGCGGATGGGGTGAACCCCAACGATTCGCCATTTCGCCCGGAGGATCGCCTTTGCCCCATCCGGCCAGACGGACCGTCCCGAGACCCCTCTGGATTGGTCCTCGGGGCGAAAGTCCGCTAAGGTGACGGCTCGGCGGACAAGGCCGGAAAGGGGACTCCATGGGCGAGCGAGGCGGGATGGCGCTGCACTGGAAGATCCTGATCGGGCTGGTGCTGGGGGTGGTGACCGGGGCGGTCATCAACGTCTCGTGGGACACATACACCTGGGGCGCGCTCGGCGTGGGAGACCCGTCGAGTTATCGGGCGGGCAAGGATGCCAAGCGGGCCGAGGAGTTGCCCGAGCGCCCCGGGCCGGCGATCGAGTGGTTGGCTCGGCACCTGGACGAGTATTCTCCTGCGCCGGGGGTGGGTCCCTTGGACCCGCCGAGCAACGCGTATCACGGGCGGGTGGTCGATTGGCTGGTCCGCGACCTGGAAAGCGACGCGAGCGAAGCGACCGACGCCGCGGCGGCACGGGACTGGCTGCGCGATCGCGTCGGCGAGGCGTTGCAGATCCTGAACGTCAACGAGACCGCCGAGGACGAAGACAGCGAGGTCGTGCTCGCGCGGATCACGCCGCCGGAGGATCCGGCGCTGGCGCGCGACGTGGGCTGGCTGGTGAGCGATCTGTCGCAGGTGCGCGTGGACCCGGCGACGGGCGGCGTCGTTTCGACGGCCAACAGTGGGGCGGGGCTCGTGGCGAGCGTGCCGCGGATCATCGCGAACGTCAACAAGCTCGTGGGTGATCTGTTCATCCGGATCCTGCGGCTGATCGCGATCCCGCTTGTGCTGTTCAGTTTGGTGGTGGGGGCGAGCAGCCTGAACGATCTGCGGAAGCTGAGCCGGATCGGCGGCAAGACGATCGTGATCTATCTCTGCACGACGGCATTCGCGATCTTCGTGGGTCTGGTGCTCGCGAATCTCATCAAGCCGGGGACGTTCGTGCCCGAAGAGACGCGCGATCGTCTGGCGGCGATGGGCTCGGGCGAATACGAGAGCAAGGTGGGCGCGGAGAAGGAGCAGCAGGCCCGCGAGTTGAGCCCGTGGGAGCAGATCCTCGACATCGTGCCGCAGAATCCGTTCGAGGCACTCGCGAACGCGCAGATGCTCCAGGTGGTATTCACGGCGTTGGTGCTCGGGATCGGATTGACGCTGATCCCCAAGCAGAAGGCCGCCCCGATCATCGCGATCGCCGACGGGATGACCGAGGTCGTCATCAAGCTGGTGCAGGTTTTGATGCTTGCCGCGCCGTATGCGGTGTTCGCGCTGATCGCACGGGTGGTGGCGGATCTGGGCCTGGAGGTGATGGGCTCGCTGATCGTGTACAGCCTCGTGGTGGTGGCGGGGCTGGCAATCATGGCCTTCGGCGTCTACCCGGCGGTGCTGTGGCTGTTCGCGCGGGTCGGTTACGCCCGGTTCTTCAAGGCGATCGCCCCGGCGCAGCTCGTGGCGTTCAGCAGCTCGAGTTCCGCGGCGACCCTGCCGGTGACCATGGAGTGCGCCGAGGATCGCCTGGGCGTCTCCGAGGAGGTCTCGAGCTTCGTGCTGCCCCTGGGCGCCACGGTGAACATGGACGGCACAGCGCTGTACCAGGGCGTCGCCGCGATCTTCATCGCCCAGCTCTACGGCATCGACGTGACCATCACCGACCAGCTCATGATCATCCTGACCGCGACCTTGGCGAGCATCGGGACCGCGGCGGTGCCGAGCGCCGGGCTCATCATGCTCGTGATCGTGCTCCAGCAGCTCGGGTTCGATCAGGCGGTGATGGCCGGCGGTATTGCAATTCTGTTCGGGGTGGATCGGATCCTGGATATGGCGCGGACGGTGTGCAATATCACGGGCGATTCGATGGTGGCGACGGTGGTGGCGTCGAGCGAGGGGGAGCTGTTGAGCGAGGCGGAGGTCCGGCGTCGTCGGGAGCAAGGCGAGGCCGCGGGCTTGGATGAGCACCCGCACGAGGGGCACGGGGACGAATACGGGGTGGACGGGGGGAGCGTGCATCGCCCGGTGAACGTGGGCACCGATGGGCCTGATGAATCCAAGAGCTAGGCATTATCGGGCGTTCAAGGGGGGCCGATCAAATCGGCCTTGTCTTTGGATGCGTGCGGAAGGCGCGAAAAACTCTTTGATTTTGCTTGCTTTTCGCTTGTTCGCAGTTTCAGGTCCCAATAAGCTGAGAGTTCGGTTCTGGGAGGAGCCTTAGGAGAGACGGACATGCTGAAGGTACTCTGCGTCGTTGGGGCGGCGGCTTCGATCGCCAACGCTCAACGATTCGATCTGTTTATCTATGAGAACGACGACGGTGCCGATGTCAGCGGCCTCGAGCTGTACTTCGAGATCTTCGATGTCGGCGGGACCGCGATCGATTTCGTGTTCCACAACGACTCGGCGGACCCGGCGATCGTGACCGCGGTCTACTTCGAAAACACATTCGGCGGGCTCGTCGATGGGCGGATCCAAGATGAGTCCGCCGGCGTGGACTTCGATGAGAACGCGACGCCTCCGAACCCGGCGCAACCGGGATTCGGATTTGGCGGGTCGTGGAGCGGCAACTTGTTTGACGCCGACGCCGAGTCGCCCGGCCCGACCAACGGCATCAACCAGGGCGTTGGCGAGACACTGACGATCCGCTTCGATTACGACGGCATCGGCCTGAGCGACGTGCAGGACGCGCTCAACAACGACCCGCGCGACCTGCGGATCGCTCAGCACATCCAGGGGCTTGTCAACGGCGAGAGCGTCTGGTCGATCAACGTGCCCGCGCCGGCGACGCTGGTCGCCTTCGGCGGACTCGCAGCGTTCGCGGGTCGGCGGCGGCGATAACGCGGCGCAGCAATCATAGAGGCGGCCATGACTTACACAAGGACCCGGCTCCGTGGTCGGGTTTTTTGTGCGCGCCGCCGGGCGGGTGGCTCGAACACAACAGGGGCGTTCATCGCGACTGCGCCTCGGATGAACGCCGACCCGGACATTCGCAAGGCCTCAGGCCCGGCGTCCAGGCCCGTGGCGACCTTTGCTCGGACGGGAGGCCGCCCTGGAGCGGTCTTTGTGATCGCGTAGCGTTTCGGGGCAGGCTGTTTGGGGGTGGCGTGGTCTGACGAGGCTCTGCGAGGAAGGCCACGCGAGCCGCCGGCGATGCCCGAGCGGAAAGGCTGTTTGACAGCTCATGGCGGTGTCGGCGTGGCCTTCGCTCGAAGACTCGCTCAGACCACGGCACCCCGAACACGCTATGCGATTAGCGAGGATGCTCTAGGGAACCCGAGCGCCGCTCTGCTGAAGAACGTGGGCGACCTCGTGGGCGGCAGTGTGCAGGCTTGGCGAGGTGCTGTGCAGAGCGATCTGCGTCTGCGATGTGTACGCCGCCGCCGAGATGGTCTGGGCGGTGTTTGTCGGATGCCCGTGGTACGCGCCGAGCTGGGCGGGCGAGTTGTGCTGGAAGACCTGGCCGAGATCCGGGTACAGCCCGTTCGGCCCCGCCTGGGCGATGCGTCCGGCGGTGGCGGCGTCGACGCCGGCGAAGCGGAGTGATTGCTCGATCGCCTCTCTATGGGGCAGGCTCGCGCCCGCTGCACTCGGATCCCGCATGTCTGTCTCCTCCCAGGGGGCGTCGCGAATGTGCGTACTCGATGACAGAATAGAAAGAGCCGGGGCCGCTCGTGCAAGCGCCCCGGCTCGGAGAAATCGGTGAGCGTGCTCAGGCGTCGGCGAACAGATCGAGGAACGCGAAGAAGTCGCTGGCGTCGATCGTGCCGTTGATGTCGAGGTCCGCGCCGCTGTCGCCGGCGGCGAAGAGATCGAGGTAGGCGAAGAAGTCGCTCGCATCGGTGGTGCCGTCGCGGTTGAGATCCGACGGATGGAACGCGCAGCCGCGGATCAGGACGCGGATGTCGTCGATGGCGGCCTCGACGATGGAGCCCGGGTCGTCGTCGCGTGCGACGACGCGCAGGCGCATGTCCGCCGAGGGGGCGACGAAGTCGGCGACGCGGAAGGTCTTCTCGACCCAGGCGTTCGCGTTCTCGGTGACGTCCTCGAGCTCGATCCAGCTGTTGCCGCCGTCGTTGGAGACCAGGACCGGCATGTTGTCGCTGTTGGGGCTTGCGCCCTGGTCGTTGGAGTACCAGCGTGCGTAGGAGAGGAAGGCGTCGGCGAACAGCCAGTCGCCGGAGACCGAGGCGTCGAAAGCGGGGCTGGTGAGGGTGGTCGCGCCGCCGTCGACATCGCGCGCGCCGAGGCCGCCGCCGCTGGCGCCGTCGGTGACCCAGCAGTTGACGCCGGCGGATGAGTTGTCGTCCTCGGGCTGGGCCGCGGTGCCCTGGGGGTTCATGCGGTTCCAGACGCCGGAGGAAGCGGTGTCGCCCTGTGCGCCGACGGTCCAGCCGAGGTCGGTCTCGGCGTCGTCTTCGAGGGTGATCTCCTGGGAGATGACGCTGACGCCGAGATCGCCGACGGCGGGCAGGCGCAGAGCGGCACCGCCAGTGGTCTCACCCTCGACGAAGAACTCGAACGATCTGCCGCAGGAGAGGGCGGGGACGTAGACGTGGTAGAGGCCCCCGCCCATGTCACTCATGGGCAGGGTGATGAACCCGCCGGAGACATCGGGACGGACGCGGACGTTGAGCGACTCGACATCATCTGTGAGGCTGTCGGCCTGCACGCGGATCGCCGTGGGCTCGAGGTCGAACGCGGTGTCGATCCTGCCGTCGGGGAAGCTCAGCAGGACGGGGTCCTTGAAGCGGTCGAGGATCTCGAGCACGCCCTCGAAGTTCTCCTCGCCGGTGGGCAGGATCTCGCCCGGCGGGAGATCGAAGCCCGGGTTGGCCGAGTTGGGTCGCAGTTCGATCGTCCAGCTCTTGAGCCCCTGGGAGTAGGTCCAGTCGGGGGCGACGCCGCTGGCGGGGTAGAGGTCGATCCCCTGCTGTGGCGTATAGAACTCGCCGTGGACGCTGCGGATGGTGTCCGAGAGGAGCTGGCTGAAGGCGACGAAGAAGGAGTAGTCGGGCTCGGGGACGCGGATGTCGGCGTAGCCCCAGGGGTAGAGGATGAGCTGGGAGTAGCTGTGGAAGTCGACGTGGGCGACCATGTTCTCATCGGCGAGGACATAGTCGCGGACGGTGACGGTCTCGGGCTCGCTGAAGGCGAAGGGACCGTGGTAGATGTCGCTATTGGGATCGTTGCTCGCGCCGGCGCCGCCGAAGTTGATGTCCCAGTTGCGGTTGAGATCGACCCCGCGGGTGCCGTTGCCGTTGTCGCGCCGGTTCTTGCGCCAGAAGCGGTTGTTGGTCCAGGTGTAGACGTACCCATCGGGATTGACGATGGGGACGATCTTGACGACGACCTTGTCGAGGAGTTGGGTGACGCGAGCGTCGGTGCCGTAGAGGTTGCACAGGCGGTCGGCGACGTAGGTCACGGTCGCGGGGCTGATCCACTCGCGGGCGTGCTGGCAGCCGTTGAAGAAGACAACCGGGCGGCCGGAGGCGTCGCCCGGGCCGGTAATTTCGGTGGCGATGATGTCGCGCCCCTCGATGCTCTGGCCGATGGTGCTGACGCTGGCGAGGTTCGGGAAGTCGTTGACCAGTTCGTTGTGATACGCATGGATCTGGTCGTAGGGGTGGTAGTTCTCGAACCAGGTGAGGTCGAGCTGGATGTTCCGCCGCTCGATCTCGGCGCGCTCGGCGTCGATGATGCCCTGAAGATCCTCGACGAGCGTCAGGGGTGCCAGGCCCATATCCCGCAGCGCCTCGAGCGAGGCGTCGTCGACGACCAGCTCGATCGGGCCGACGCCGACGCCGTGGCTCCAGAGCATGTCCGCCTCGTCGAGGACGGCGTCGAGCTGGTCCTGGTCCTGGACGACGACTTGGACGATCCGGAAGCCCTCGTAGGGGCGCTGTGCGTCGCCGTCGATCTGGGCGAGGGCGGGCATGGACAGGGCGGTAAGTGCCGCGGATGCGATGATCGGACGCATGGGTTCCCCTCTTGGAATCGGTGACTGCGTTGCGACAAGCGGGGCGCCACGAGCACCGGCTCGCCCGCTGTGGATGGTACATGACCGGAGGCAGGTCCCCACGGGATACGGAGAAAAAGGAGCGGACGGGGGCGATAAGGCGGGATGCCCCGGGAAACCCCCGGATGACAGGGACTGAGCAGCCCTCGACGTAGGTTCTGAGGATCTTTCGCACGGGCTCTTCAACGTCGCTCACCGTGAACCGGGCGGGCATAATGCCTCTCAAACACACGGAGGGCTTCCGATGCGAGTGATCAGATGTTGTGCGGTCCTTGTGCTCGGCACCGCTCTCGGCGCGATGGCGGCGGTCGGCGGCGGGTGCATCGCGGGGGCGACCCACGCCGGGGTTTATGAACACGCGGCGGTGGCGGCGGACCACGAGATCGCCAGCAAGGCCGGGGCCGAGATCCTGAAGGCCGGGGGCAACGCCGTGGACGCCGCGGTCGCGACGAGCTTTGCGCTCAGCGTCGTCCGCCCCTACTCCTGCGGCATCGGCGGCGGCGGGTTCATGGTGATCCACCTCCAGGACGACCCGCGACACGGGACGATGCAGACGGCGATCAACTATCGCGAGGTAGCGCCCGCGGCGGTGGGGACCGACTACTTCGAGGGGCAAGACGACCCGCTCGCGAGCGTGCGCGGCGGGAAGGCGGCGGGGGTGCCGGGGACCGTCGCCGGGCTGCTCTATGCCCTGGAGAAGTACGGGACGATGGACCGCCAGGCGGTGCTCGCGCCGGCGATCCGTGCGGCCGAGCGCGGGTTCAAGGCCGATACGCACTACGCGGAGACGGCGAGCGAGCTGATCGAGGACTTCGAGGCCAACCCCGCGTGGAAAGAGCGGTTCGCGTTCGTGTGGGAGCGATACCTGCTCGGGGGCGAGGTCGCGCGAGGCGATCGGATCCGCGTGCCCGAGCAGGCGCGAGCGCTGCGGCTGATCGCGCTCTCGGGCGCGCCCGGCTTCTATGACGGCGAGGTGGGCGAGGCGATTCTGCGGGCGCTGCGAGGCGACGGAGGCGACCAGACCATCGAGGACCTGCGCGGCTATACGGTGCGCGAAATCAAGCCGCTGCGGTTCGGGTTCTGCGGGTATGAGATCGTGGGGATGCCCCCGCCGTCGAGCGGGGGCGTGGCGATGGGGCAGATTCTGGGGCTGCTGGAGCGTTGGAACTTTCGCGGGTATCGGGACGAGCCGTTCGGGTGGAGGCCGGCGGGCTTCGGGCCGGGCACGCACCTGCTCGCCGAGAGCTTTAAACACGCGTTCGCGGATCGTGCGCGCTGGCTGGGCGACAGCGACTTTGTTGAGGTGCCCGTCGATCGTTTGCTCGACGAGAAATATCTCGATGCGCTGGCGGATCGGATCGACATGCGGACGACGCACGGGCCCGAGCACTACGGCTCGGCGGGGCTGGAACGCTCGGTGAGCTTCGCGCCGCCGGAGATCGACGGCGGGACGAGCCACTTCTGCGTCGTGGACGATCGCGGCAGCGCCGTGAGCTGCACCGAGACGATCAACTTCGAGTTCGGCTCGCTCGTCGCGGTGCCCGAGTTCGGGTTCTGTCTGAACGACGAGATGGACGACTTCACGACGGTGCGCGACAAGGCGAACGCCTTCGGCCTGCGCCAGAGCGAGCTCAACTTGCCAACGCCGGGCAAGCGGCCCTTGAGCAGCATGTCGCCGACGATCGCGCTGGATGAAGATGGGCGTGTGTACGCGCTGGCGGGGGCGAGCGGGGGCCCTCGGATCATCACGGGGACGACGCAGGTGCTTGTCTCGTTGTTGCTGGGCAACGGCTTGCGGGAGAACGACGCCGAGTCTGCGCTGTGGGCGTTGCGCGTGCATCATCAGTGGATGCCGAACCAGCTCCGCCTGCCGTACCCGCAGTTGACGCTCGACGCCGAGGACGGGCGGGTCGCGTCGCTTTCGCACCTGCGCGCGCTGGGGCACGAGCTGCGGCATATTCGCAATGTGGGGAATGTGCAGGCGATCGTGCGCGGCGAGGACGGGTGGGAGGCGGCGAGCGATCCGAACAAGGGCGGCAGGCCCGCGGGGTATTGAGGATACCCAGGCGCTTGTTGAGAGTTTGATATTGCGGTGCCGTGGCCTGAGCGAGTCATCGAGCGAAGGCCATGCGAGAGTCATCGAATGCGCGGCGTCGTCGAATCGCCCGTGTCGAGTCGGGAATCGCGGCGTCATTCGCGTGGACTTCGTCGCAGAGCCTCCTCAGACCACGGCACTCGCATTGGCACCCGCATTGGGGACCGCCGGGATGCCGGTCTCACCAAAGAGAAAGAGCCCTACGACGCATCGCGGGGCTCTCGGGGTATGGACTTGCGTTCTGGATCAGGCGCGACGCCGACGGGTGGCAAACAGCGTGCCCACGCCGAGCAGGGCGAGGGTGGAGGGCGCGGGGATGATGAAGATGCCGCCGGCGTCGAAGTTCTCGATGACGGTCTCGAGGCCGGTGCCGTCGAGGTTGACCTGGTAGATGTTGTCGCCGCGGGCGGTGTTGAACAGGAGCTTGTTGTTGAAGGGGTTGTAGAGCACGGCGTCGGGGCGGTCTGCGAGCAGGCCGGAGACGACCTCGGTGATGCCCTGGAAGTCGCCGTTGCCGTCGAGGGTAAGGGTGAAGATCGAGCCCTCGCCGTCGGCGATGTAGACATCGCCGTTGTTGGGGTTGATGTCGATACCCCTGGCGAAGTTGATGGGACGGTTCAGCCCGGTGACGTTGGTGTCGGAGAGATCGACGATGAGGCTCTCGGTGCCGTTGAGGTTGCCGTCGATGCTCAGGCGGTGCAGGGTGCTGCCGAAGTTTCGATCGGGCGGGTCGCCGGGGCCGTTGGGGTCGACGAAGGTGCCGCCGTTGACGCCGAGCGCGAGGTAGTCCTGGCTGTTGATGTCCTTGACCATCTCGATGCCGCGCTGCCAGCGGGGGCGTGGCGGCGGATTGTCGCGGTCCTCCTCGAAGACGTTGGTGATGTTGCCGTTATCCGGGTCCACCGCGAGGACGCCGAAGTAGCGCGGGTCCTGGTGCGTGGAGGTCGGGGTCTGCATCATGAGAACCTGGTTGCGGGCCGCGTCGAAATCGACGGAGTGGCCGCGCGTGAAGCGGGAGTCGCCCTGAGCGAGGAACGTCTGGTTGGGCGTGCTGAAGAGGTTGTCGATCTGGATCAATCCCGCCTCGTTGGGATTGGTCGGCGGGAAGGGGCTGCTGTCCATGTAGAACCGCCCGCTCGGCGCGCGGTCGATGCGGAGCACGAGCGTGTCGGGGTCGGCGAAGTTGAAGAGGTTCGAGACGGTGACCTTGTTCGGGTCGCTGTCGGGCACGTTGATCAGGTTGAGCGACTGATCGCCGTGATCGAACGCGACGATGGAATAGTTCTGAGCCAGGCCGGCGCTGGCAAGCACGCCGATCGCGGTCGCTATCGTGAACTTCTTCATGGGAACTCCTTCTCTCTTCTCTGGGTTGAGCGCGGCGAATGCCCCCCACGCCGCGCGTCGTGAATGCGTTCTTTGAGGTGATACTCCTCCTGCAAACTTAGTATAACGGGGCGGAGTGGGGGATGGACCCCGATTCTGCGTTTTCGCCCGAAGATCCTCTTGTTCTTGTGGGGCAGACGTGTCTTTGTTCTCTGGCCGGTAAGCGGCCAGGATTGGCCGAGGTGTGCTTGTCCGATGCGAAGAACTCCCCATGATCGTCAGACTCTTCCCATCGCCGAGACGTTTGTCTCTGTGCAGGGCGAGGGCAAGCTCACGGGCGTTGCGAGCTGGTTCTGCCGGGTGAGCGGTTGCAATCTGCGCTGCGTCTGGTGCGACACGCCGTACGCAAGCTGGAGCCCCGAGAGCGAAACGCGCGCGATCGCGGATCTCGCGGGCGAGGCGCTCGATTCGGGTGTCCGCCATGCGGTATTGACCGGCGGCGAGCCGATGCTCTTCGAGGGCATCGAGCCGTTGTGTTCGCGCCTGCGAGGCGCGGGTCTGCATGTGACGATCGAGACCGCCGGGACGATCGACCGCGACCTGACGTGCGATCTGATGAGCGTGAGCCCGAAGCTGGCGAACTCGACGCCCGTGGACGATCCGCGCGATCCCACAGGCGCGTGGGCGCGTCGTCACGAGCAGCGCAGGCTGCATCTGCCGACGATCCGCGATGTCTTGCGAAGGGGCGAGGACCATCAACTCAAGTTCGTGGTCGCCTCGCCGATGGATCTCGCGGAGATCGAGAAACTCGTCGATTCGCTCGACGCCGAGCCCGACAACGTGCTGCTCATGCCCGAGGGCGTCACGGTCCCCGACCCGCCCTCGGTCCGCTGGGTCGTCGACGCCTGCCTGGAACGCGGCTGGCGGTACTGCCCGAGGCTGCACATCGCGCTGTTCGGCAACACCCGCGGCACATGACAGAACACCCGCCGGTGATCATCCGTTCTCCCTGAACGCGCGAACCTGGGCGACCGCCATGGTGTATGCGCTTTGTCAGGATACTTCGGAGGCAGGACCATGCAACGAGTTGCGGGCAGGATGCGGAGTTATTGGACGTTCGGGATGATCGGCGTGATCGGGGCGTTGGGTCTGGCGATCGCGATCGGGCTGGGCGAGCGCCAGCCGCTGGGGGCGGATCGCCGGATCGATCCGCCGAGCGCGAGCGAGCGCGAGGCCATCGCCAGTGCGCGCGATCTCTCGACGGCGTTCCGCTACGCCGCACGCACGATCGGGCCGGCGGTCGTGCATATCACATCCGAGACCGAGAAGACCATCACCCGCCAGGACCTCTTCGGCAGGCGGTACACCGACAATCTGCGCGGCTCGGGGCTCGGCTCGGGCGTCATCGTCTCCGCCGACGGGCACATCCTCACCAACGCCCATGTGATCGAGGACGCGACGTCCGTCGTCGTCCATCTGAGCGACGGGCGCGAGATGGCGGCCCGCGTCGTCGGGCGCGATCGGGCAACGGACCTCGCGGTCCTGAAAATCGACGCCCGCGGCCTGACACCCGCGGAGTTCGGCGACTCCGAAGCGATGGAGGTCGGCGACTGGCTGCTCGCCGTGGGAAGCCCGTTCGGCTTCAACAACACGGTGACCAGCGGGATCGTCAGCGCCAAGGGGCGCACGGGGCTGAGCCGCTCGGACGCCGACCGCTACGAGGACTTCATCCAGACCGACGCGGCGATCAACCCGGGCAACTCCGGCGGGCCGATCGTCAACCTCGAGGGCGAGGTCATCGGGATCAGCACCGCAATCTTCAGCCGCGGCGGGGGCTCCAACGGCATCGGCTTTGCCATCCCCAGCGCGATCGCAAAGAACGTCCTGGAGTCCATCATCGCCAGCGGGCGCGTCGAGCGCGGGTATCTCGGCGTGGTCATGAACGACCTGCGCCCCGAGGCGATCGACCGCCTCGGCCTGCGCGAGACCGGCGGTGTCTACCTCAGCGTCGTCGAGGAGAAGAGCCCCGCGGCCCGCGCCGGGCTGCGCGTCGGCGACATCGTGACCACCTTCAACGGCAGGCCCGTGCACGACGCAACGCGGATGCGGACCCAGATCGCGCTGACCCCGCCGGGCGAGCAGGTGCGCGTCGACGTGCTGCGCGAGGACTCCGAGCGCTCGCTCACCGTGACGCTCGCCAGCGCGACCTCGGCCCTGGCCCAGCGCGTCGGCGGCGTCGCCAGCGCCAAGCTCGGGCTCATCATCGACACGGTCGATGAGCGCGTGCTCCGCGACCTCGGCTACTCGACCGCCAGCGGCATCGAGGGCGTGGTCGTGCGCGAGGTGCTGCCCAACAGCCCGGCGGAGCGCGCGGGGCTGGACAAGGGCGACATCATCTACAGCGTCGATCGCCTGATGGTCCTGAGCGAGCGGGAGTTTCTCGAAGCCGCGGAGCGCGCGGACTTGGGCGGGGGCGTCCGGGTGCGGCTGCTGCGCGACGGGCGTCGGCGGTACACGGATCTCGCGCCCTGACAAGGCTGAAGGGGAACGCGGAGGCGCAGAGAGTCTGCGGAGTGCGCAGTGGGGACTTGCCAATAGGGGGGCCTCGGCGGTCAGGAGCAGCCGCTCGCAATCGTTGTGAGCGTTTCTCCTGAACGAGCCGCGAGCGTAAGGGAGCGTCGGGCCTGCAACAAGCTCACGGACGCCTCAACGCTCCCGTGCGAGCCATTTGCGTCGGTATTCACAAGTGCTTCGCGGCAGGATGCTTGCTCGGGCGTCTCGCGTCGTGCCGCCAACCGCTGCTTTGAGCGGTTGGTGTTTCATGGCGCTCTCCCAGAAGCACCAGCCGTGCAAAGCCACGGCTGGTGGCACGTCGCTCGGTCATCCGCATTCGTTCGAGTTCTCCGCCAGTTGATGCGAGGCGCTCTTACGGTCTCGTCGAAAGGAAGATTGGACCTGAATGCTGCAAACCGTCGTGCAACTGGTCTCGTTGTGGCCCACGACCGCTGCGTTAACTCCGCGCCTCTGCGTTCATCCCGTTCCCCGCCGGCAGGACGGCCTCGGGCGCTGCGTGCACGCGCGGCTCGGGGGCGACGCCCGTCCACAGGTACCGGGAACCGCGCCGGATGTCGTCGAAGATCACAAGCAGGCACGGCAGGACGATCAGGATGATCGCCGTGGCGCTGATGAGCCCGAAGCTGATCGTGATCGCCATCGGGATCAGGAACTTCGCCTGGAACGACTGTTCGAGCATGAGCGGGCTGAGGCCCAGAACCGTGGTGATGGTGGTGAGCACGATCGCGCGGAAGCGGTTGCGCCCGGCCCGCAGCAGCGCCTCGACCATGGGGATGCCATCCGCACGCTGGTCGTTGTAGAACTGCATGAGGATGAGCGAGTCGTTGACCACGACGCCCGAGAGCGCGACGAAGCCGATCAGCGAGAGGAACGTGAGCTGGTAGCCCATCAGCACATGCCCCCAGATCATGCCGATGGTCGCGAACGGGATCGCGCTCATCACGATCAGCGGCTGGGCATAGCTCGCGAACAGCCAGCAAAGCACGATATAGATCAGCCCCGCGGCGGCGGCCATGCCGATCGGCAGCGACGCGAAAGACTCGGCCATGTCCTTCTGCCTGCCGCGTTGGATGATCCTGACGCCGGGGTACTCGCGCTCCAGCGCGGTGAGCTGCGGGCGGAGGTCCGCGAAGACCTGGTCGGGGTTGGTCTCTTCTGTGACATCCGCGGCGACGGTGACGATCCGGTCGCGGTCGAGCCGGCGGATCGTCGCGTTGGCGCGCTGCTCGCTCAGACGGGCGACCTCGCCCAGGGGCACGGGATCGCCCGCGGGCGTGAAGACGTGCATCTGCTCGATCGCCGCGAGGTTGCGGCGCATGTCCCTCGGCAGCGTGACGCGGATATCAACGTTCTCGCGGTCGCCCGCGAAGGTGTAGGCCTCGAGCCCGACGACCGCGGCCCGGATCTGCTGGGCGAGATCGGTGACGGTGAAGCCCAGCTCGCTCGCGCCGTCGCGCAGTTCGATGCGCAGCTCACGCTGGCCCTGGTCGGCGTCGTCGTAGATGCCGTAGACGCCCTGGTAGGACTCGAGCAGTTGCTTGACCCTGCCCGCGACGGTGGTGGCGATGGCGTGGTTCTCGGCGGTGATGCCGACGGTGATCGGCGGGCCCGCCGGGCCCGCGCCCATGCCCTCCATCCGCAGGGACTTGACGCCCGCGGGCGAGCCGACCTCCGCGAGGATCGAGTCGATCACCTGCTTGCTGGTGCGCTTGGGCTCGGGGCGGTCTTCGACGGCGATCAGTTCGAGGACGACCTGTCCCAGGTGCGACTGCGACGTATCGGGCAGCTCGCCGTTGAGATCCCCCTGCGCGCCCGCGACCGCCCAGACGACCGGGACCTCCGGCTGGGCGAGCGCGGCCCGCTCAATCATCCGCACCACCTCGTCGGTGCGCTCCACCGGCGTGCCGACGGCCATGCGGATGTTGGCGTTGACGACCTCGGCGTCGTCGGTCTCAAAGAAGATGAACTGGAGGCGTCCGCCGGCGACCATCGCCGCGGAGACGATGAGAATGGCGATGAAGATCACGAGCGTGAGGTATCGGGCGCGGATCGCGCGCCCGAGCAGGTGGACGTAGGCGGGGATGAGCACGCGGTTGATGACGCGATCGCGCCCGCCGTCGAACCTGGACTCGAAGCGCTCGATCAGCCCGACGTGCCCCGCCCGCTTGCGCTTGTCCGCGCCCTCGAGCGAGTGCCCGACGTGGCTGGGCAGAATGAGCAGGCTCTCGATGAGGCTTGCGCCGAGGGCGATCGCGACGACGATGGGCAGCCACTGGAGCATGTCGCCCAGCTGACCCTCGATCAGCGCCAGCGGCAGGAAGGCGAAGACGGTGGTGAGGACGGCGGCGACGACGGGCCAGAGGACCTGGTTGGTGCCGCCGATGGCGGCGTCGGTCGGCTTCTCGCCGCGCTCGTGGCGGCGGGTGATGTTCTCGGCGACGACGATGGCGTCGTCGACGAGCAGGCCGAGCACGACGATGAGCCCGAACATGGTGAGCAGGTTGAGCGTGACGCCCAGGAAGCGCATGGCGGCGAGGGTGCCGGCGATGGCGACGACGAGCCCGACGCCGACCCAGAAGCTCGTGCGCCAGTTGAGCAGCAGGAACAGCGTCGCGAAGACGAGCATGAGGCCCCAGAGGGCGTTGCGCGTCAGCAGGTCGAGGCGTCCCTTGATGAAGCGGGCCAGATCGGTGGTCAGCGCGACGTCGGCGGGCAGCGGCGTGAGGGCGGCGCGACGAACACCCAGCTCGTATGCTCGGACGCGCTCCGAAGCGGGCTCGTCGGTGCCGGGGCGCTGGAACGAGCCGGCGAGGCGCTCTGCCGGTCGCAGCTCGAAGGGCTCACCCTTGAGCCCCGCGGCGTACGCCTTGACCATGTCGGCCATGTCGATCGCGTCCTGCTCGCCCACCTTGAAGATCGTCAGCGAGACCGTCGGCTTGCCGTTGAGGCGGGCCGTGAGGTCGATGTCGCTGAAGGTGTCCTCGACCGATGCGACATCCGAGAGGCGGACGACCCGCCCGCCGGGCGCCGAGGCGACGACGATCTTCCCGACGCTGGCGGCACGCTCCTCGCTGGCAACGGTCCGGATGGCGGTGTTCGAGGTGGTCGTGCGGACGGTCCCGCCGGGTAGCTCGCGCATGTGCTCGCGGACGAGGCCCGAGATCGCCGGCAGGCTGAGTCGGTACTCGAGCATCTTCGCCGGATCGACTTCGACGCGGATCTCATCAGTGCGCGCCCCGTCGATCGCGATGTCGCTCATGCCTTCGAGTGTCTTGAGGTCATCGCGCATCATGCGAATGGTGGTCTTCAGATCGCGGGCGTCGGCGTCGCCGAAGAGCGAGAGCACGATCACCGGCAGGTTCGGCTCGAGCTTGTCGACGACGATGTTGTCGCTCTCCTCGGGCAGGTCCTCGAGCGCATCGACCTCGCGCTTGATCTCGGCGACGGCGTCCTCGATCCGCACGCCCTCCTCGTACTCCACGAGGATGGTCGCGAGCCCCTCGCTCACGGTCGACTCGACCTCCTTGATATCGCGCAGGTCGGCGATCTTGTCCTCGATGCGCACGGCGAGGGACTGCTCGACCTCCTCGGGCGACGCGCCCGGATAGGGCGCCGTGATCGTGACCATGCTGGGTCGGATCTCGGGGAAGAACTCCCGCCGGAGATTCGTCCCGAAGACGATCCCCGCGCCGAGCAGCGCGAACATGACCAGGTTGGCGACGACCGGCTTGCGGACGCCGAAGTTTGCGAGGCTCATGGCGTGGACGCCTTCCGGCGGGGCGCGGGGGCGATCTCGATCGCCAGTGAGTCGCGCAGCTCGTCGAGGTTGGAAACAACGACGCGGTCGCCCTCGTCGAGGCCGCTCTCGATCACCGCCCACTGCGACTCGTGCGGGTCGATCGCGGGAAAGGAGCCCTCGATATGCTCGGCGACGGTGATGGGGCGGCGCTTGACGACGCGGACGTCGCCGCCGTCGGTCGCGATGGTCTCGGCGACGTAGACGTAGTCCTCGACGATGGCGCGACGCGGCACGATGAGCTGATTCCGCGCCGTGCTGGAGCGCACCCGCGCGACGACGTACTGCCCCGGCAGCAGGATCGCGCCCCCCCCACCCCCGGTCGGCTCGATGTAGCCGCTGTCCGGATCCAGTGCCTGCTCGATCTCGACGAACACGATCATGGAGCGCGTCGAGCTCGTGGCCTCGGGCGAGATCCGCGAGACCGTGCCCGACCAGCGGGCGGGCGCGGCAGAGTCGGCGGTGAGACTCGCGCTGTCGCCCACGCGGATCGTGCTCGCCGCCGACAACGGAATCTCAAGGGGAATCTCCAGGCGATCGAGCGCCACGACACGCGCCACGCGCTGGCCCGGGCTCACCCACTCGTCGGCCTCGGCGTCGACACTCTGGAGAAACCCGTCGATCGGAGACCTGATCGTCGTGCGATCGAGGTCGGACTGGGCGAGGTCGCGGTTGCGTTCCTCGGCGATGCGCTCGGCCTGGATCTGGGCCCGCCGGGGCTCGACCGATTCGAGCGACTGTCTGATCGCGAGTGACTCACGGGTTGTGCGCTTCAGCGACGCTGCGGCGCGATCAATATCGACCTGGATCCCCCCGCCGCCACGCACGGCGGTGTTGGCCCGATCCAGATCGTCCTGGGCGAGCTGGACCTCCGCTTCGGCGAGCGTCAGACGCTCCTGAAGGCGTTTCTCTTCGACATCGAGCACGGCGAGCTGCGCGTCGATCGCCGCGAGTCGCTGCGTGCTGACCAGGAGACGATTGCGGAAGTCCTGCTGCTCGAGTTGGACGATGAGATCGCCCTTGCGGACCCGCGCGCCGTCCTCGATCGCCGATGGGCGGGCCTCAACCCGGGCGCTGAGCTGAGCGGGGATATCGACCGAACGCATCGCGCGCACGGCACCATGCCCGGGATAGCTCTTGGCGATGGGCTGGGCGGAGAGCACGACGGTGTGGACGCTGAGCGGGCGGACAACGATTTCGGATCTCTCAGGGTTCTTTTTGGTCACGAACAGCAGCGCGAAGAACCCGATCGAGAGGGCGAGGACACCCAGACCGATCAGACCCCGGACGGCAACCGGGAGGTATCGCTTGGAGACAACGGGGGACATAGGACCGCCTTGGGGGGGTTCTTTGGGGATTCGATCGGGAGGTCGATCGTATCCGCGGGTCGGTTCGGTGAAATCGTGGATTCAGATGAGCTATCCGCCAAAGACCAGCGGCACGAGCAGGGCCGAGGCCAGGACCACGACGCCGATCGCGAGAAGATTCATTGCGAATCCCGCGCGGGCCATCTTGGAGATGCTGATGTGTCCGGAGGCGAAGGCGACGGCGTTGGGGGGCGTGGCGACCGGGAGCATGAACGCGCAGCTCGCCGCCAGCGACGCCGGGATCATGAGCATCAGCGGGTTCATCTCAAGCGCCGCCGCGGCGGAGATGAGCACCGGCAGGATGGCGTTGGTGATCGCGGTGTTGCTGGTGAGCTCGGTGAGGAAGATGATGAGCGCCACGACCAGCAGGGTGATGACAAGCGGATGGACGCCCTGGAGTCCTACGAAGAGCGAGCCGAGGGCGGCGTCGAGGCCGGTGTCGCTGATCCCCTTGGCCAGCGCCAGCCCGCCGCCGAAGAGGATGAGGATGCCCCAGGGCAGCTTCTCGGCCGTCCTCCAGTCGAGCACGCGATGCTCACGGTTGGCCGGGAGGAGAAACAGGATGAGCGCCCCGCCCATCGCGATGGTCGTGTCGTTGAGGTTGATAAGAGCCTGGGCGAACAGAGACGGCTCGGCGGTTCCGCCCGTCAGGCTCCGCCCGAGCTGTTGCAACAACGGGCGAACGATCCAGAGCGTGGCGGTGAGCGCGAAGACGACGAAGGTCGTCCATTCGGCGCGGCTCATGGGTCCGAGTTGGCGGAGCTGATCGCGGATGAGCGACCGCCCGCCCTCGATGCGCTGGATCTGATGGGGGAAGGCGAAGCGAGTGAGGTAGAGCCAGGCGATGGGCAGGAAGACGACGACGATCGGGACGCCGAGAAGCATCCAGCGGGCGAAGCCGATCTCGTCGATGTCGAGCTGGTCGCGGGCGATACCTGCCAGAACGATGTTGGGCGGCGTGCCGATGATGGTGCCCACGCCGCCGATCGAGGCGCTGTAGGCGATCGCGAGGACGAGGCAGGTGGCGAAAGCGGTGAGGGGCGCATCGCCCTGATCGGCCTCGTCTTGTGCCGCGGAATCCGCGGTGCGCTGGGCCTTGACCATCTCGACGACGCTGAGGGCAATCGGCACGAGCATGATGGCGGTGGCGGTGTTGGAGACGAACATGCTGAGCAGGGCCGTCGCGACCATGAACCCCGCGATCATGCGTTTTGGCTGGGTGCCGACGATCAGGATGGTGAACAGGGCGATGCGCTTGTGCAGGTTCCAGCGCTGCATGGCGAGCGCCAACAGGAAGCCGCCCATGAACAGGAAGATGATCTCGTGCGCGTAGCGGGCGGTCGTGGTGCCGATATCGAGGACGCCGAGGAGAGGGAACAGGACGATCGGGAGCAGAGCGGTGGCGCTGAGCGGGATCGCTTCTGTGAGCCACCAGGCCGCCATGAGCGCGCCGACCCCGGCGCACGCGCGGGCCTCGGTGCCGAGCCCGACGATCTCGCCGGTGGCGAGGGTCTTCTCGCCCGGGAGCACCAAGGCGACGAGCAGTCCGAGCAGGGGGCCGACGAAAAGGGCGGCCCGTCTCACCAGTGGTGCGCGGGATGAGGTCGGCATGGGTCTCTTTGGGTGGGTAGATCTTGGGCGGGTAGATCGGATCTCCGAGCCGATCGGCTCAGATCCGCTTGGTTGGCGACCAGGACACCGGCGGCACCGGACGAACGACGCTATGGCTGCTGCGGTCAAGCCCTGACCAGGTTCACGCTTCCGCCCGTGCACCGGGCCCGGTCGCCAACCGAACGGATCCGAGGGCGCATGATAGCGGGGATAGACTCCTGTCATGCCCGAGGCCGCCCGCCAAGAGGAGCTCCATCCCAGGGAACTCGCCGAGCGACGCCGGCGGATGCTTGTTACAAGCCTCCGCAGCGTCTTCCTCACCGTCTTCGTCGTCGTCGGGGTCATCGCCATGCTCGGCGGCGAGGAGGACAAGGCCCTCCCGCTGGTCGAGGGTTGGTCGCTCATCCTCGGCTTCGGCGTCGTGCTGGCCGTCGTGATCGCGCTGATCGATCTCTTCACGCCTCGAAAGAAGATCTCCACGATCGCCAGCGTCTTCTTCGGCGTCCTGGTCGCGATGCTCGCCACCTTCGTCGTCGGGCAGTTCATCGACCTGATCGTCAACGTCTACAGCATCCAGTACCCCCAGTTCATCTCGACGGTCAAGGTGCTCGTCGGCATCGCGCTGGCCTATCTCAGCGTCACGACCGTCCTCCAGACCCAGGACGACTTCCGCCTGGTGATCCCCTATGTCGAGTTCGCCAAGCAGATCCGCGGCACCCGCCCGTTCGTGCTCGACACCAGCGCCCTGATCGACGCCCGCGTCGTCGACGTGGGCGAGACCGGCCTCATCCAGTCGCCGCTGGTGATTCCGCAGTTCGTCGTGGGCGAGCTCCAGACGCTGGCCGACAGCCGCGACCGCCTGAAGCGCGAGCGCGGCAGGCGCGGGCTCGATGTCATCACCAAGCTCCAGCGTTCGGCGCTGCTGGACGTCTCGATCGATGACACGCCCGTCGCCGGCAAGGCCGTCGACCAGATGCTCGTCGCCTTCGCCAGCGCGATGCCGGCGGTCATTATCACGACCGACCTGGGCCTGACCCGCGTCGCCCGGATCCAGGGCGTGCGCGTGCTGAATCTGAACGACCTGGCCAACGCGATGAAGCCGAGCCTCGTGCAGGGCGAGCAGTTCAGCATCCGCGTGGTCAAGCCCGGCGAGCAGAAGGGCCAGGGCGTCGGATATCTCGAGGACGGCACCATGGTCGTCGCCGAGGACGGGGGCGAGCACGTCGGCAAGACCGTGCTCCTGACCGTCACCAACATGGTCCAGACCTCGGCCGGCCGGCTGATCTTCGGTCGCATCAGCGACGAGGGCGACGAGGCGGAGATCGAATCGGGCGGCGAGGACGATCTCCCGACGCCGAGCTACGAGCCGCCGAAGGTGGGCGACGGCGTGGAGCCTCCGACACGGCCGCGACCAGTGCCGCACGGCGCGCGCGGACTTGGACGGAATCCGCGTAGATAGGGCCTCGCCCTTGTGCTCGCCGATAGGAGCCGCGAGCGCAAGAGCCATTTGCGTCATTTGTCACAAGCGCTTCGCGGCAGGATGCTTGCGCGCGTGTCCAGCGTCGTGCCACCAACCGCTGCTTTGAGCGGTTGGTGTTTCATGGCGCTCTCCCGGAAGCACCAGCCGTGCAGAGCTGTTCCGACCGGGGACATGGT
>JAJDDM010000188.1 GCA_029260315.1 Phycisphaerales bacterium | reverse complement strand
TCACCCGCTCGCCGGCCTCGCGCAGACGGTCCTTATCCTTCAGCAGGGCCGCCATCGCGCCCATCGCCTTCATCTTGTCCAGCATCTGTGCTCCTGCTGCGTCTTAGAGTCCCGAACGCTTCTGCGGCTGCTTCGCGGACTTCACCTCGATGATCTCGGCGTCGAACAGCTCCATCGTCGATCGCAACAGCTCGCTGCTCTCGATTGCGCTCTGGTCGGCCTCGGGCGTCGAATCGGCGGCGGGCGCTTCGGGCTGTGCCCGCGGCGCTTCGCGCTTCGCCTCGGCGAACTCCAGACGCACGCTCTCGCCCAGCTCCCTGCCCAGCACTCCCTCCAGCGCGCCCTTGCTGAGCTCCAGCAGATGGCGGATCTCCTCCTGGAGATCGACGACAATGACGCCCGCGCGCCGCTCCACGGGCGTGGTGCCGCTCAGCAGCTTCTTCATCTTCAGCGACGTCTCGCGCGAGTGCGCCCGCTTCCACAGATCTTCCAGCGTGAGGCTCGGATCCGGTTCGACCGCGGACGGCTGGGCCGCGGATGGCTCGTTCGCGGGCGGCTCGGCCTGGGTTCTTGCTGGCGTCGGGCCCGCCCCGCTCCCCGACGCCGTCAGGCTTTTTTTGGTCGCTCTGCGCCCCTCGGGCGCTCGGGCCCGCCGGCGAGGATCGTGCCGACGCTCGCGAACTTCTCGGCGGATGCCATCCGCACGATCACCGCGTCCAGCAACGCCCGCGGCAGCGCACTCGATCGCAGGCTCCGCTGCGTGTGCTCGCACAGCGCCAGCATGTGCGTCAGCCCGGCCTCGTCGAACTTCGAGGCCAGGGCGAACTCGCTCGCCCGCGACTCGGCTTCAAGATCCACCAGCTCGGTCTTCTCGCCGCAGACGTTCAGCAGCAGCAAATCGTGCAAACGCTCGGCGAGGCTCTCGAGCACGCGATCGGGGCTCAGGCCCTGATCCAGCAGCGTAGCGATCCGCTCGAGCGAGCCCCGCACATCGCCGCCGGCGATCGCGTCGAGCAGCTCGCCCAGGAGCGCCCGCCCCGGCAGGCCCAGCAGCTCTTCCAACAGCGACAGCGTCAGGGGATCCTGTCCGCTGGCGAGCAGGCGGTCCATCACACTCAGCGCATCGCGCATCGAGCCGTTGCCGAGTCGCGCGACCGCGTGGACAAGCTCCGCGTCGCCTTTCACACCCTCGGTCTCGAGGATCGCGTTGAGCTGCCCGGCGATCTGGGCAGATGAGATCGGGCGGAAGTCGAACCGCTGGCAGCGGCTCTGGATCGTCGCGGGAACCTTCTCCGCCTCGGTCGTGCAGAGGATGAACACGACGTGCTCGGGGGGCTCTTCCATGGTCTTGAGCAGGGCGTTGAACGCCTGCGTCGTGAGCATGTGGACCTCGTCGATGATGTAGACCTTGCGCTTGCCGCGCAGGGGGCGGTAGGCGGCGTTGGCGATCAGCTCGCGGGCCTCTTCGACGCGGTTGTTGCTCGCGCCGTCGATCTCGATGACGTCGGTGTCCTCGCCGCGCATGATCGAGGTGTTGACCTCGTCATCGGGCCCGGCCCCGGGGTTTCCCGCGAGCTCGACGGCAAACAGGCGGGCACTGGAGGTCTTGCCCACGCCGCGAGTGCCGGTGAAGAGGTAGGCGTGGGCGACGCGGTTGGATTCGATCGCCGCCCGGAGCGTGCGCGCGATGACTTCCTGTCCGATGAGCTCGTCGAAGCTCTTGGAGCGGTATCGGCGTGCGAGGACGGTGTAGGCCATCGGGCGATGGTAGCCGGGATCGCCCGCGCCGCCGCGTAGAATCGTCCGTGCCTCGGGCCACCCCCCAACGCGACGCGATCCGCGCGGCGATCGCCTCGGCCGGGCGTCCCCTGAGCCCCCAGGAAATCCTCGATCTCGCCCGCGAAGCGATTCCCAGTTTGGGCCAGGCCACGGTCTACCGCACGCTGTCGATGCTCGAGGACGCCGGCGAGGTCGCCCCGGTCGATCTGCCCGGCGAGGCGAGGCGCTATGAGCTGCAAGAGGCCGCCGACACCCACCACCACCACTTCCAGTGCGACGACTGCGGCAGCGTCTACGACGTCGACGGCTGCCCCGGCGGGATCCGCGACATCCTGCCCAAGGGCTTCAGCCTGCGCGACCACGAGATCATTCTGTACGGCAGGTGCGCCGCGTGCCGCGCGTGAGGCCTGTGTTCCATGGCGCCGTGGTCAGCGTCATGGGACGAGACCGGGAGATGTCGTATGGCCTTCGACGCGCAGCCGCGGCCATGGCTCGGCCTGCCCGACATATGAGTCGTGCAGATGAGAGCCGGGCGGGAGACGCCCGCCCTGACGAGCGATTTGCGTCAACTGGTGGAGAACTCAAACGAATGCGGATGACCGAGTGGCGTGCCACCAGCCGTGGCTTTGCACGGCTGGTGCTTCTGGGAGAGCGCAAAAAAACACCAACCGCTCAAAGCAGCGGTTGGTGGCACGACGCGAGAGGCGCGCGCAAGCATCCTGCCGCGAAGCGCTTGTGACAAGCGACGCAAAAGGCTCTGACGGCGGGGCCAGTGATGGGGCGGGGGGAATACGATCGGGCGATGCGACTGGCGCTTGCGCAGCTCAATCCAACGATCGGGGCGATCGAAGACAACGTGCGGCTGATCGAGCGGGCGATCGAACGGGCCCGCGAGGGCGGCGCGGATCTGCTCGTCACGCCGGAGCTGAGTGTGTGCGGGTATCCGCCGAAGGACTTGCTGCTGCGCGAGGGGTTCGTCGCGCGGTGCGCGGCGGAGGCCAAGCGGATCGGCGAGACGAAAACGGCGGGCATCGCGGTTCTGCTGGGCTGTCCCCTGGCGGTGGAGCGGGGGCTGGGCAACTCGCTGCTGCTGTATCGCGACAACGAGCTTCTTGATTCCTACGACAAGCGGCTGCTGCCGACGTACGACGTGTTCGATGAGGACCGGTACTTCGTGGCGGGGAAACGCGCGGTGGTGCACGAGATCGCGGGGGTGCGGGTCGGGCTGAGCGTGTGCGAGGATCTGTGGAAGGGCGAGGATGTGGGGTTCGCCGACCAGCACGCGCGGGATGAGGACCCGGTGGCGGCGCTGATCGACGCGGGGGCGCAGCTCATTGTGAATCCATCGGGCAGCCCGTTCGTCCTGGGCAAGGGAAGGCGGCATCGGGAGTTGCTCGTGCGGCACGCGCGGCGGCATGGCGTGTGGGTCGCCAGCACGAACCAGGTGGGCGGCAACGACGAGTTGATCTTTGATGGGCACGCATGCGTGTATGACTCGCGGGGTGAACTGGTGGCGGCGGGGCCGGGGTTCGAGGAGGATGTGCTGATCTGCGAGGTCGATCCGTCGGCGAGCAAAGAGGCGCATCCCGTCGGCACGGGGACGAGCGGCGAGGTCCACGACCCGCGCCTGGAAGCGCCGGCGGAGGAGTTGTTGTTTCGGGCGCTGACGCTGGGCGTGCGCGATTATGTCCGCAAAACGGGCTTCGAGCGGGTGGTGCTGGGGCTGAGCGGGGGGATCGACTCGGCGGTGACGGCGGTCATCGCGACCGCGGCGCTGGGGGCGGAGAACGTGACCTGTCTGGCGATGCCGGGGAAGTATTCGAGCGAGCACAGCGTCGCCGACGCGCGGGAGTTGTGCGAGCGGATCGGGGCGCGATTCGTGCTTGTGCCGATCGAGGACGCGTTCGAGGGGGCGCGGGTGACGATCGACGCGGGGTTCGCCGAGATCGGCGAGCGGCTGCTGGGGCGGGCGCTGCCGGACATCGCCGAGGAGAACCTTCAGTCGCGGATCCGCGGCATGGTGGTGATGGCGCATTCCAATCGCACGGGCGAGCTTGTGCTGACCACGGGGAACAAGAGCGAGCTGGCGGTTGGGTATTGCACGCTCTACGGGGACATGAACGGCGGGCTGGCGATCCTGAGCGACGTGCTGAAAACGCGGGTGTTCGGGATCGCGCGGTGGATCAACGAGCACTCTTCGGAGATTGGGGCGGAGCTCGGATTTGGATCGCCGCCGATTCCGCAGAGCACGATCGAGAAGCCGCCGAGTGCGGAGCTGGCGCCGGATCAGAGGGATTCGGACAGCCTGCCGGCGTACGACGTGCTGGATCCGATCGTGGCGGGGCTGATCGAGGAGCGGCTGAGCCCGGGGTCGCTGGTGGCGCGGGGATTCGATGAGGCGACCGTCTTGCGGATCGCGAAGCTGATCGATCGCAATGAGTACAAGCGCAAGCAGTTGGCGACGGGGCTGAAGGTCTCGGAAGTGGCGTTCGGGTTCGGGCGGCGGATGCCGATTGCGCTGGGGTGGGTGTAGGGGGGAGAAGGGGCAGAGTGACGAAGTGGCA
>JAJDDM010000187.1 GCA_029260315.1 Phycisphaerales bacterium | reverse complement strand
TTGCTCCTTACCTTGGGCAGTGCTCCAAGCACGCGCTCGCTAACGTATAGGGGCAACGGGCTTTTCTCATACCCATCTGACGGTCAGGCCTGACGGTCGGGCCTGCGATGCTGCCCGCTCCGTTTGGACTCAAGACGCTCTGGTTGTTCCGCCCTCTCGGAAAACCACGAATGTTCGCTCGGGTTCCGTGTTGAACTCGCTTTTTTTGGTGCTGTCGGCGCAAAAAGAGTGGGCGTTTTTGCGAGCGCGTTCCACATGCGTTTCATGCGCGCCAGGCGTGATCGTCCGCAGTCTGTTCGCAGCGAACATTGTCCGACGGGGGCGCGGTTGCTGAACGAAATGGGAAACACCCGACGGCGGATGGGTCGTAGCGCTTGGCGAAGGGAAGACGAGGAAGCGGACATGAACGGCGTCGATGGACATCACGACTCGGAGGCCCAGCCGCGGCGGGCCCGGGCACGTTCAGCGGAACCGCGTCGGCACGAATAGTCCGCGACTCTCTTCCATACCACATACACATCGTGAGAAAGGAGCAAAGCGATGAGTGGCATCACTTTGACAACGTGTGCGATCGGGCTGATGGGCGTGACGCCGGAGGCGTTCGTGCAGCGGGCCCAGGAGATCCTCGAGACCCGCGCCGTCGCGACGGACGAGAAGACCATCGAGGGCGAGATCGTCAAGGTCGAGGAGGACCAGGCGAGCTTCGTGCTGCGGATCGCCGGCGGCGAGGACGAGAAGATCGTCATCCGCGTGAACGACAAGACGTCGTTCATGCTCGACGACAAGCCGACGACCCGCGCGCAGGCGCTGGTGGTCGGGCGGCGCGCGAAGGTGACGCATGAGGAGCGGATCGCGTCGCGGGTGGCGGCGTTCAGCGAGTAGCCATCCCTCCGGGCTCGGCGATGGAGGAAGGCCGGGCCCGGTTCTTGTCCGGCCGGGGCTCGCGCGAAAGCGGGAGTCCCGGCTTCGGCGGGCGGGGTTGCCCGCGTGGGAGCGGAGCCATGACGACGCATCAAGCAAGGACGGGTCAGGATGAGCAGCGGACATGGATCGGTCGCGAGGCGCGCGGCGCGGAGCTGCGCTGCCGGGACCGGGGGTTCGATGATCGGGATCTGAACGAGGTGATCGCGGCGGTGGACGAGCGGCTGGGGCGCGGGGTGCGGCTGTTGCGGCTGGATCTGCGGGCGTTCGAGCCGGTGGATACGCGGGTGCTGGCGGTGTTGCTGTATGCGGTGCGCCGGTGCGCGGAGTGTCACGCGGCGTTGATCGTGGAGGTGCCGCGGGATCTGAAGGTGTGGGCGGAGCTGATGCATGTGGATATCGTGCTGGGGTCGAGGCGGAGGCGTCCGGCTCGGCGGGGCGCTCGTGGGGGCGATCATGGGAAGTGCTGGAGCGAGGGATGGCGACGGGCCATCGGGAAGGATGCGTGAGTCATGCGACATATTCGAGCCATTGCGTTGATTGGGTTGGGACTGCTGGGTGGATGCACGCTGCTGGCGGTTGGCGCGGCGGCGGCGCTGGCGGCGGGCGGGACGTATGTGTACCTGAACGGCGAACTGGAATCGAGCGAGGAGGCTTCGCTGGATGCGACGTACGGCGCGACGCTGGAGGCGGTCGAAGCGCTGGAGTTCGAGTTGAGGAGCAAGAAGAAGGATGCGCTGTCGGCGGTGGTGGTCGGCGAGCGGGCGAATGGGGACAAGGTCACGATTCGATTGGACGGGGTGGAGGAGGACATGACCAAGGTGCGGATCCGCGTGGGGACGATTGGGGATGAGGAGGTTTCCCGGCGGATGCTGGGGGCGATCCGCGAGGCGATGTAGCGGTTCGGTTGTTGAACGCGGGCGGATTCACCACGGAGACACGGAGCTGCGCCTACCGGGTATCTCTCGCCTTGATGGTGAGCAGTTCTGCGAGTTCATGCGCCGGGCCGGTGGGAGTTTGGGCGCCTGCGATTTGTGCGATGACGTGGCCTTCGTCGCAGAGCCTCCTCAGACCACGGCACCGGCGGCTTCGCACTTTTCTCGGGCGTGGGGTGGTTGAGTGTGCGGGGTGGGGCGATCGGGCAAGGGTGGTTTGGGGTGGCGGGTTGCGCATCGGGCTGTTCGGTGCGCCGGGGATCCAACCTTTGGTGGCTGACCCGCGGGTGCGGGGAGGTTTGCGCGACAGAGCGGCGGCGTGCCGCGTGGGCGCGATGGGAGGATCCTCTGATGAAACGTCTGATTCTTTGTGCCGGGGCGGGTTCGGTGATGCTGTCGGCGGGCGGGTGCGCGCTGGTGGCGGTGGGCGCGGTCGCGGCGGCGGCGGCGGTCGGGACATCGGTGTACATGAACGGCAAGCTCGAATCGAACGAACAGGCGACGCTGGAAGAGAGCTACGAGGCGACGCTGGCGGCGATGGAGGCGATGGAGTTCGATATCAAGAAGCACGACAAGGACGCGCTGGAGGCGCGCGTGCTCAGCGAGCGGGCGAGCGGCGAGACGGTGACCGTGCGGCTGTTCGGCGAGGAGGATGGGACGCGGATCGCGATCCGCGTTGGTGCGCTGGGCGATGAGCAGGTCTCGATGCGACTGCTCGAGGAGATTCGGTCGCGTTTGCCCGCGTCGTCGCTGGCGGCGGGTGGGAAGTCGAACAACGAGCACGCGGAGTCGCGTGGCGAGTCGGACTTGCAGGATGATGCGCAGAGCGAGGAGGCGATGGAGGAGGGTGAGATCGCGTCTGCGGAGGAATCGGATAGCGAGCTTTAGGGCGAACCCGGCGCGTGAGGAACGCGTGTCGGGCTTTGCCAACGCAACCCGGACCTCCGCAGAGCCTCAGGTCCGGCGGCCGGGGTCGTCGGGGCGGGCTCGGCGATTCATGCGGATGGGACGGTACTGGTGATGCGGCGTCCGGTGTTTCTTGAGCTTTGATGGCGGGGGCGGAAGACGGGATCTGAGATTTGAGATTTGAGATTTGAGATCTCGGATCTCGGATCTCGGATCTCGGATCTCAGGCGGACGACTCGGCTTTCGGTATTCGCGTCGAGGGACCGTGAGCGTGGCGGCTCGTTTGCGTTTGCCTTGTGGGTCGTCGGCGGTGTTCGCCGGGAAAGCGGCCCCTTGGTAAGAGTTGGCCGGGTGCGCGGGAGGCCGGATGCCTCATTGCGCGAAGGCCGGGCTTTGAGAGGAGCTGGTCATGTTGAGCAAGAGTGGTTATCGTGTGCGCGTTGTCGGTCTGGCGGCGTGCGCGGGGGCTGTCGGGTTCGCGGATGCGGACACGATTCGGATCAAGAACACGTCGAATGACGTCCGGGTGTTGTCGGATCTGTACGCGTTCAGCGAGGCGAACAACAAGGGCACGCGGACGACGATTCTGGTGCGCGGCGACGCGACGGACGACGTGAATATCGCTTCGGGAGGCACAAAGAACTACACGGCGCCCAACGGCACGGACAGCTTCACGGTGTCGTGGATGGTCAACGGCAAGGAGGTCGAGTCGGACTTGCCGGAGCGGCCGGGGACGGACGTGGAACTGGCGATGTTTGTTGCGCCGGGGTTCGGCGGGGAGCTGGGCGTGGCGTTTGATGCCGCGCCGGGGCTGGTGCCGAGGGAGGGGTTCGTGGGCACGGTGGTCGATGGCGTGCTCGTGGGGAGCCCGGAGTTTGAGTGGTTCAGTTTCTATGACACGACCTCGTCGGACGGGTTCATCGAGCGTGACGACTTTGGAGTACCGATGAGCCCGCGGTTCAGCGGGTCGGTGGCGGTGGCGGGGAACTTCGTGGTGACGCCGGCGCCGGCGAGCGTGGCGCTGCTGGGGCTGGGGGGTTTGGTGGCGGGGCGTCGGCGGCGGTGATAGCTGGCGAGCTCGATCGGGCGCGACGAGAAGGCGATCGACTCGTTCTTCTCCGATGGGCGGGGGCTCCAAGGCCCCGCCCATTTTCTTACTCTTCCTCCGGCACCCCTGGCGGCAGGAACGGCAACAGCAAGTCGCTGTTTGCCTCATAGCCATCCGCCGAGCGCTTGATGAGACCTCGCTTTTCCAGGTCGGCCAGATCCCGTGAGATCGTCTTGTCGTCGAGATCAACGTAGAGCAATGCGAGTTCGGCGCTCGCGACACGAATCTCAGCGCGGCTGATCAGAGCGTCCCGGCGCGATATCTCCAAAGCGAGCTGACGCCTTCTGTCGGCCGCTTCTCCGGGTTCGTCCCTGAATATTCGGTAAACGTAGTCGCGCCAGAAGATCCGATGTTGCTGTTCGGTTACGAACTGGAGCTGCTCGACCAGCTGATCACGAAAACCCTCGATGGCGTACAGCAGAAACGGCACGACGTCACCGCCGGATTCGCTGGACTTGCGAAGCTCCCTGTAGTAGCGATCGCGCGTGAGGTTGTAGTGGTTGCTCAGCAGTTGGGTCGCTGGCCACGGCACGCCGGCGCGGAGGAGGATCTGGAGTTCGAGGAATCGGGCGGTGCGTCCGTTGCCGTCGCCAAACGGGTGGATCCAAACGAAGTAGAGATGAGCGATAACTGCCTTGATGATTGCGGCGCAGATGGAGTCGACCCATCGATCGGCGTCTGGAGACGCACGCGACCACTCCGAGTCGATCCAATCGATCATCTTCTTGACGAGGAACTCGCAGTCTTCGCGGGGAGCCCCGCGGTATCGGCCGACGCCGATGTCCACCGTCGGGATCTCACCGGGCGGATTGTGATCCTCGACTTCCAGGTCTTTGAACAGGCGTCGATGCACCTCTCGGATTTGTTCCCACGACAAATCGCCGCGATTCTCGTTGAGCACGCGATGGGCGATGTCCTCGCAGATTTCGAGGATGTTGTTGATGTCTTGCTTCTGGTATTCGCGCGAAGGGGGAACCTCAAGTTCGCCGCTGATGGCCTCTTGGACCTGCTCCTCGGTCAGTGTGTTTCCCTCAATCGCCGCGGTGCCTTGCACGCCCTTGGCGAGGTAGATTCTGCGGAGTTGCTCGCTTGTTTCAGGTCGAAGGGGTGTGTTTCGAAGGTGCTCACACTTGGAACGACACTCGCCGAGCATGGTCCACATCCGCACCGGAGCATGTTCGAGATGAAGCTCGAAGGTCAGCCATGGATGCGTTGCCGTGTACCTCTTTGCCCTCGACATCCTCGCCTCCCTCCGGTCTGCCGCCAAGAGCGTCACGAGTCGATCTCCTTGGATCCACGATGTCTGCGGGAATGTCTGTTATAGCGTCCAATCGACTGTCCGGCAAGGTGTCCTTCACTATGGCGCAGGATATCAGCGTCTGGAAGAGGAGGAATCCCCCGCCAGGCGGCTCCTAGCTCTCTTTCTCGGATCTGCGCCTCTTGAGTTCCGCATCAATGAACTCTTCGATGTAGCCCTGGAGGACGACCTGGGGGTTGCCGTGCTCGTGGTTGGTACGGTGGTCCTTGACGCGGTTGTCGTAGAGGACGTAGGAGCGGATCTGGGTTCCCCAGCCTCGGGAGAGGTCGCCCCCGGCGGCTTTTTTGATCTCGGCTTCGCGGCGTTCTTCTTCCATCTGCTCGAGCTTGGCCTGGAGGATGTTCATGGCCTGGCGTTTGTTCTGGGGTTGTTCGCGGTAGGTGCTGGCGACGACCATGATGCCGGTGGGCTTGTGGACGAGGCGGATGGCGCTGGCGACCTTGTTGACGTTCTGGCCGCCGGGGCCGGAGGAGCGGGCGAAGGCGGTGATTTCGAGGTCTTTGTCGGGGATCTCAACGCTGGATTCCTCGAACTCGGGGGTGACGTCGACGGTGGCGAAGGAGGTCTGGCGTTTTCCCTGGGCGTTGAAGGGGCTGACGCGGGCGAGGCGGTGGGCGCCTCGTTCGCAGTTGAGGTAGCCGAAGGCGTAGGGGCCCTTGACGTGGAGGGTGACGTGGTCGATGCCGACCTCGGTGCCGAAGCTCTTGGCGATCTCTTCGACCTTGAAGCCCTGGCGTTCGGTGTAGTAGAGATACATGCGGAAGAGCATTTCTGCCCAGTCGTTGGCCTCGGTGCCGCCGTCGCCGGCGGAGATGGTGAGGAAGCAGTTTCGGTGGTCGTGCTTGCCGGAGAGCAGGGACTGGAGCTCGACGCGGTCCATCTCCTGGGTGAGGGCGTGGAGGGATTCGTCGGCCTCTTGCAGGAGGTCGGCGTCGGACTCTTCCCTGGCCATCTGGTAGGCGACCTTGGCGTCCTCGAACTCGGCGATGACCTTTTTGAGCGGCTCTGTCTGGGCTTTGGTGAGTTTGAGCTCGCTGACGGTGGCCTGGGCCTTGTCCTGGCTATCCCAGAAGTCGGAGGCGCCCATCTTTTCTTCGAGTTCTTTGAGTTGCTGGAGCTTGGTGTCGTAGTTAAAGAGAGTCGCGGATGGTCAAGATCCGCGCCTCAAGATCGTCGATCACCGGCTGGTGAGCTTCGAAGTGCATGGTGCATCCTTTCAGGGGGCGATGGTAGGCGGGGGGAGAAGCGGGTCTGGGGTCTGGGGTCTGGGGTCTGGGGTCTGGGGTCTGGGGTCTGGGGTCTGGG
>JAJDDM010000186.1 GCA_029260315.1 Phycisphaerales bacterium | reverse complement strand
ATGACCGCAGAGCCGACATCCACGAGGCGTTCGTGAGCCTGGCGTGCTCGATGATCTGCTGGAGGAAGGTTAGACAGGTGTATTTTTAGGGGCTCTAAGCCAGATGAACGTCCGGCCACGGAGGTCTGTGGCTCCGAGGAGCTTCTCAAGCTGTTCAACAGTGGGCAATATCCGTTTCTTCGTTGGCTTGCCGTGCTGAACGTTACGAGAATCCCAGTTCCATCCGAGTACCTGCGAGCCGTGTTCCAGGCGGCCTGCCCGGTCGATGATGCCTTTGACGAGTTGCAATCGCTTGGCGACCTGCGATGCCGAGTAGCCGCTCGCAACCACATGCTTGTTGTACGCCTCGACATCCGCCATCGTGAGATCAACCAGCCTCAGCCGAGCAACCGCACCCTGTCCGTGCTGGTCGTTCAAGAACGCGAGGAAGTCTCGGATCTGCTTGCTTCGGTCGGTGAAGACAGCCCGAGCAATGGTGCCGCGTCTTCGCGGCTCATTCTCTTCACGGATTCGTGCTCGCTCGGACTCGATGAGCCCGCTTGCGATCTCGATAATGCTCCCCGAGAGAACATCGGCGGTTGGGTTCGGCTTGCTCGCAGCTTTACGTCTGGCGTGAACTGGCTCGGGCGTCTCCCCTCCTAAGTGCTTGCAAACCCAGTCGTGATACAGGCGTTCGGCCTCGGCTTTACGGCTCTGTTCCTTGATCCCAAAGCAGTGGCGTTTCGGCATCCCGGTCACAGGATCTCGATAGGAGATGTGCCATCCGTAGCCGCGATTCTCGGTGAACGAGAGCCTCGGAATCCGTGGTTTGCGATCCGGGTTTCGCGGACTCATCGCGGATATACTCGGGGTGCTCTTGGATGACCAGTGAGGCGAGCCATGCCGAATTGTAGTGCAAGAGCGGCGAGATTTGTAGTGCAAGGCGCTCAAAAACCGCCTTTGCGGGTGTAGTTCAGTGGTAGAACGTCAGCTTCCCAAGCTGAATGTCGTCGGTTCGATCCCGATCACCCGCTCTCTGCGCTGATCCTCGATCCAGCGCAGCTCCGGCTCGGAGGCCCATCAGCAGGGGCGCAGAGCGCTGCAGAGCCCCGCGATTCACTACCGCGGGGCTTCTGCTATTCTGCGACCAGCTGGTGTAGTGGCCAGCTCGTCGATCGACGCCTCAGAGCCACCGTCGATCACGCTGCTGACAGGCTCGATCGAGGACCCCCCACCCATGCAGGAGCACACGCGCCCACGGTGCGAGCTCGCCGACCTGGTCAGCGAGTACATCGCCCACGCCCGCCAGATCTACAACGGATCGCGCCACTGGATGAACATCCGCTGCGCCCTGGCACACCTCACGCTGCACGCGCGCGACATCACCTGGCCAGAGTTACATCAGACGGCGCACGGCGGTGGGGACGCGCGGCTTCGTCGGCGAGCAGGGGCCCGAGGTCGGGCGCGCGGCGATGATCTATGCGAACGTTGCGGGAGATGACGACGCGGCGCGCGTGACGCTCGGCGGCGATGGGGTACGGGTGATGCGGGGGTGGCTCTCGATCTGGCTCAGCGGGGTCTGCGAGCGAGTGGAGCGAGGAATGCGAGTGAGAACGCGATGGAGGGAATGAGTCGTGCGATATGGGTCGAGGGCGCAACCGGCGAGTCGGCGTCCGCGAGCGGCGTCAGTTCGGGCACCTTGGGGCGGATGGCGTTCCTGTGCGAGCTTGCGCGTCCGATGTTCGGGCGGTTCGTCGAGTTGCTGCCGATGGACGCGGATCCGCCGGTGGGAGATCTATACCGGGAGTCGCACGGCGACGCGGGGCGGGAGTCGATCTGGAAGTACCTGTCGTACGGACCGTTCGAGGATGAGCAGGCGATGCGGTTTTGGCTGCGCGCGTCCGCCGACAGTCTCGATCCGATCTTCTTTGCGATCGAGCGGGGCGTGGATCGGCGTGTGCAGTTTTCTGAATATCTCCGGCGAGCACCGGCGGCTGGAGATCGGGCATATCTGGATCGCGCGCAAGCATCAGCGGACCGAGGCGCTGACGGAGATGGCGTGGCTGATGCTCTCGCGGGCGTTCGATGAGCTGGACTGCAGGCGAACGGAGTGGCGGTGCAACGCATTGAATGTGGCGAGTCGGCGGGCTGCAGAGCGGCTTGGATTCGCGTTCGAGGGCGTGCATCGCCAGCACATCGTGGACAGGGGGCGTAATTGGGATACGGCCGCGTTCTCGATGCTGGATCCTGAGTGGCCGGCCGTTCGGCGTGGTCTGCGCGCGTGGCTGATGACAGATCTCGCGGATCGCAGGCCGTTGACGGAGTTGCGCGCCGATGCACCTGCGGAGGCGATCGACGTGCGTGCGGCTCGGCGGGAGGATCTCCCGGCGATCGCGGCGATGCTCGCGGACGACGAGTCGGGCGGACGCGTGAGGACGCGTCGGAGGGCGAGGCGACCTACGACGGGCCGTGGCGGGCGATGTCGCGGAGCAGCCAGACGCCCCAGTTGGTTGGCGAGTGCGGCGGGCGGGTGTGCGCGACGTGCCAGGTGACGCTGATCCCGTCGCTCACGCGGTCTGGAACGCGCCGGTATCAGATCGAGGGAGTTCGCGTGGCGTCGGATGAACGGGGTCGCGGCGTGGGGCGGCGATTCATGGACTGGATCATCGACGACGCCGGGAGGCACGGGTGCGGGCTCCTGGAGCTGACCAGCGACAAGAGGCGGGGGGACGCGCAACGGTTCTATGAGTCGCTCGGGTTCGTCGCGTCGCACGATGGGTTCAAGCTAGCGCTGGACGCCGGTTCGGATTGACAGGGCTCGAGGGATCGGAGTGTCCGCCGCGTTTGCGCCCCGCCCAAAGAAAAACCCCGCGGATCGTGGGATCCGCGGGGCATGATTGCGAGACTGTTTCGAGTGCGGGTTGCGCTGCCGTGCCGATTAGCGGCGGCGGCGGGAGAGCGCCAGGCCGCCGACACCGAGCAGGGCAAGGGCGCTGGGCGCGGGCACGAGTGTGCCGCGCGCCTGGATCTCGGAGATGGAGAACATCTCGTCGAGGCTGTTGCCACCGTCGTGGAGGAAGTTGGAGAGGGTGAAGGAGGTTGCCTGGAGGCCGTCGAGGCTGGAGCCGACGAGGTCGATGAACTCGTCGTTGGTCGAGGGCTCGCTGGTGAGGAAGCTCTCGGTATTGCCGTTGATGGTGACGTCGACGCCGAGGATGCGGCCCGGGATGGTGTTGCCGCCGTCGAAGGAGAAGAGGGTGATGTCGTCGAGCTCGTAGAGGCCGTCGAGGAAGACCGTGATGCGAGGATCGGCGTCGCTGCTGTTGGCGAAGAGCTGTGTATCGCCCGCGCCGGTGCCGAGGTTTCCGTCGTTGAGCGTGCCGCCGTCGCCGGAGTAGTCGGCGCGGTCAAATGCGAAGCCGTTGGCTGTTCCTGAGCCTGTGTTGGTGATGGTGCCGTTGTAGACATGGGCCCATCCGCCGAAGCCGGACTCAGCGGCGTCGAGGATGTCGTAGCCGGTGACCGATTGAGCGGACGCCGAGGCCCCGAGGCCCGCGAGGGCAACCAAAGCAATGCACTTCTTCATCTCACTTCTCCTTATAAAAAAGATCTTCCGCTGGACATAGTCGAGCGAGCCGCCCTGGGCCGAACCCCTCGCTGTCAAAGATTACGAGCTTGTCCGTTGGTCATCAGCCACTTTATTCTGTCTTGGCCAGAAAACTGGCCGGTTGCGTGGGTGAATCTGGGGGAACCCCTGGCGGCTTGCATCCGGGCGGGGTCCGGGTATGTTTCCAGACCATGCCCGAGATTCCGCCGCCGCCTTCGCAGATGCCCCATCCTCCCAAGCCTCGCGGGCCCATGGCGCGATTTCTGGCGTTCGTGGAGTGGCTAGGAAATCTCCTGCCTCACCCGGTGACGCTGTTCGCATTGTTTGCGGTGGCGATTGCCATCATCAGCGCGATCGCGCACAGTTTCGGCTTGCGGGTTGCCGATCGGCGTCCGGGCCACGAGGGCGAGTTCTTTGCCGCACAGTCGCTGCTGGACGGCGATGGCATCAGGTGGATCAGCCAGAATCTCGTGAGCAACTTCGCGGGCTTTGCGCCGCTGGGCACGGTGCTGGTTGCGCTGCTTGGCGTCGGTGTCGCTGAGAAATCCGGACTTCTGGGTGCAGTGATTCGCAAGATGATCCTCTCGGCCCCGCCGCAGGCGGTCACGCTCGTGATCGTCTTTGCCGGCGTCGTGAGCAACACCGCCAGCGAGATGGGCTATGTCGTGCTGATCCCGCTGGCGATGGTCATCTTTCACGCGTTGGGGCGTCACCCGATTGCGGGGATGGCCGCGGCGTTCGCGGGCGTCTCCGGCGGCTACAGCGCAAACCTGCTGATCGGCACTGTGGACCCGCTGCTGGCCGGTATTACGCAGGAAGCGGCGCGCCTCGTACCGGGCGCGGAGAGCTATGAGGTCCATCCGGCTGTCAACTGGTACTTCATGATTGCCAGCACGTTCATGATCACGGCGATCGGGTGGTTCGTCACGGCGCGGATCGTCGAGCCACGGTTGGGGCGATACGACCCCGACATGGCCGACGATGCCGTCGATCGTGATCCGAAGCTCGACGAGCTCACGCCGGACGAGAACAGGGGCCTTCGGAACGCCCTCATCGCCGCGATAGTCGTTTCGCTCGGATTTGTCGTCGTCGCCGGTCCGAAGTTTCTCGGCTTTCTGGACTTTCTCCCGGGCTTCGGCGTGCTTCGCGATGGCGACGCAACGGGGATCGACTCTTTCCGCCCGATGCTCCGGAGCGTCGTGACGATGATCTTCATCTTCTTCATAATCCCGGCGTTCGTGTACGGGCGGACGGTGGGGACGATGCGCAACGATCGGGATGTGATCGAGGCGATGGCCGAGGCGATGCGGAGCATGGGCCTGTACATCGTGCTCGTGTTCTTCGCCGCGCAGTTCGTCGAGTTCTTCGACTACTCCGGCCTCGGGCGGATCCTGGCGGTCACCGGCGCCGACCTGCTTATTGCGCTCAAGCTCGACAACCCCGCCGTCTTCTTCCCCTTCATCCTCATGTGCGGCTTCGTCAACCTCATGCTCGGCTCGGCCAGCGCCCAGTGGGCCGTCACCGCGCCGATCTTCGTGCCGATGCTCATGACCGTCGGATATAGCCCCGAGGTCATCCAGGCCGCCTACCGCATCGGGGACAGCACCACCAACATCATCACGCCCATGATGAGTTATTTCGGACTGATCCTGGCGGTGGCGGTGCGGTATCAGAAGAACCTGGGGATCGGGACGATGGTGGCGACGATGTTGCCGTACAGCATTCTGTTCCTGATCGGGTGGACGGTGCTGTTCTATCTGTGGGTGTTCGTTCTGGGGCTGCCGGTGGGGCCCGGGGCGCCGACGACGTACACGCCGCCGACGGGTTGAGTTCTCGGACGGCGAACCGGGGGTGGCGCGGGGCGTACAAGCTCCGGCGGATCGAGAGGGCCAACAATGCCCGAGGCGGGCGGCGTGCGACCCGATAGACCCGCCGGAGGAGCGTTCCATGAATACTCGGACTGCCCGGATCTCGCGATTGGCCCTGATTGCCGGCATGCTCTGTTCGGCATCGGCGTTGGCCCAGGATGTCCAGCCGCCGGCGCTCAGCGCCGAGCAGGAGGCGATGCCCGCGCCGGCGGAGTTGTTCGCCAAGCACGTTGAGTCGATCGGTGGGCAAGAGGCGGTGCGGGTCCAGACCAATCGCGTGCATCGCGGAACGATCCGGGGGCCGTCCTCGTTCGCGTTGCTGACGAGTTGGCACGAGGCGCCGGACAAGATTCGGCTGCGGTATGAGAGCCCCGGGCAGCCGGTCGCCGACACGGTCTTCAACGGCGAGTATGGGTGGCGGGTGCGGGACGCCAAGAACCCGCAGTTGATCCGCAACGAGATGCTGCGCCAGTTGCGCGACGACGCGGACTACTTTGCAGATCTGGAGCCGCAGAAGCGTTACAAGACCTTGGAGACGGTTGCCAAGGTCGAGCTCGAGGGGGCCAAGAGCGAGGCATATGTCGTCCGGGCCACGTTTCCGTACGGCAAGATCGAGCTGCACTACTTTGACGCCGACAGCGGGCGGCGCGTCGCGGCCCGCACCTCGAATATGGCGGGCGATCAGGAGATCCCGGTGACCGTTCTGTATCGGGACTATCGGGAGGTCTCGGGCGTGATGGTGCCGCACGAGCTGTCGATCACGTCGAATCCGGGCGAGGAGAACGCGCAGACCACGATCGTGAAGTTCCGCGAGATCAAGGCGAACGTGGAGAGCGTGCCGAGCTGGGAGTTGCCGACGGCGCTTGCCGAGCAGATCAAGCAGATCGAGCGT
>JAJDDM010000185.1 GCA_029260315.1 Phycisphaerales bacterium | reverse complement strand
CGCAGAGGAACAGCGCCGCGCCCACCACGACCGACTGCACATGACCGGTGCTGCCGAAGCCGTAGACGAGGATGAGATAGCGAGCGGCGAGAATCAGCGACGGCACGAAGAACAGCAGCGCCAGCAGGCCGAACAATCGCTGCGGCGCGTAGATCACATACGCGCTGACCATGTTCATGCCGTTGCGCCGGATGTAGTGCGTCATGCTCTTCATCAGCCGGCTCGGGCGCGTCGGGCCGTTGACGCCGATCGGCACGTTGACCACCCGCAGGTTGCTGCGGCCCGCCTGCACCAGCGTCTCCAGCGACGGCGACCAGTGGTTGAACAGGTTCAGGCGGATCGCCGCGTCGCGCGTCATGGCGCGGTAGCCGCTGGGGGCGTCGGCGACATCGGTGCCGCTGAGCCGCCGGACGACCCGGCTGCCGAGCCGCTGCAGAAACTTCTTGAGCGCCGACCAGTGCTCGATCTCCATCACCGGGCGCTCGCCCACGACGATGTCGGCCCGCCCCTCGAGGATCGGCCGGACGAGCGCCGGCACGTCGGCGCCCCGATACTGGTTGTCGCCGTCGGTGTTGATGACGACATCCGCCCCGCGCTCGACCGCCTCGATCAGGCCAGAGATCCAGGCCCTCCCGTACCCTCTGTTACCGTTCATGCTGAACACGCTGGCGCCGTGCTCGCGGGCGACCTCGGCGGTGCGGTCGGTGCTCCCGTCGTCCACGACCATGATCTCCACCTCATCGAAGCCCTCGACCTCTCGCGGCAGGTCGCGGAGCGTCTGGGGGAGGTGCTCCTCCTCGTTGTAACACGGGATTTGGATGACAAGTTTCATGAGTGGATTCGTGCGTTGCGCCGCAAGTGTATCCTCCGCCTGGATGCGAGAGCAGGAAGCGACCAAGCCAACAGCCCCGATTGGCATCTGGGCGGTACACCCCGCCGTCTGGCTGTGCGGGCTCTGGGCGATACTGCTGATCGCCTTGCGGACCGCACGCCCGGGGCTGGAGATCGGTCACGGCTGGATCGACGCCAACATCCTCAACGCGATGTCCTTCTTCGACCGCTTGGGGTACGGACCCACCAAGGGGCTGCCCACGGTCCAGACGGCGCTGGGGCTTGATGGCCGCCCCGACATCTATTCCACATACCCGCCTGGGCCCTACTGGGGGTGCGAGGTGCTGCGCCGCATCGGCCTCGACGAGCTCTGGCACCTCCGCATCGCCACGATCCTCGTCTCGATCGCCAGCGTCTACCTGCTCTGCCGCATCGTGGAACGCCTCACGCGCAGCAGGAGCCTCGGCCTCCTGGTCGGCGTGTTCTACGCGTGCAGCGTGCCGTTCGTCACGTTCTCCAGCTCGCTGAACCTCGTCAGTTGGGGACAGCTCACGCTGTTCCTCGCGATCCTGGCCTGGCTCCACGCCGAGGTTGCCGAGACCCGCGCCCAGCGCATCCGGCGCACGATCCTCGCCTTCTGCGCCCTGGCGCTCGACGCGTACATGGCCCTCGAGCACATCCCGTTCATGGGCGTGTTCATCGGCGTGCGCGTGCTCCTCCTCCGACGCTGGCCGGTCTTCTTCTCGGCCGCGGCGGCGCTGACCGCACCGGTCGTCGCCATGGGCGTCCGCCTGGCGCACAACGCGTGGGCTCTGGGGGGCTTCGACCGCGCCCTCGCCGTGCTGGTGGCCAAGGGCAAGCAGCGCACCGGGCTCGCCGCCGGCCCGGACTTCAACGAGATCGCCTCCAACTGGCTCATCAGGCTGGGCATGCCCCGGATCGACGCCGGCTCGCTGGGCTCGCTCCTGCTGCCGGCCCCCGAGTTCAACCGCACCTGGTCCTACCCGGCCCTGAGCGTGCTTGTCGCGCTCCCGGCGCTGGCCATCCTGACGCTCGTGCTCTTCGGCCGCTCGGCGAGCAGCCGGACGCTGCGGCGCGGCCTGCTGGTCGGCGGGCTATTTCTGCTCGGCTGCGCCCCGTGGTTCATCCTGATGAGCGAGCACACCGGGCGGCACCTCTATCTCATCATCTTCGTGATGCCCGGCCTGGCGATCGTCCTCGGCGGCATCGCCTGGGCGGCGCTGGCGACCGATGCCGGCCGGATTCGCGCCTGGACGCTCCGGGGACTCGCCGTGGTCATGCTCGCAGGCCTCGCGCTGGATCTCCGGCGCGCCGATCTCTTCAACGCCTTCGTGAAGCTGGATCCGCACACGGCCGGCATCGTGCACAGCGGTGCCGAGGCCTACGCGACCATGCCGCTCATGTCAGAGCACACGCCCGAGGATCTCACCTTCATCGTCTACCCGCGCTCTCCGGAGACCGGCACGCACCTCCCGAGGCCGTTCATCCACGCCAACTCCCAACCGAAGCTCCCCCTCCCGGAGGGCTACGCCCTCTGCCTGGACCCGTGGTTCCCCCCCGATCGCATGTACACAGCCGACGCCGTCCGCGCCCACGGCCAACCACGCATCTTCACGCCGCCACCGTCCAAGATGATGATCTTCCGCGCGGCCCAGTCGTTCCGGCCCAACGCGCGCGTCCTCTTCGCCGAGAACCTGAGCATCACCGACCTCCGCTTCAGGGAAACCGCCGATGGGCTCTCCTGGTCGATCGGCTGGGTCATTGAGGGCCAGCTCAGCGCCCAGCTCGCCAACCGCTACGTCTTCCGGGCCGTTTTCCCCACTGGCCGCACCGACCGACGCGTCTACCCCACACGGCTCTCCTGGAATCGCTTCTTCGACGATTCGCTCGGCCTCGTCTGGAGCGTTCTCGGCCGCGACGCGTTCCAGCCTGGCGACCCCGTCCGCCTGGAGATCTGGGACACCCAGGAGCGGGTCAGGGTCGCCCTCGACGCCCAGCAGCTCCCCGCCGGCGCCACGCTCACCCCCGGGGGGTTCGGCATCCTCTGGAATCCCAGAGCGGTAAGCGACCCCTGACCTACCATCGCCCATGCCCTTCACCCTCAAGCCCGCAGAGGCCCTCGGCGTCGACGCCGACACCACCGGCTACCTCGACCAGCACGTCGACACAGGCGACCGCTGGGTCCTCAACTTCGGCCCCCAGCACCCCGCCACCCACACCACCCTCCGACTCGTCCTCGAGCTCGACGGCGAACGCATCGCCCGCTGCACGCCCCACATCGGCTACCTCCACTCCGGCTTCGAGAAGCTCGCCGAGGTCCTCGATTACAACCAGTACGTCACCATCGTCAGCCGCATGAACTACCTCAGCCCGGTGTCCAACGACATCGCCTGGCACGGCGCCGTCGAGACCCTCTTCGGCATCGATATCACCCCCCGCTGCAAGGTCCTCCGCACCATCATGGCCGAGATCGGCCGCATCCAGGACCACCTGCTCAATATCGGCGCCGCGGCACTCGACCTCGGGGCCTTCACAGGCTTTCTCTACGGCTTCAACCCGCGCGAGAAGATCTACGACCTGTGCGACTACATCTCCGGCCAGCGCTTCCACCCCGACTGGACCCGCGTCGGCGGGCTGATGAAAGACCTCCCCGATGAGGAGGTCTTCAAGCGCATGGTCAAGGACTTCATCCGGCGCGACCTCGCTGGCGCAATTAAAGACATCGAGACGCTGCTCAACCGCAACCGCATCTTCATGGACCGCACCCAGGGCATCGGCGCGATGACCAAGCAGCAGGCGATCGACTGGAGCGTCAGCGGACCCCTCGCACGCTCCGCCGGCGTCCGGCGCGATGTCCGCAAGGACGCGCCGTACCTCTGCTACAAGGACAACTGGGACGGCGACGGCGCGGAGGCCGTCAAGTTCAAGGTCCCCATCGCGCACGAGGGCGACGTCTACTGCCGCTTCCTCGTCCGCATCGAGGAAGTGAAACAGTCCGCCGCCATCATTGAGCAGCTCATCGACGACATCCCCCAGGGCCCGGTCGACGTCTTCGCTGACAGCAAGGTCACCAAGCCGCGCAAGGAAGACGTCTACGGCTCCATCGAGGGTTTAATTCAACACTTCGAGATCATCATGTCCAACCGCGGCTGGGAGCCCCCCACCGCCGAGGTCTACGACTGCCAGGAGACCGCCAACGGCGAGCTGGGCTACTACATCGTCTCCGACGGCGGCCCGCGCCCCTGGCGTGTCAAGACCCGCCCGCCGAGCTTCATTAACTACCAGATCATGCCGCTGCTGACCGAGGGGCACATGCTGGCCGACATCGTGGCGATCCTGGGCTCGCTGAACATCGTCGCGGCGGAGCTGGATCGGTAAGCGAGGCGCGGCCTCGCGCCCCAACGAGCCGCGCCCGTCAGGAAGCGCTTTGCATCAGCGCGATCGACGGTCGCCAACGCCCATGCCCAGCGACCGGAATCGCCCGCCGGTCGCCAAGCGGCCTTCCTAGATCTGTGGCTCCTTCGGAATTTCCCAAACAGGCTGAACCGGTCGGCGACAACCGCCCTGAAGAGGCATGACGACTTGCCAACGCCGCCGATCGACCGTGCCCGCCGCCCTCGCGAGCGCTCTTGTGATGCTCACCGGCTGCGTGACACCCCGCCAGCCCACCCGCCATTTCGTCGAGGTTCTCAACACGGCCCCACGTTCGGTGGTGCTCGAGCACACGCTCGACCCGGAGTGGAGCACCTGCGACGTCGAGGCCGAGTACCACGAGCTCGCGCCCGGCGACGCCAAACGCCTGTTCGGGAATGGGACGACGACCTTTGTCTATCGCCCGATCCAGGACTCCGGACACTGGGGCAAGCCCTCGGCCCCGGTCAATCTCGTCACCGGGCGCTGGGTGATGACCGTCCGCGAGACGGACGACCGCTTGTTCGTCTCGCTCAATCAGGTCCAGGAACCCGCTCCGCGCAAGACCCCCTGATCGGTTCCTTGGTCATTCTCGCAAGCGCCTGTGCGATCGCCGGCGCGATCCAGATCATTCTCTACCGCTCTACCGCCGCGCCGATCGCCCAAACGTGCAATGAAAAGCCCCGCCAGAGCGGGGCTGAGAGGTCTACGCGGCGGTCGGGCGGTGCTGCGCCATCAATCCAGACGAACCGGGATATCGCACGCGAGGTCTTGCGTCGGACGAGCTCTCCTTAGTCGTCGAACTCGTCGCCGTCGTCATCATCGTCCCCGTCGTCGTCCCCGTCGTCGTCGCCCTTGTCATCATCGTCATCGCCCTTGCCGTCGTCATCACCCTCGGGGCGATCCTCGGGGCCGAAGTCCTTCCACTCGCTCGCGTCGCTACGAAAGAGGTCCGAGTCCTCCCCGCCGTAGAGCCGGTCGCGGTCGAGCCCGCCGAGCAGATCGTCCTCGCCCTCGTTGCCGGCGAGCAGGTCCTCGCCCGCGCCGCCGCGCAGAATGTCGTCGTCCTTCCAGCCCTGGAGGAAGTCGTTGCCGGCGCCGCCGAAGAGCTGGTCGTCGCCGCCCGCGCCAAGGAGCACGTCGTCGCCGTCGCCGCCGCGCATGACGTCGTCGTCGGCCGCGCCCTTGAGCAGGTCGTTGCCCGCGTCGCCGACGAGCAGGTCCTTGCCCCGCCAGCCGAATAGCTCGTCGTCGCCGTCGCCGCCGAACATGGAGTCGTCGTCCTTGCCGCCGAAGAGCAGGTCGTTGCCCGCGCCGCCCTGGAGCACGTCCTTGCCCTTGGCGCCGACGAGAACGTCATCGCCATCCCCGCCGTCGAGCAGGTCGTCATCCTTCCAGCCGTTAAGCTCGTCGTTGCCCTCGCCGCCGAAGAGCGAGTCGTCCCTCCTGCCGCCGAAGAGGAAGTCGTCGCCCGCGCCGCCGTCGAGCAGGTCGTCCTTGTCGCCGCCGCGCAGGATGTCGTTGCCCTCGCCGCCGAAGAGGCTATCGGCGTCCTTCTGTCCGATGAGCCGATCGTCGCCGGCACCGCCCTCCATGTGGTCCTTGCCCTTGCCGCCAATGAACACGTCGTCGTTCTCACCGCCGAGCATGGTGTCGTCGCCCTTGTCGCCGTTGACACTGATGCTCATAGCCTCCCCGGCGGTGTCCAGCAGCAGCCCGCTGATCTCGATGAAATCGTCGCCCTTGCCCAGCTCGCCCTGGATCCGGTCCACATCCTCGAAGACCGTGCCGTCCTCAACGCCCGGGATCCCTTGGACGATGATCTGCCCGGCCTCGTCGCCGGCCTCGATGATGATGGCGTCGTCCTGCTTGGTGCCCTCGAACACGAGCGTGCCGTCCTCGACCGCCGCACTGAGCAGCTTGCGAGGCTCCAGATGATCCAACCGCGCAATATCGTTCTTGTCTTGCATTGTGTTTCTCCTCTCGTTCCTGTCAGCGTGCCACGGGTTGAGAGGCAATGCAAACGAGCAGACCGCCCAAACACGACAATCACGCGGCCCTCCGCCCTCGCGACCGCTCTGGTTTGCCCCCGTTCACACCCAGACCTCAGCAAGGCCCGAGAACGGCACGCGTGCGCAAGGATGTCGCGCCGGGCCCTCCGCCCGGCGCACAAGCGGGCCCACGCGTCGCGGGGGCCCCCTTCAGAGTCTCAGTTGCTCCGCGGCGTTCAGATGCCCAGCAGCACCGTCCCGAGAGCGCTCGTGAACGCATCGGGCAGGTCCGCGTCCGCCGACGCCCGCATCGCGTCGGTCAGGTTCGCCATCGCCCGCTCGTCGTCGTTTACGCAGTCGATCAGGCCCTGGTACGCGTCGCGCACCTCGCCCGGCATCGCCCCGCGGATGTCATCGAGCAGGCTCCGGACATCGCTCGCGTCGATGCTGTCCGGATCGCCCCCGAAGGTGTCGTCGAAGCCGCTCAGCACCCCGACCAGATCCCCGGCGAGCGACTGCAGCTCGTCCTGTGAGAGGCCGAGCACCTCCTCGCTAAACCGCTGGACCATCCGCCCGCACGAGGCCATGAAGTCCTGGGCGGCGTCGACCGCGCCCCAGACCCCGTCCGGGAAGTCGTTGAGGAACTCGCTGTCCAGATCGTTGAGCACAACCCAGAAATCGCTCGGCAGCGTGACCGCCTCGGGGTTGTTGCCGAATCGCCCGGAGAAGAACGCGTCGTTCTGTCGGAAGTCCGACCACTCGTCGAAGTCGCCGCGGAACGTGTCCTGCCCGCCCGCGCCCTCGAGTGTGTCGCGCCCGAAGCCGCCGAAGAGGTCGTCCTTGTGGCGTCCGCCGATGAGCTCATCGCGCCCGCGCCCGCCGCGCAGGATGTCTCTGCCGAGCCCGCCCCGCAGCAGGTCGTTGCCGTCCTCGCCGAAGAGCTGGTCGTTGCCCTGAGACCCAACGAGCGTGTCGCCGCCGAGCCCGCCGGCGAGCACGTCGTTGCCCCGCCCGCCCACGATCTTGTCGCGCCCGATGCCGCCGAAGAGCGTGTCGGCGCCGCGTCCGCCGACGATCTTCACCGGCGCTGTCACCGACTCGATCGCGTCGTTGCCCTTGGCGCCGAGCATGATGATCCGCATCTCGTCGCCGTCGGGAGTCAGCGGGTTGCCGTCGATCCGGGCCTGGTCATCGCCCGCGCCCAGCTTGATCCGCAGCTTCTCGACGCCCTCGAAGACCGTGCCGTCCTCGACGTCCGGCACGCCGAACACCGTCAGGCTGCCGGCGCTCTCACCGTCCTGCACGATGATGACGTCGTCGGCGCCGGTCCCAATGAGATCGAGCGTCCCGGAATCCAGCAGCTCCGCCGAGAGCAGCCTCCTGGCCTCCAGCGACTCAAAGAGCGATAGTCCCGCGCGTTCGTTCCGTTGCATGACCCAGCCTCTCCATACTTGCAGTCTCGCAGCACCACAGACTCCTGTCGGAGCCGGCGCGGCCTGTCCATAGGACACTGCAAAAAGATCGGCCGGATGGCGAACTATCCCCCAAACAGAAATCCGTTTATCAAGTCCTCAAACTCCGGCGGAAACTGCCCAATCGCCATCTCCTGCACACCCAGCACAACACTCCTCAGCACGTCCTGATCGCCTTGGATCGCATCCACCAGCCCATCAAACGCCGATTCCACGCCCCCGCTCGGCATCAGGTCCGAGAGGTCCACGAACAGCCCGCTCAGATCGCCCGAGTCGATGTCCTCGGGATCGTTGAACCCATCGAGAAAGTCCGTAAACACATTCAGGGCGTTCTGCCCGAGCGCGGTGCGATCACCGTCCGAGAGCTGGTCCAGCGCGTCCTGGAAGGCCGCGACCTCATCCGGCGCGGCGCTATAGACGTGCTGGAGCGCGCTCACCGCCAGCCACGCGTCGTCGGGAAGGTTGAAATCGAACGCCGAGTCGATCGCGTTCATCTCCGCCCAGAACGCGTCCGGCAGGGTCACGTCGCGCGGGTTCTCATTGAACAGCGGATCGAAGAACGCGTCCTGGCTGCCGAAATCCTCCCACTCGAAGAACGTCCCGCGGAAGATGTCGCTGCCCGCCTGGCCCATGACCTGATCGAAGCCCGAGCCCCCGAACAGGTCGTCCCGATCGTTGCCGCCGAACAGCGTGTCGTTGCCCGAACCGCCCCGCAGGAAGTCCTTCGCCGGCCCGCCGCGAAGCAGGTCATCCCCGCTCTCGCCGAACAGCCGGTCGCGCGCGAACCCGCCCACCAGGATGTCATCGCCCCCACCCCCGGCGAGGAAGTCCGGCCCCGGCCCGCCGACGAGCTTGTTCTCGCCCGGCCCGCCGAACAGCGTGTCGCGCCCCGCCCCGCCGACGAGCTTGCCGTCGGTCGTCACGATCTCCAGATCGTCGTTGCCGGCCCCGCCGAAGATGATCACGGGCATGACCTCACCCTCGGTGTCCAGCGGGATGCCGTCGACGCGCGCCAGATCATCGCCCGCGCGCATCCGCAGCCGGACCTTGCGCACGCCCTCGAAGACCGTCCCGTCGCTCACCCCCGGCACGCCGAAGACCCGCAACGCCCCGATCTGGCCCACCGACTCCTGCAAGATGATCGTCTCGCCATCCCGCGATCCGAAGACCTCCAGCATCCCGCTGTCCAGCAGGCGAGCGCTCAGCAGCACACGCTGCTCCAGCGGCTCCAGCATGGCCTCGATCGCACGATCATCCCCTCGACGTTGCCTACCCATCGTGGGCCTCCTCATTCCTCTTCGCTGCTCAAATGTCCCTTGGTCTCGGGCCCGTCGGCCGGGGTCCGGCCGGGGCCTGCCGCGGCGGGGCTCCCCCGCGGTCCTCTCCCGCCCCTCTTGGGAGCGGTCCGGGGCGTTGATACACTGCCCCGGTGCCCGCAAGCATCCTAGCCACGCTCTGTCTTCCGCTCACCTCTCCGACCCGCGATCCGCCCCACTCCTCGCCCATCCAGGGCAAGGCGCAGGCTCACCCGCTCATCACCGAGGTTCTGTACGCAGTCCCCACCTACGAGGGTGACGCAAATCTGGATAATTCCCGCTCCGCCGCCGGCGACGAGTTCGTCGAGATCCTCAATCCCCACGATCACCCCATCCAGCTCCGAGGCTACACCCTCACCGACCGCAACCCCGAAGACCTCGGCCGGTTCCGCTTCCGCTTCCCCGCCCTCGAACTCGCCCCGGGCGAGATCGCCGTGGTCTTCAACGGCCACCAGTGCAAGTGGGTCGGCCCCGTCGGCGACGACCGGCGCGCCCCGCCGGGCAAGCACGACCTCTTCCACGACGCCTGGGTCTTCACCGCCCGCAACGACTCCAACCTCACCGGCTTCGCCAACGCCGGCGACTGGGTCCTGCTCAGCGCGCCCGACGGCACGCCCGTCCAGTGCGTGCGCTGGGGCAAAATGGCCGAGTTCCCGCCCCTGCCCGAGGACGACCTCGACGAGGCGCCGGCGGTCTACAGCCAGAGCGTCGTCCGCGCGCCCGACGGCAAGTTCCGCCCCCACGCCGATCTGCTCGCCCCGCTGCGCTTCAGCCCGGGGGCACACGACATAGAACTGGACACAGGCTCAGATCCCGCGACCGAGCAGCCGCCGCCCGCCGATCCTCGGTGAGTCCCACCAGAACTTAGAACAGCCCGCCGACCAGATCGTCGAACCCGTCGCGCAGGTCATCCACGAGATCGTCGGCAAGATCGGCCATGTACTGATCGAACTCATCGCCGAGCTGGCCTATCACATCCGAGAATGCGTCCATCGCCGCCGCCTGGACCTCCTCGTCCTCCAGCGTCTCGTTCAAGAGATCGAAGTACGCCTCGGCGTTCTCATCGAGCGCGATCCCGAGCTGATCGAGCTCGACCTCCAGATCCTCCACCGCGTCGTCGCGCAGCGCATCGCTGGAGATCTCCAGGGCGCTCCAGAACTCGTCGCTGAACGCGGCGAGATCCACCTCGTTGCCGTCGCTATCGACCCACGGCGCGTCGAGTTCCGAGCGATCCAGGGCCTCGCCCGCCGCCCCGAGCAACGTGTCGCGCCCGTCGCCGCCGAGCAGCGTGTCGGTGTCCTTTCCACCGAAGAGCCAATCCTGCCCGAGCCCTCCCAGGAGCTGGTCCTCGCCCAGCTCGCCGTGCAGGCGATCGGCGCCGAGCCCACCGAGCAGCCGGTCGTCGCCCGCGCCGCCGAATAGCGTGTCCACACCCCCGCCGCCGAGCACGACATCGTCGCCGAGCCCGCCGCGGATATCGTCCCATCCCGCGCCGCCGATGAGCCTGTCAAACCCCAGCCCGCCGAAGATCGCATCGGCGCCGCCCTGCCCGCGCACGAGGTCGGCGTTGGCCCCGCCGTGCAGGAAGTCCGCGCCGCGCCCCCCCGCGAGCACATCGTCGTCCACGCCGCCGAAGAGCCGATCGCGACGGAACCCGCCGCGCAGGAAGTCCTCGCCCGCGCCGCCGAAGAACGCCGCGCGTGCGTTGCCGCCGACGAGCCGATCGTCTCCGCCGTTGCCGAACGCCCGCACGAGCATGGCGCGATCGTCGCTGGCGCGCAGCGCGCCCTCGATCGCCAGGGTGTCATCGCCCCGTCCCATGCTCACGACGACCCGATCGACGCCCTGGACCGACGCGCCGTCGTCCACGCCCGCCACGCCGAACATGACGACCTCGCCCGCGCTCTGCCCGGCCTGAATCACGATCGCGTCGGCGCCGCTGCTGCCCTCGATCCGCAGGACCTCGCCGTCGAACACCGCCGACAGCAGCCGGCGCGGCTCCAACGATTCCAATCGGACCTCCTCGCCGCCGGCCCCTAGCCGATGATGGTCCGTGGTCCTGCCAGTTGCCCCCCGAGCGCTGCGCATGCGTCTCCCCTTCCCGCGGCGGATGCCGACAGGCCAACGCTCCGAATCAGCCCGTCCGCCGCCCAGCCGATCGACCGATGCGTCTGCCCGCCCAGCCCGCGCAACCGCCCCAGAACGACGCCTCCCGCAACTCTAAAAAAAGCCCGGACCATTCGGCCCGGGCTCGAGGATCTCATTTCATCGTTCTCAGGCGCCCAGCATCTGGTCCCCCGCCATCTCCCACAGCTCGAAGAACTCGGACGGCATCGCATCGCCCGCCGCGTCCAGCAGCGTCGTCTCCACCGCCGTCGCCAGCGCCTCGCGCCGATGGCCCTCGCCGAAGAACGCCCGCAGCACTCCTCGCGTCGGCTCGCTCTGCCCGTTGAACAGCGCCCGCAGGTTCGGACCGATCTGATCGATGAATCCGTCCAGCGTGTCGGCCGAGCCGTCCCAGCCCGAGCCGATCACCTGCTCGCTCATATCCAGCAACGCGAACGCGAATCGATCCTGATCCTCGAAGCTCATGGTGAACAGCACATCGCCGAACCGGCCCGCATACTCGCCCACCGACTGGATCAGCAACTCGACGTTGTCGAAGAACTCCTGGGACAGCGGCTCGTTGAGCACCGACTGGGCGACATCGAGCGCCTCGAAGAACTCGCCCGGCATCTCCCCGTCGAGCCCGATCAGATCCTGCACGCCCCCGCCATGCTCGTCGGCGGCGTCCCAGGCATCGAAGAACGCCTCGGGCACCTCGCCCCCGGCCAGATCGGCGACCACACCGAACACCGCCGCCTCGAACGCGTCCTCGCGGAAGATCGCCTCTGTCAGGCCCGTGATCGCGTCGAACGTCTCGGGGCTCACCCCGTCAAATCTCGCCGCCAGCTCCGGATCGACCTGCCCGAAGAAGTCCTCGAACGCCATCCCCGGCTCGAAGCCCGCGTCCAGCACCGCGTCCACCAGCTCCTCGACGAACGGCCCAAGCTCGTCGCGCTGCGCATCGTCCAGCGTCTGCATCACCCCGTCGAACGCATCGCCGCTTGCGCCGAGCGACACCATGTAGGCATCGAAGCGATCCCAGAACGCATCGGGAATCTCGCCGTCCACGATGCCCCCGAGCACCTCAAAGACTCCGTCGAAGTTCGGCGGGAAAAAATCGTGCACAAGCCCGCTTGCCTCATCGCCCGCACGCTCCCACGCGTCCCAGAACTCCTGGGGCAGTTCCCCGCCCGCCAGGTCCAGCGCCATCGCCTCCAGCGCCATCGCGACCGAGTCGCGCCGGGCCGCGGCGGTCATCGCCCCGCTCATCGCGTCGCGCTGCTCAACCGTCAACTGCTGAAACTCCGCATCAACACGCGCCCGCAGCTCCGCGCTGAACGCGTCGAGATCGCCCCGCGGGTCGAACCCGTCGCTCATCATGCCATCGATCACCACGTTCACGCGATCCCGCAGCCCGTCAAGCTGCTCGGGTGTCAGCAGCGCGTTCAGCGTCTCCATCCGCTCGAGGAACCGAAGCTGGTTGTCCGCCAATCGACGCGCCACATCCCAGAACTCCTCGGGAAGCTCGACATCGATGTTCGACCTGAGGATGTCCACCGCCTCGATGAACGACGGCGGGACGTGCGGCTGGAACAGGAACCCGAACTCGTCAGAGAAGTCGCCCTCGGCACTCTCCCACGCCTCAATGAACTCCACCGGCAGCTGACCGCCCAGCAGATCGATCACGACATCGAACACGCCCTCCTCGAGCTGATGCTCGCGGACGTCGGCGTTCAGCAACGCCGCGATCGCGCCGACCGTCTCGTCGCTCAGATCACTGAACCGCCCGGCGATCTCCTGATCGATCGAGAACATCAGCACGCGCACGTCCGCGCCGGGCTCATAGCCCGCGTCGAGCAGCTCATCCACGAGATCGAAGATCCACGGCGCAAGCTCGGACCGCGTCGCGTCGTCCATCGTGTCGAGCACATGATCGAACGCCATGCCCGTCCGCCCGATCGAGATCATGAACGCATCCAGGCGATCCCAGAACGTCCCGGGAATCTCGCCGTCGAGCAGATCGCTGAGAATCCCGATCGCGTTCTCATACTCGACGGGGAACTGCCCGTCGACGATGCCGTTGGCCTCATCGCCCGCGCGATCCCACGCCTCCCAGAACGCCTCCGGCAGCTCGCCCTGCACCAGCCCCGTCGCCGTCTCCTCCAGCTTCTCCGCCGCCGAATCGCGACGCGCGGCTGCAACGATCACGTCCTCCAGCGCCGTGCGCTGTTGGGCGCCGAGATCGGTGAACTCCTCGCCGAGCCGCACGCGCACCTCCGCGGCGAACGCGTCGGGATTCACCCGCGGGTCGAATCCGTCATCGAACAGCGCCTCCATCAGCAGATCGACGCGATCCTTCAGCCCGTCGAGCTGCTCGATCGACAGCGTCGTCGTCAGCGTCTCCAGGCGTGCCAGGAATCGCCCCTGGTTGTCCAGCAAGCGCCGGGCGTCCGTCCAGAACCCCTCGGGAAGCTCCCCCCCGGCCGCGTCCTTGAGGATGTCGATCGCCTCCAGGAACGCCGGCGGCACATGCTCGCCCTCGAGGAATGTCAGATCGATCGGCTCGTCCACGTTCCCGCCATCGCCGTTCGTGCCGTTGCCGCCAGAATCCTGCGAGTCGTCCACGACCTCATTGGCCAGATCCACGAAGAACTGCTCGACGTTCTCGGCGACCCGCGATACCGTCTGCTCGAACCGCGTGAACGTCTGCGGCCTCACCGGCGCGTCGTCCACGACCTCGCCCAGCAGATCGAAGAACGCGTCGGCCCGCTCGTTCAGCGCGCCCGACAGCTCGCTCAGCGTGCTGTCGATCCGATCGACGTTGCCGCTGCGCAGCGCGTCCGACGCCGTCCCCAGCGCCGTCCAGAAGTCGTCGCTGAAGCCGTCGAAGTCCAGCTCGTTGCCCTGGGCATCGGTCCACTTGGCGTCCTCGTCCGAGCGATCCCGAACCTCGACGGCGGGCGCGAGAATCGTGTCGCTGCCGTCGCCGCCGGTGATCGAGTCGTCGCCCTCGCCGCCGAACAGCCAGTCCCGCCCGATCCCGCCGAGCACATCGTCAGACCCGCCGTCGCCGTGGATCTCGTCCGCGCCACCGCCGCCCCGAAGAACATCGCTGCCCTTGTCGCCGTGGATGGCGTCGCTACCGGCCCCGCCGACGATCATGTCGTTGCCCCAACCGCCATTGACATTGTCGCTTCCGCCGCCGCCGATCACCTCGTCGAACCCACGCCCGCCGAGGAGCTGATCGGAGCCGTCGTGACCGCGCACGACGTCCGCGTTGCGTCCGCCCTGGATGAAGTCGTCCCCGTCGCCGCCACGGATCACGTCATTATCGGCCCCGCCGCGCAGCTCGTCGTCGTGCAGCCCGCCGTCGAGCACGTCATCGCCCGGCCCGCCGATGAGCGTGTCCAGCGAGTCGCCGCCGAAGAGCTGATCGTCGCCCAGATTGCCGGCGATCCGGATATCCATGAACTGCCCATCGGTGGTGCGCATCGCGCCCAGGACCGTCGCCGAGTCGTCGCCATCGCCCAGCCGCACGCGGATGCGATCCACGCCCGAGAACAGCGAGCCGTCCTCGACGCCGTCCACACCGCTCAGGATCACCTCCCCGCCCGACTCACCCGCCTCGATCACGATCACATCCGCGGCGTCGGTCCCCTCGACCCGCAGCGTGCTCCCGGTCAGGTCCGCCGATAACAGGCGGCGCTGCTCGAGAGACTCCAGACCATCGAAAAGGCCCGCGGCGGGCGTCGGCTTGCGGCTGCTCTGCATGGTGATCCCCTTGTGCCGGCACCCACGCCGCCGGCTCGCGTCTATGTCGCTCCATGCCAGCCAAAACACGAGCCCGGACTCCAGATCGCCCGCCCGCACCCCCGCACAATCACCCCCTCTTACCCAGTCCTCCATCGCACCGGACCACAGCGCGCCCCCCTGGCCCGAATCCGTGCCATCCTCGCCGTCGCTCTCCCGCCCTACCATCACCCCCTATGGCCTGGATCACCAAGAACTCCGCCACCATGCGCGTCGAGCGCCGCGCAGAGCCCTACCTCACCGACGCCATGCGCCGCACCCTGCGCGAGCGGATCATGCCGCGCTATGAGACCTCGATGGCCGCCCTCCTCCCGGCCCTGCACATAGTCCAGCACGAGCACGGCTGGGTGCCCCAGCAGGCCATGCTCGAGATCGCAGAAGCCCTCGACATCGCCCCCGCCGACGTCTACGACACCGCCAGCTTCTACGAGGAATACTGGCTCAAGCCCAAGGGCGAGCACGTCGTCGCCGTCTGCCGCTCCATCGCCTGCGAGTTCTGCGGCCACGAAAAACTCACCCAGGCCGTCAAGGACAAGCTCGGCATCGACGTCGGCGAGACCACAGACGACGGCAGGTTCACCCTCATCGAACTCGAATGCCTCGGCTCCTGCGGCACCGCCCCCGTCGCCCTCATCGACGAGCAACTCCAGGAGAACCTCACCCCCGAGCAACTCCTCAAGAAGCTCGACGAGCTCTGAGGATCATGCCTGACGAGCCGGAGAGACCCGGCTTCATGGAGCCCGTTGACCCCCATCCGCACGTTCGCCTTGATCGTCCGCCCCCCCGCCGAGTATCCTCGAACTCTCGGGGGGATGAGGAGATCGACCATGCCCCGATCAAAGCAACTTCCCGCCGCGCTCGCCCTCTCGTCGCTGCTCGCCGCCCCGGCCCTCGCAGACGACCTGCTGCTCGCGGTCATCCAGTTCGACGGCCTGCCCACTGGCGTCAACCTGCTCGACCCCGACACAGGCCAGGTCATCGGCGCGTTCATCGACACCAACTTCCCCGATAACGGCGAACTCCTCTCCACTACCGCACTCGCCGCCGGCCCCGAACGATCCGTCCTCGTCGCCCAGCCCGGCGGCGACGGCAAGATCGGACGCTACTCCGACGAGGGCGTCTTCCTCGGCGTCTACGCCGGAAACACCCCCGACCCCAACCCCGCCGACAACATCCGCGGCATGACGGTCACGCTCGACGCCGCGCACCTCATCACCGCCGACTGGGACGACACCAACGACATCCACCGCTTCATCTTCGAAGACGGCACGCCCGACGGGCTCAACAACGACCCCCTCGGCACCCTCGTCTTCGGCTCCAATCCCCCCACCCTCGATCAACCCCAGGCCATCGAGACCCTCGCCAACGGCGAGATCCTCGTCGCCGACATCCGCCAACGCCGCCTCCTGCGCTTCGACCCGACAACAGGCGAAAACCTCGGCGAGTTCTCGCCCTTCCAGATCACCGCCTCGGTCCCCGATATTGACCAGCTCCCCGACGACAACGTCCTCATCGCAGAAGACGGCAGCGCCGATCGCATCACGCTCTTTGATCCCGACGGCAACGTCCTCAACCAGTTCGACTTCCGCGACCCCGACGGCGTCCACGCCCTCGCCGACGGCACCTTCCTCGTCACCAGCGACTCCACCTTCGAGCAGGGCAGGGGCCTCTTCCGCGTCTCGCCCTCCGGCGACATCCTCCAGACCCTCGACGACTCGCGCAGCTACGGCCCGATCGAGCTCCTCACGCTGATCGAAGCCTGCCGAGCCGATCTCGACGGCAACGGCGTCATCGACTCCGACGACTTCTTCGCCTACCTCGACCTCTTCGCCTCCGGCGACCCGGGCGCAGACATCACCGGCAACGGCACGATCGACAGCGAAGACTTCTTCGCCTACCTCGACCTCTTCGTCGCCGGCTGCCCCTAGCCGCATAGAGACCCTGGCGCAAGCCTGGGCTCCTCCACGGTGGGACCGGCATCCTGCCGGTCATCGCGCAGCGATAAGACGCGCACGTCACCATCAACCATGCCCAAGCCCAGGCTCGCGCCAGGGCCTCCACTACCCAGCCACCGCCTCCCCCAATGTCAACGCGAAGATCAACGCCAACCACCCCACCAGCAGCACAAGCTCGACAAGAAACAACGCCACCTGCGCATACATCCACACCACGAACATCCCGCCCCGCGTCTCGGGCTTGCGCACCAGGTGCCGCAACCGCGGCCTGGGCACCCGGCTCGCCCACGACGGGTCGATATGGCTGATCCCCTCGATCTTGGGTCGCTTGCTCTTCACACCTCTTCCATCGGAAATCACCCCTGACAAATTTCGAATAACTCAGTGGCGCCACCGGTCCGCGCACCCGCCCCGACCGATCCCCCTCGCCGAATCATCAACAGGTCCCCTTGACGGGCCCCCGTGACAAGGTACCATCCGCCCATTGCATCAAGAGTCCCGGGATGCCTCCAAGGTCCCGGGCGGCAACCGACCCCCCCTCGACAAGCGAGACCGGGGCACGGTGCCGAGGCCAGCCCCGGCGTGGGGAACGATGCGGATGAGACAGGCCCCCCCACCAGGGGAATGGTCAGGACTCATCAAACCAGGGACGACTGTCGTCCCGTTCCACGCCAGCACTGGACGCTCGCGATGCTGTGAAGGAGTTCACAGCATGGGACGTTCTATCAACCCCGAAATTCTCTGCCCCACCATCGCCCGAGGCCTCCGCGACGGCGACCCCCTCGTCGCCCCGATCGCCCAATCCACCACCTTCCGGCGCACCACCGTCGGCTCCAACCCCGACCACCAGTACTCCCGCGTCTCCAACCCCACCGTCTCCGACCTCGAACGCGCCCTGGGCCAGCTCGAAGACGCCCCGCCCGCAGTGTGCTTCACCACCGGCCTCGCCGCGGAGACCGCGCTGTTCCTCGCCCTGCTCCAGGCCGGCGACCACGTCGCCTGCGGGCGCTCCTGCTACGGCGGCACCACCCGCCTGCTCCAACAACTCCTCCCCAACCTCGCCATCGACGCCACCTTCGTCGACAGCACGGATCTCGACGACATCCGCGCCGCGATCCGCCCGCAAACCAAGCTCCTCTTCGTCGAGACGCCCGCGAACCCGACACTCGACATCACCGACATCCGCGCCTGCGCGCAGATCGCCCGCGAGGCCGGTGCGCTGCTCGCCATCGACAACACCTTCCAGACCCCCATCCTCCAGCAGCCGCTCGATCTCGGCGCGGACATCTCGGTCTACTCCACGACCAAGTTCATCGACGGCCACTCCGCCGCCCTCGGCGGCTCGCTCATCACCCGCGACGAATCCCTCCTCGAACGCTTCCGCTTCATCCGCAAGTGTACAGGCGCGATCCAGACTCCCTTCGACGCCTGGCTCACGACCCAGGGCCTCAAGACACTACCCCTGCGCATCCAGCGCCAGGCGGAATCCGCGACCGAGATCGCCGCCTGGCTCGCCGCCTGTCTCACTGAACGCCCCGAGGTCGCCGCCGTCTACCACCCCTCGCTCACCACCGGGCGAGACCGCGAGATCGCAGAGAGCCAGCACCTGGGCAAGCCCGCCCACAAGCACGGCGCGGTCGTCTCCTTCGAACTCCAGGGCGGCATCGACGCCGGTCGCACGCTCGTCGAGGCCCTGCAACTCTGCACGCTCGTCGAGCACGTCGGGTCTGTCAGCACGCTCATCACCCACCCCGCATCCATGACCCACGCCGACGTCCCGCCCGGCCAGCGCCGCGAAGTCGGCATCGCCGACGGCCTCCTCCGGCTCTCGGTCGGCCTCGAGCCCGCCACCGCGATCATCGACGACCTCGCCCAGGCCCTCGATCGCCTGCCCGATCACGCCAGCGACGCCAGCGAGGAGGTGCTCTCATGCGCCACCCTCTGATCGTCCTCAAGTTCGGCGGCTCGGTCCTCGCCTGCGAGAAGAGCCTGCGCATCGCCGTCCACGATATCTACCGCTGGCGGCGCGACGGCTATCGCGTCCTCGCCGTCGTCTCCGCGCTCGCCGGACGCACCGACGCGCTGCTTACCCAATGCGACCGCGTCAGCGATCGCGCGCCCAGCGCGCCCGACACGCGAGCCCACGCCCTCGCCCGAGCCGCCCACATCGCCACCGGCGAGATCGAGGCCGCGTCCCTCCTCGCGCTCCACCTCGACCGCGCCGGCGTCCCCGCAAGCACCCTGCTCCCCCACGCCTGCGACCTCATCGCCCGCGGCGACCCGCTCGAAGCAACACCAACCTCGCTCAACACCGCCCCGATCAACAACCTCCTCGAGAGCCACGCCGCCGTCGTCGTCCCCGGCTTCATTGCTACCGACGAATCCGCCCAAACCGTCACCCTCGGCAGAGGCGGCTCCGACCTCACCGCCCTCTTCCTCGCCCACCAGCTCGGCGCAAGCCTTTGCCGCCTCATCAAGGACGCCGACGGCCTCTACACCGCCGACCCCGCACGCCCCGGCCCGTGCCCGCCGCGCTATGAGCAAGCCTCCTACGCCGACGCCCTCGCGACCGATGGCTCGATCGTCCAGCACCGCGCCGTCCGCTTCGCCCAGTCCGTGAACCTCTCATTCGAGCTCGGGCGCGTCAACGGCACGCGCCCCACACGCATCGCCCCCGCTCCATCTGTGCTCGGCGCAGAACCCGACCTGCCGCGAAGGCGCACCGTCGCCCTGCTCGGTCTCGGCACCGTCGGGCGAGGCGTCCTCGACCTCCTCCAAGACCTCCCCGACCACTTCGAGATCATCGGCGCAGCCGTCCGCGACCCCGCACGCCACGACGACATCGACCCATCGCTGCTCACAACCGACCCGATCGAACTCGCCAGCCGCGGTGCCGACATCGTCGTCGAAGCCCTCGGCGGCCTCGAACCCGCCCGCGCCGCCATCCGCGCCGCCCTCCAATCAGGCGCCCACGTCGTCACCGCCAACAAAGCCGTCCTCGCAGAACACGCCGATGAACTCGAATCGCTCACCAACACCCACAACCGAACCCTCCTCGCCTCGGCCTCCGTCGGCGGCGCGCTGCCCGCGATCGAACGCGCAGCCGCGGCACCCGTCCGCTCCATCCGCGCCGTCCTCAACGGCACCGCCAACTTCGTCCTCGAATCCATCCACGCCGGCAACTCGCTCGCCGAGGCGATCGCCCAAGCCCAACGCCTCGGCCTCGCCGAGGCCGACCCCGCACGCGACCTCGACGGGCGCGACAGCCTCGATAAGCTCCGCGTCCTCGCCCGCACACTCGCCCTGCCGTCCACTCTTCCGGCGGACGCGCAACACGGCGCGATCACCGAGAACGCCATCGCCGGCGCACCGGGATCCCGCCTCCGCCAGGTCGCAACGCTCGACGCGACCGCCCTGCGCATCCGCCTCGAATCCGTCGAACCCACCGATCCGCTCTACGACCTGCCCGCCGAATCCAACGCGATCGTCATCGAACGCACCGACGGCTCCATGGAGATCCTGCGCGCCAAGGGCGCAGGCCGCTGGCCCACCAGCGAGTCCGTCCTCGCCGACCTCCTCGAACTCAGCCGCGCCGACACCGCGCTCGCCGCAGGCACGCTCGCACACCCACACCGCCGCCACGCCCGGAACCACGCGCAGAAGGGGCCCCTCCATGTCTGACTCACTCCCCCATCGCATCGCCATCGTCGGCGCGACCGGCGCGGTCGGCCTCGAAGCCCTCGCCATCCTCGCCGAGCGCGCCGTCTCAGCGGATCGCATCGGCGCGTTCGCCTCCCCCCGCTCCGTCGGCACGACCGTGCCCTACGCCGATGGACACGTCCCCATCCAGCAGATCACCCCCGACGCATGGCACGCCTTCGACACCGCGATCTTCTGCGTCGATGCGCAAACATCCCGCAGGCTCGCGCCGCCCGCCCTGCGCGCCGGCGTCACCGTCATCGACAACTCGTCCGCCTTCCGCCTCGACCCGCGCGTCCCCCTCGTCGTCCCCGAGATAAACGCCGAGCTCCTCGACGACCGCCCCACCCTCGTCGCCAATCCCAACTGCTCGACCATCCTCCTCCTCACCGCCCTCGAACCCATCCGGCGCAGCTTCTCGATCGAGCGCATCACTCTCAGCACCTACCAGGCCGTCTCCGGCGCGGGCCTCGAAGCGATCGCCGAACTCCGCGACCAGACCCGCGCCGCCCTCGACGCCAAACCCCGTGCGCCCCGCGTCTTCCCGCACCCCTGCGCCTTCAACGTCTTCCCCCACGAGTCGCCGCGCGATGAGCATGGCTACACCCAGGAAGAACGCAAGATCATCGACGAATCCGCAAAGATCTGGCCCGCCGAGATCCCGATCTCCCCCACCTGCGTTCGCGTCCCCGTCGAGCGTGCCCACAGCCAGGCCATCGTCGCCGACCTCGCCGAGCCCATCACCCGCGAGCAGGCCGAACACGCCCTGCGCATCGCACCCGCCGTCCGCCTGATGACCGACTCCGATCCCACCCCCCTGCAAGCCACCGGCAAGGACGACATCCTCATCGGGCGCGTCCGCATCGACCCCACCGACCCCCGCCGCCTGCTCCTCTGGGTCTGCGCCGACCAACTCCGCAAGGGCGCGGCCCTCAACGCCATCCAGATCGCAGAACATCTCCACCGCAATCGCCCCACCGCCGCGCAACCCGATCGTCCCGCCATGCCCCGCAACCCATCCCCGCACTCCCTCGCATCAACCTGAATCCGCTATCCTCTGCCCATGCGCCCCATCCTCCTGATGATTCCGCTCTTGCTGCTGCTCCCCGCCTGCGTCGATCGGCGCATCGCCGTCACCTCCGAGCCCTCCGGAGCCCGCGTCTGGATCAACGACACCGAGATCGGCCGCACCCCCGTCCAGACCGGCTTCAAGTTCTACGGCGTCTACGACGTGAGACTCGAACTCGACGGCTACGAGCCCATCCACGAGGCCAAGGAAGCCGACGCCCCCATCTATGAATACCCGGGCCTCGACCTCGTCACCGGCATCATCCCGATCGATTGGAAAAGCCGCGAGGACTGGCACTTCGAGCTCACCCCCAACCTCGAGCAGACCCAGACACCCGCAGAGCTCGAAGAGGGCCTGCTCAGCCGCGCCCGCGAGACCCGCAACCAGATCGAGAAATGAACACACAGATACGAGCCCGAAGCGCAAGCGAGGCGGCCTGCAACGACTGCGCACACTGACCAAACCCCCTCGCTCGCGCGTCGGGCTCGTCCGTCAAACTCCCTCACTCGTTCTACTTCGCCGGCACCCCAACGACCCGCGCCCCATCCGCAAGATCGTTCACCACCGCCGCACCCACCCCGATCACACACCCCGCCCCGATCCGCACCCCCGGCAATACCCGCGCCCCGATCCCCACGAGCGTGTCCGCGCCGATCCGCACGTCCCCGCCGATCGCAGCACCCGGCGCAACATGCACGTTCTCCCCGACCCGGCAGTCGTGCTCCACGATCGCTCCCGAGTTCACGATCGCGTGCTCGCCCACCACCGCCGCCGTATGCACGATCGCGCCCGGCCCAACCCACGTCCCCTCACCGATCGTCGCGCTGGGCGAAACCTTCGCCGACGGATGGATCGCGCTGATTGCCTCGCCGACACCCTCCAACGCATCCAGCAACCGCCGACGCAGCTCCAGCGACCCCAGCGCAAGCATCCATGTGCGCGACGCCAGAAACCCCGGATCCGAGATCAACAAACTCAACGGCCCCAGCGTCGCCAGACTCAGCGGCGGCTCGCCCGCCGCCGGCGTCGGGTCATCATCACACACCCCGCCCACCGGCATCCCGATCAGCCGCAGACACTCGCCGACCACCCGCGCGTGCCCGCCCCCGCCAAGGAGCACCGTTCCACGATTCGTGCGCTGTGCCATACCCAACAGTATCGGGCAATCCCCACCCCCGAGTGAGCCCCGACACCCCCGACCGTGAACCCATACGATCTGTCATGTCCACCAGCCCCGCCCCCACCCGTCTCGGCGTCGTCCGCTACCTCAACACCCTCCCCCTCATCGAGGGCCTCGAAAAACTCCCCGACCTCCAACTCCTCCCCGCCCCCCCCGCGGCCCTCGCCCAAGGCCTGCGCACCCGCGACACCGACCTCGCCCTCATCTCCGTCATCGACGCCATGCGGTGCCGTGGTCTGAGCG
>JAJDDM010000184.1 GCA_029260315.1 Phycisphaerales bacterium | reverse complement strand
TTCTTGCGGTGGTCGTGGTGAGTTCGTGGGTAGATCGGCTCTCCGAGCCGATAGGTTGGACGACGGAGAACATCGGCTCGGAGAGCCGACTCTACCCGGAACATCGGCTCGGAGAGCCGATCTACCCGGTCCGCGTGCGCGAAGCGTACAATCGACACCCCTTAGTCCACCCCGGAGGCCCCCATGCGCGTGCTGATCGCTGACAAGTTCGAGACCTCCGGCGTCGACGCCCTGCGGGCCGGCGGGCACGCGGTCGAGGTCAACCCGGATCTGGAGCCCCAGACGCTTCCCGAGGCGATCGCGGCGTTCAAGCCCGATGTGCTGGTGGTGCGTTCGACGAAGGTGCCGGCGAGCGTGATTCAGGCCGGCGGGGGCCTGCGCGGGATTATCCGCGCCGGGGCGGGGTATGACAACGTGGACTGTGCCGCGGCTGGGGAGGCGGGGATTCCGGTTGCGAACTGTCCGGGGATGAACGCCGTGGCGGTCGCGGAGCTGGCGATGGGGCTGCTGATCTGCTGCGATCGGCGGATTCCGGACCAGTGCGCTGAGCTCAAGGCCGGGCATTGGAACAAGAAGGAGTTCTCCAGGGCGAGCGGGCTGAAAGGCAGAACGCTGGGCGTGCTGGGGGTCGGGGCGATCGGCTCGGCGCTCATTCGGCGTGCGACGGCGTTCGAGATGCCCGTGCGGGCGTGGTCGCTGACGGCCGACGGGCCGATCGCGACGGGGCTGGGGGCGAGCTATGTGGGCGACTCGCGCGAGGATCTGCTGGCCATGGCGAGGCGGTGCGACGCGATCAGCGTGCATGTGGGGTTGAACGAGCACACCAAGGGGCTGTGCGATCGCGCGTTCTTCGACGCGATGCAGGACGGCGCGATCTTCCTGAACACATCGCGGGGCGGGGTCGTCGATCAGGCCGCGCTGATCGCGGCGGTCAAGAGCAAGGGGATCCGGGCAGGGCTGGATGTGTACCAGGACCAGCCGGCGGAGAAGGACGTGGCGTGGGCGACGCCGATGGCGGACCTGCCCGGCGTGTATACGACGCACCACTGCGGGGCGAGCACGGACCAGGCGCAGAACGCGGTCGCCGAGGAGACGGTGCGGCTGGTCAATACGCTCCAGAGCGAGGGTCGCCTGGAGAACTGCGTGAACGAGAGCCTGCTCGCGTCCGCGGCGCGATGAGCACAGGAACGAAGTAGAGAAGAGGACGAGCGATGACGACGATGGCAAGCCGGGGTGGGGCGCGGAAGACAGAGCGTGTGTTCAACTATTCCGCCGGGCCGGGCACGCTGCCTGAGCCGGTGCTCCGCCAGGCCCAGAACGACCTGTGGGACCTGTTCGGCACGGGGATCGGGATCTGCGAGCACAGCCATCGGGGCCCGGCGTTCGATCGGGTGACCGAGGAGGCCGAGGCGGATTGCCGGGCGGTGGGCAGTATCCCGGACAACTACAAGGTGCTGTTTCTCCAGGGCGGGGCGAGCACGCAGTTCTTCATGGTGCCGGCGAACTTCCTGCCGCAGGACCGCACGGCGGATTACTTCGTGACCGGCAACTGGTCGAAGAAGGCGTACAAGGAGGCACCGCTCTACGGCACGGCGCACGTCGCGGCGAGCAGCGAGGAGGAGCAGTTCAGCTACATCCCCAAGGGCAACGCGATCGGGTATTCCGACAACCCGGTGTACGTCCATTTCGCGACCAACAACACGATCTTCGGCACGCAGATGAAGGACGTGCCGGAGATTCCCGACGGCGCGTTCCGCGTCGGCGATACGTCCAGCGACATGTACAGCCGCCCGATCGACGTGACCAAATATGGGCTGATCTACGCGGGGGCGCAGAAGAACCTGGGGCCCTCGGGGACGGTGCTGGTGATCGTGCGCGAGGACCTGCTGGACAAGCCCGCGCGCGAGCTGCCGTCGATGTTGCGGTATGCGCTGCACGCCGAGAAGGGGTCTCGGTATAACACGCCGCCGGCGTTTGGGATCTATCTGATGGGGCAGGTGTTCAAGTGGATTCTCGGCGAGGGCGGGCTTGAGGCGGTGCAGGAGCGCAACGAGCGCAAGGCCAAGCTGATTTATGACCAGATCGACGCGGGCGATTTCTATCGGGGGACGGCGCGGGCGGAGGATCGCTCGCTGATGAACATCACGTTCCGGATGCCGAGCGAGGAGATCGAGAAGAGGTTCATCAGCGAGGCTGAGAAGCAGGGCATGGACGGGCTGAAGGGCTACCGCTCGGTGGGTGGGGTGCGCGCGAGCATCTATAACGCGTTCCCGGAGGCCGGGTGCGAGGCGCTGGCGGGGTTCATGAAGGACTTTGCGCAGAAGAACGGGTAGGGCGAGACAAGGCCCTGCGAGCCTGAAGCGCAAGCGAAGGAGGATGCATCCGGGATCCTCAAGGGTTCATTTGCAACCCAAGCGGAGCCACGTCGAACAACGCTGTCCGAGCGCCCCTCTCGGGAATACTGGGCGTCACCGGTGCGATTCTCCTCGCTCGCGCTTCGGGCTGGTCGAGGTGTTCGCGAGGCGCGATACGGCGCGTTCGAGTACTTCCTCCACGGCGATGCGTTCCATCATCGTGATGCGTGCATCGTCCTTGTGCTCCAGGCGATCGCCGTCCTCGAGGTGCTGGATCACGTCGGCCGCGCGCCCGTAGGGTCCGACGCGGGCGACATTCGTCGGGCCATACAGCGCGACGAGAGGGCGGCCGAAGGCGACGCCCATGTGGACCGCCGCGGAGTCGTTGGCGATCACGAGCTTCGCGCGTTCGATGAGGGCCATGAGGCGGGCGACGGTCGTCTTGCCGACGAGGTCCAGCACGGATTCACTCGTGCGTGCGAGCGCGAGAACGGGTTGGATCTGCGTGTGCTCGGCTGGCCCGCCGACGATGACCACGAGGTGTTCGCCGGCCAGCTCGCGCGCGATGGTCGCGAACCGCTCCGCGGGCCAGCGCTTCGCGAGCCAGCGGCTCGTGGAGGCGATGATGATTGGGGATCGACCGTCGCAGACATCCTCGGCCCACGCCCGGTCCTCGTCGCTCGTGTACAGGCGCATGTCCCCGGCCGCCTCGATGCCCAGCGGGTTCAGCAGCGCGAGCATGCGATCAACAGTGTGCGGATGACCGCTCGTCACGCGATCGGAGTAGAACCTCGCCGCGCCCTCGCGTGCGTCTCTCGGTCCGATGCGCCGCCCGGCTCGCGTCGCGCGTGCGAAGAGCCCGCTGCGGAACAGGCCCTGGGCGTCGATGGCCAGGTCGTACGCACCCGATCGCAGCTCGTGGAGGAACCGAAGCGTCGGGATCGGGTTGGCTCGTTTCATCGAGCGCCCGAGTTCAGCTCGGGCGAACGGGACGACGCCCGATAAGTCGGGGTGGTGGCGGATCGCGTCGCCAAACCCATCCTGCACCAGCCAATCGATCCGCGCCGCCGGATACGCTCGGCGGAGGCTGACCAGCAGCGGGACCGTCCGGCACACGTCCCCCAGGGCGCTCGGGCGGATCAGCAGGATGCGGCGGGGATCGTCCAAGACCGGATGATTGCACCCGCGCTCGCCTGAAGGTGGGGTGTAAGGTCAAACCGGGGCGATCGGGGCGGGGGGGCGGTCGATAGCCGAGAAAAAGTGGAGCGGTGCGGGGCCCTGAAATCCGGACCCCGGACTTCGGATGAAACAGAGAGCGTCGCACTCGAACCGCCCAATGCACAAGGAGAGAACCATGCCGCGCACGAAGTCCCCGAAGAGCAAGCACCGAACCAGCAAGATGTCCAAGCCGCTGGCCGGCGGGCTCGCCGCGTTGGCGGGCGTGGGGTTGATGACCCCGAGCCTGCTCGCGCAGGTCCAGCCGCTGCTGGTGATCGAGAAGGCGGATATCAGCAGTTGGGCGCCGTCGGAGAAGGACGCGGCGTTGGCGCGAGCCCTGAACATGGTGCCGGCGAGGCTGAACGAGCTGCCGGGCGAGATCCCGGACTTTCCTGATGAGGCCCGCCCGGTGATCGACATGATCCTCACGCTGATCGCGCGCGAGGGCCGGATGTCGATCACCTACAACCACGACGACACTTCGCAGCTCATGGGCTACGGCGTGACGTTCAGCGTCGACACCAAGACCGCCGAGGATGCCCGGTCGATGCACCGGACGCTGATGGGTCTGCTGGAGATGTCCGACGCGCCATTCCCGATCGACCCGAGCGAGCGATTCGAGGGGATGAGCCAGATCGCGACGCCGGCGGGGCAGGTCCACTTCGGGCCGTCCAACGCCGGGGGGGGCTGGGGCTATGTCATGCAGTTCGGCGCGGTCGATGACCCGAGCGACGGCTTCGACGCGCTGCCGGCCTCGCCCGATGGCGTGACATCGATCGTGCGGGCCCACATGGACTTCGCGGCTCTGAACCCGCTGGCACAGATGGGTCGCCAGATGGCCGAGGGTTTCATGGGCGACTCGCCCGAGCTCGACATGGCGTTCTCGTCGATGGAGGAGAGCGGGCTGATCGGCGAGCGGACGATCAAGATCGACTACAACGCGGGGTACACCGATGAGTACTCGGTCGAGCGATTCTCGATGGTGGACTCGCGCCACGCGGCAGAGGCGTTGGGTCTTCCGATCGAGCCGCTGCGCCGCGATGAGCTGCGGGCGATCCCCGGCGACGCGGTGATGGCGTCGGCCGCCCGGTTCGATTTCAACCAGTTCAACGAGGCGCTGGACATGATGGGCGAGTTCGGCCTGCCGATTGAGGACGGCCTCGCGCAGTTCCGCGAGCAGACCGGCATCGATGTCCGGACCGATGTCTTCGGCGCGATGGGCGACGCGGTCGCGGCGTACACCTCCGACAGCACCGGGGGCGGCTCGCTGCTCTCGGGCGTCGTGCTCTTGGGCGTGGGCGATCGCGACCGGCTCGCGGGGACGCTGGCCAAGCTCGCGGGGCTGGCGAATCAGGCGGCGCAGATGAATGAGCACGCGGCGCGGTACGTCTCGGTGGCGTCGTGGAACCACGGCGGGCAGGATCTGATGAGCCTGCGGTTCAACGGGATCCCGATCCCGCTGGAGCTCTCGCTGGCGCTGACCGACGACTGGCTGATTCTCGGCGCGACGCCCCAGAGCGTGATCGCCGCGGCGAACCAGGCCGACGGGCATGGCGACGGCGGGCTGGCGACCAACGAGGCCTTCACCGAGCAACTCGACGGCGGGCGGCGCTATGTGAGCCTCAACTACCTCGACGCTCAGCGGCTCGGGCGAAGCGGGTATCCATTCGCGTGTCTGCTGGGCTCGGCGGTCGCCAACGGCGTGCGCTCGCCGGGGCTGCGTGATCCGGGGCTGGTCGTCCCGCCGTTCCATGAGTTGATGGACGGGGCTCGCGCGTCGGTCGGCGGCAGTTACTGGGAGGGCGAGGACTACATCACCGAGTGGCGTGGCGATCGGTCGATGCTGGTGCAGACCAGCGTGATGGGCGGTGCGATCGGGCAGTTTGCGCCGCTGATCGCGGCGTTCACGATTCCGGCGATCGCCAACTCCAGGCAGTTCTCGCTGGGCGATCTCCGGCCGACGGCGTTGGCGAGGATGCTGCGGGCGGGCGTGTCGATCGACCCGCTGGATCGGGCCGTGATTGCCACAATGGCGGCACAGGCCCAGCCCAAGGCCCTTGAGCGGCTCAAGGGTGGGCTCGAGTAACACGGCTCAGGTGCGGGCTCGGCGAGGGCCGGCCCCGCACGATTCCTGCAAAGGGACTCACATTCTCACACTCGTGGTTGTGTTTGCGCGCCCGGCTTGCCAGGCTGGGAGCCTCTGGCGGCGTTCCCCCGCGTGGCTGCTATTTGGGTCGCCCGATCAGGTCGCCAGGGCCCGCACGACCTCGCCGATGGTCGTCTTGCCCTCGCGGACCTTCTCGTAACCGTCGTGGCGGAGGGTGACGAGGTCGTTCTCGCTGAGCGCTTGTTTGGCGATCTCGCGCGAGTTGGCCCGGTGCATGATCATGTCGCGGACGGTGTCGCCCAGCAAGAGGAGTTCGAAGAGGCCGAGGCGGCCGCGCAGGCCGGTGTCGCGGCAGGCTCGGCAGCCGACGCCGTGCTCGAGCTTGGCGCCCCTGGGAAGCTCGAGACCGTCGGGGACATCCGCGGGCGCGGGGGTGTAGCTCTCGCGGCACTCGTCGCAGATCTTGCGGACGAGGCGCTGGGCGAGGATGCCCTCGACGCTGGAGGAGACTAAGAACGGCTCGACGCCCATGTCCATCAGGCGGGTGGTGGCGCCCGGGGCGTCGTTGGTGTGCAGCGTGCTGAAGACCAGGTGCCCGGTGAGCGATGCCTGGACGGCGATCTCGGCGGTCTCCTTGTCGCGGATCTCGCCGATCATGACCACGTCGGGGTCGTGGCGGAGCACGGAGCGCAGGCCGAGGGCGAAGCTGAGGCCGACCTTGTTGTTGACCTGGATCTGGTTGACGCCGTCGAGGTGGTACTCGACGGGGTCCTCGACGGTGATGACCTTGATATCCTCGCCGACGATGCGGTTGAGCGAGG
>JAJDDM010000183.1 GCA_029260315.1 Phycisphaerales bacterium | reverse complement strand
CGCTTGGCGAGATCAAGGGCGACACGCGGTTCGAGGGGTTCGTGCTGCTGCGGGAGCATCGGCTGAGCGTCGTGCCGATGCCCGAGGAGATGGCGGCGTTGCTGCACGCGATGAGCGGGGCGTAGGGCGCAAGAAAGCCGGCGCGGCCCCCATCGAGGACGCGCCGGCCCGGACGGTCATGGTGTTGCGCGTGGCGCGAGCGCCACGGAGTAGTTCCATGAGCCCCGGCTCAGTCCCACCCGGCCATGGAGGGCATGGTGAGCTCGGAGGTGGGGAACTCGATGTTCGTCCTGAGGCGGAAGACCGAGTCGGGCGCCCGCCCGCGGTTGGCGTAGAAGACGTCGATCTGGAACTCCTCGTCGTCGGCGAGGTTCAGGCGGTCCAGCGCGAAGTATTGGGCCGAGGGCGTGCGGACGCCGCCGATGTCGATGACCAGCTCGCCGTTGATGTAGACCCAGACATCGTCGCTGCTCTGGATTTCGATGAACTGATCGGTGCAGGCGGTGTAGATGCCGGTGGCGCTGATCGAGTAGGTGAAGTAGCTGTTGTTGGCCTCGCCCTCGTTGCCGTAGAGTTCGCCGTCGACGGGGTAGAAGCGGTCGGTCTCGAAGGAGTAGACGCCGTTGGGGTCGCGTTCGAGGACGACGCCGTGGGGCTTCTCTAGATTGGTGCCGGGGGTGTATCGGTACCACTCGTTGAAGGAGTCGGCGTCTGTGATAGCCCCGTTGCCCGGAGCGCCGAATATGCCCGATCGGTCGTCGATGGGGTCGCCGCAGGCGTCCACGCCCTCGCGGTCGTCGGGAGAGTAGAAGTCCCACGCGTCGTCGTCGTCCTTGCCGACGTGCTCGTAGGCCACGATTTCGTAGACCTTTTCGTCTGTCAAAGTGTCGAATAGGCGGATTGCGAATGCATCATCTCGATCCTCACTATCGTTCTGAGCCTGCCCGGGCTTGGTACCCCGCATCCTACTCAGTGTTTGGAATGTCACAGCAAACTGCGAGACGTCGTCGGCAAAGAAGGTTCGCGTGATCCCGCCGGCGATCGCGCCGGTCTCGTACACGTCGTCTGTCTCGAAGACGTACTGGCCCAGGCCCGAGTTGTGCGGGTTGAGAACCTCGACCCTGAGCAGATTCGGATAGCCGGCGCAGATATCGTCGAAGAGCAACTCCTCGAAACCGGCGATATTGATGGTGGCGGTGTCGTACCGGTCGTCGAACTCGTGCTTGTGATAACGCTGGCGGTTTTCCAGGCTAGCGAAAACGTCTATGTCAAAGTGGCCGCCAACGAGTCCCCGATCGCCGTAGGGCTTGATGCGATTGTCGTCGCGGTCGCGGAACTGATCGACGACGTTGCGTCCTGCGCCGACGAAGACCGGGCGGCCGTTGGTGCCCAGCCGCGGCGCCATGAGCCCGGCGTAGTGGCCGTCCAGCGGAGAGAGCCCCAGGCCGAAGTCGGGATGATCGGACTTGAAATCGCGGACCATGCCCTGGAGGGTCACCGTGTCTCTCGGCCCTTGCATCTGGGCGGCGGCGCTCGATTTGAGCATCGGGCTGCCGTCCCTGGTGACAAGGAACACGACGAGCCCGCCGGCAAGAAGTGACGTGCCCGCGATTCGAACGGTTCTTGATTGAGGTTTCATATTAGTCGAAATATCGAGTTCGGCTATTCCGCGGGTAAGCGGTTCTCCACTCTGGCGGTGGCTTCGACCCTGCATAGATCGGATATGGTGCCCCAAATGGGCGACCGCTCCAATGCGCGCCGGTTATCGGCAATGAACGCCGTATCCTTGCGGTCGTGGCGCGCCCGCCGGCTGGCGAAGTTATCGGCGAGAGTTGCTCGACGGACCCGCTCGGCAAGCCCTCACCCGCCGGAATGAAAGAGCGCATCCACATCCGACGCCTTGAATGCCCCCGCGTCGCACTCGTCGTTGAAGTAGTGGAGCACGAAATCCAGCGTCCCTCGGCGGTACAGATCGCAGAACGCATCCACCGCGTCCGGCCAATACCGCGTGCCCTTGCCCGCGATCAGCTCATTGATGGCCACCGTCGCGGCGTCGTTGCCGATCGCTTGGCGGTACGGGCGGATGCTCGTCAGGGCGTCGAACGAATCGATGACGGCGAAAAATCGGGCGACGACGGAGATCTGCTCGCCGCACAGCCCGAAGGGATAGCCGAGGCCGTCCCAGCGCTCGTGGTGGTGCTTGACCAGATCGAGGATGGGCTCATCCTCCACGTCGAGGTGGATCAAGCGCGCATAGCCCGCCGCGGGATGGAGCTTGATGATCTCGCGCTCCCGCGGCGTGAGCCGGGCGGGCTTGCGAAGGATCTCGCCCGGGAGGTCGAGCTTGCCGATGTCGTGCATCGCCGCGCCGTGGGTGATCTGGTGCAGCGTGGCGCGGTCGGCGCCGAACGCCTCGGCGAGGATGCGGGTGTAGAGCACGACACGCCAGGTGTGTGCGGCGGTCGAGAGATCCTTCTCTTCGATCCGGCGGAGCAGGTCCTGAACGGTTGCGGGATCCACGGACGATCTTACGGCGAGCGGCACGCGCGCCGGCGCGGGTCACCCGGCGCGATCGAGCCCCGCCGAGCGGATGAAATCCGAGAGTCCCCGGAATCCCTCGCGCCGGGCGGCCTCCTCCATCCGGAGCTTCTCCTCGGCGGTGAGGCGGATGTTGACCTGCTGGTCGCGTTTGCCATCGCGCGCGGGGGACGGCGGAGTCTCGTCATGCTCCAGGATCGTGGCGACAGCAGCTATCGTCGCTTCGAGCACGCTCTTGGCGCAGGCGCTGATCGTCTTCCCGCCGCCCATGACCAGGGGAAGTTCGACGGTGCAGCCGAAGTACCCCTCATCCTCATCTTCCTCGATCACCAAGCGATATGCCTTTGCGATTTCTCCAGCTCGCTTGAGGATCTTCTCGTCAAAGGGGCGGCTCAGATGCTTGCGCTCGGCGGCGGTGAGCCCGTCAGCGGAGCGCGATACCGAGGCGCTTTTCGAACCTGCGGACGTACCCCGGGCCGACCCGGCCCTTGTGGACCGGGACCGAGAGGTGGTCTTCGCCTTCTTTGATGAAGACGTGGTGCGATCCCGAGATCCTGTCGAGCGTCCAGCCATGTTCCTCTAGTCGGCGCTTCAGCGCGGCGAATCGAACCTCTGATGGCATCTGCCTACCTCCGAGGTGAATAGCCTGCCCTGTGCCGACTTCGCGCGGCGTGCGCGCGAATGCCGTCCATGGCAAGCCGGATTCACCTCAGAGTCATGCCGTCCGGCTCGATGCCTCTCCATCGCCAGCACGCTCTGAGAACTCCTCGTAAAAGAACATAAACTACGCCGTAGACAGCCGGGTTGCCTACAACGCCATCGCTCGATTACACAGTTCAGTATATCTCAGCGTATACGAAATGTCCATACCGCTACGCTCTTCTGTAGATAAGCGAGTTGAGCGTTTCAGTAGTTGTGCGAGCCCGTTCGCCCTCGATCCCCGTCAGCACATCGGCCTGCACATCCGCGTGGTAGCTCGAGCGGACCAGCGGCCCGGACTCCACGACCTTGAACCCCCGTTCCAACCCCTCTTGCCGATACATCGCGAACGTGTCCGGATGCACCCAGCGATCGATCGGCAGGTGGTTGCGGGTCGGCTGGAGATACTGCCCGATCGTGAGGATGTCGCAGGAATCTGGGGTCTGGGGTCTGGGGCCTGGGGTCTGGGGTTCGGAATCCGAGCCCTTCGTGGCTTCGTGGCTTTGTGGCTTCGTGGCTGGTATCGGCTCGGAGAGCCGATCTACCCGGGTCGCTTCGAGCACGTCGTCGAGAAGGTCGAGCACCTCGCGGTCCTTCTCGCCGATGCCGACCATGATGCCGGTTTTGGCGACGCCCCCCTGCTCCTTCACACGCCGGAGCAGCTCGAGGCTGCGGTCGAACTTGGCGCTGGGACGCACCGCCGGGTACATCCGGCGGACGGTCTCGAGGTTGTGGTTGATGATGTGCGGCTGGGCGTCGATCACCATCTGGAGCGCGCCCCAATCGCCCTTGAAATCGGGGATCAGGACCTCGATGGACATCTCCGGGCAGGCCTCGCGGGTGCGGAGGATCGTCTCGGCCCAGATGCCCGCCCCGCCGTCTTTCATGTCGTCGCGATCGACGCTCGTAATGACCACATGCTTGAGGCCCATCAGCGCCAGGGTCTCGGCGACGCGCCGGGGCTCGTCCCTGTCGGCGGGCTGGGGCTTACCGGTCTTGACGTTGCAGAAGCCGCAGGAGCGGGTGCAGGTGTCGCCCAGGATCATGATGGTCGCGACGCCCCGGGCCCAGCACTCGCCCATATTGGGACAACCGGCCTCCTGGCAGACGGTGTGGAGGCCATGGTCGGCGATGCGACTGCGGAGTTTCTCGTATTCCGGACCGCCAGGGAGCTTGGCCTTGAGCCACTTGGGCTTGCGCTTGACGAGAGACTGCTGGGGTCCGCCTGCGTTATTGAGGACCATACCTGAGAGGCTGTGGACGCTGGCGAGGTCGCGACGGAGCGGGTCGCCTCCCAGAGGGCGCGGGTGGCGCATCTGGGCGGGGTTTTTCGGGGTGGCGGCTGGGCCTTGGGCCAGGGTCATGGCAGACTGTAGTCGGCTCGACGGAGCGTCCCGATTGGTCCGGATGGATTCGGCGCTGGACAGCGCTGGACAGCACTGGACAGCACTGTTCATGGGCGGTCGATCCTGCCGATTGAGTCCGAGAAGTGAGCGGGCGCGAACCCCGCGGGGGCGTGGCTCGTCTGATGGTCTCATTTGACCGCCCGCTTGGAGGCGATAGGTTTGGTCCTGCGGACCGATATTCGGTGCGTTGACGGGTTGGAATGGATGGGGGGCTGGGGGAGAGCCGAAGACCGTTTTCGGGCGTGTGCCGTTCGGCGATCGGCCCTATAGAGCAAGAGGAGCCCGGCATGAGAGCCGATCGGCAAGGATTCGCGTTGCGTCTGGCCTGCGGGATGGCTGTCTCGGCCAGCGCGCTGATGATGGGCGGCTGTAACTGGGACTCGTACCTGAATCCCAGCGAGATCGGGCGGTGGGAGATGACCCCGACGACCGTGCCGATTCTGTCGAGCCTGGCGGTGATTGAGGACCAGTCGGGGACGCAGGTCGAGTACACGGACGTGACGCCGGATGATCTGATTCCGGAGATCCAGGACTACCGGATCAGCCCCGGCGAGCAGATCGAGATCACGATCTTCGGGCTGTTTGCCCCGGGCGTGCCGGAGACGCTGCCGAGGATCGTGGACGCGCGTGGATTCGCGGATCTGCCGCAGATCGGGCCTGTGTATGTTGCGGGCCTGACGCGCGACGAGGCGGAGACGGCGATCCAACAGGCGGCGCAGCCGATCGTGGCGGACGCAGTGGTCTCGGTGGTGTTGCTCTCGAGGCGTCAAGAGACGTACAGCCTGATCGGGTCGGTCTCGGGGCCTGGCACGTTCGTGATTCCGGAGACGGATTTCCGGCTGCTGGAGGCCCTGAGCCTGAGCGGCTCGTTCAATGAGGACGCCGAGGAGTTGTATGTCATTCGCCAGGTGCCTCTGACGGGGCCGGCGGCGGGCGAGACGCAGCCTCCGACGCCGCCGGGCGAACGGACGCTGCCTGGAGCGGATGACCCGGACGAGAGCGGGCAGGTGCCGGGCGAGGCCGGCGAGGATCTCTTGAAGATCATCGACGATCTCTCGGATCCGCCGGGCGGCGGTGGCGGGTCGCCGGGCGCATTCGTTGCAACGGGTGATAACGGTATCGGACGAAACGGGCTCCAGCCCGGGCGCGAGCCAGCGGTGCCGCTGGTGGACGACAACCGCCAGCAGCCCGAGCAGGTTCGGCCCGAGGGCGCCGGCGGAGATCGCGGGGCGACCTGGATGTACCTGGACGGCAAGTGGGTGATGGTGCGGCGGGACGATCTTGAGGGCGGCGGAGGACAGGAGGGCGAGGCGATCGTCACCCAGCGGGTGATCCGGGTCCCGATCCAGCCGCTGATCGAGGGCGATGCGCGGTACAACATCGTCATCCGTCCGGGGGACGTGGTGCGGGTGCCGCGAGCGCCGATCGGCAACGTGTTCCTGCGCGGGCATGTGGCCCGCCCGGGCGTGTACAACCTTGCCAAGCAGTTCACGCTCACGCGGGCGATCGACTCGGCCGGCGGGCTGGGGGGGCTTGCGATCCCTGAGCGGGTGGACATCGTGCGGATGCTGCCCGGCGATCGCCAGGCGTGGGTTCGGGTGAACCTGCGGGCAATCGAGGAGGGCACGCAGCCGGACATCTACCTCAAGGCGAACGATCGTGTGATCGTGGGCACGAACTTCTGGGCGTTCCCGCTGGCGGTGATCCGCGGGGGTTTCCGCTCGAGCTACGGGTTCGGGTTCCTTTTGGATCGGAACTTCGGCAACGACGTGTTCGGCGCCCCGCCGACGAATCGGAACTTCTGAGTCTTCGGCGTCGGCTGATCGGCGGCAACATCTGTTCGTGTGGCGGGCGACCGCGCGCGTTGGTCACCTAACATGCACCTTCGCGGGTCTGGGTGCGTGGCGCGGTGGGCGCTCGGCCCGACCGCGAACCGGTAGACCTTGCATGAAGTCAGGGGTTGTGAGGCCCGACAGAGGTTGCAGGGGCGAACTCTCGCCCCCGCGGGCGACGTAGGAGTCGTTCTCGGCGTGGGAAACCAGCGTTCGGAGCGGCCTTAGAAGGAGGACTCGTTGTCACGGGCGGAGGCGCCATCGCACACGACCCAATCGCACGCGCAGAGCGTGGAGCGATCGGTGCTTGGATTGTTCACGCCGGGCGGGGCGTTGATGACCGTCGCGATCGGCTTGGCGCTGGTCGGGCTGTTCTATCGCTGGCTGGCCAAGCAGAACGAGTTCAGCTCCAACAGCATCGAGGACTGGGGGCACGCGTATGTGATCCCGTTCATCAGCGGCTACATGATCTGGCTGCGCAAGGACGAGCTGGCGCGGATCCGCCCGGAGGTCTTCTGGCCCGGGCTGATGCCGATCCTGCTCGGGCTGGTCTGCTACGCGTTCTTCGTGCTGCTGCTTCCGAACCACATGCTGAGCGGCACGGCGTTCGTGCTGACAATCTTCGGGGTCGCGCTGACGCTCTTGGGCACGAGGATGATGCGGATCCTGTTTTTGCCGATCGCCTATCTGGTCTTTGCGATCACGATCTCCGAGCAGATCATGATCGAGATGACGTTCCGGTTGCAGCTCATCGCCTCGCAGGGGGCGTATGTAATGCTGAGCCTGGGCAGCGCCGTGTTTCCTTATGGGGTGAACCTGGAGGGGAATCAGCTGGAGATCCTGGTCGGCGGCGAGAGCCGGATGATGAACGTCGCCGAGGCTTGCAGCGGGATGCGGATGGTCGTCGCGTTCGTGGCTCTTGCCGGCGCGGTGGCGCTGCTGGGGGCGCGGGAGTGGTGGCAGCGGATCGCGTTGCTGCTGCTGGCGGTGCCGGTGGCTGTTTTCATGAACGTCGTGCGCGTCGCAGTGCTGGGGTTCGTGACGCTGTATGACCAGAACCTGGCGGCGGGGGACTCGCACACGCTGATCGGGACGCTGCTGCTGCTGCCGGCGCTGGGGCTGTACATGCTCATCGCGTGGGTGCTCAACCGGATCGTCACGGGTGAGAGGGCCGATTCGTGAGCGGGCGGCGGAGGCAGACGGTCGCGTTCGGGGTGGTGCTGGGGCTGCTGGCCTGCTCGGCGCTTGCGATGAGCGTGGGCATCAACGCGGCGGCGGTGTATCTGAAGAAAGAGCGGGTCGATGCGCCGCGGGTGCTGCCGCTGATCTTCCCGGAGACCGAGTCATTCATCCAGATCGGCGAGGACCAGATCATCACGCCGGAGGTCGAGGAGACGCTGGGGACGACGAATCATGTCACGCGGCGGTACGCGTCGAAGGACCCGACGGAGCGGGACGTGTTCACGTTCCACGCGGCGTACTACACAGGAATGATCGACACGGTGCCGCACGTTCCCGAGCGGTGCTTCATCGGCGCGGGGATGCAGAAGGCGTCGGACTCTGTGATCATACCGATCGAGCTGCGGACCGACGGCGCGTCGCGGCTGCGTCTGGAGACCGACGGCTATCCGCAGGAGACGCCCGAGGCGCTGCGCCCGATCGAGAACGAGGACGGCGGGCGGGATGTCTACTGGTACCGGACCTCGAACACATACTCGGCGCGCAAGGGCGCGTTCGTGCGGGTGCCGTTCGATCCGGCGACGCTTCGGATGCGGGTGTCGAAGTTCCACGGTGCGGATCAGACGCTGTACTCGGGGTATTTCTTCCTGGCCAATGGGGGGATCTCGCCGACCGCCGAGGGCGTGCGTCAGCTGGCGTTCAAGCTCGAGGACAAGTACGCGTACTACCTGAAGGTGCAGTTCACGAGTTCGGAGGTTTCCAGCGCCGAGGAACTCGCGGAGCTCGCGGGCGCGTTCCTGGACGAGGCATTGGGCGAGCTGCTGTTGTGTGCGCCCGATTGGGTCGAGTTGCAGATGCAGGGCGATGGGGCCTGAGCCGGGGGATCGTCCCGGAGCGAAGAGGTGGGCATGGGCTCGAAGGTGAATATCAAGTTCGTCGCGATCCTCAGCGCGGTGGTCGTGGGCGTGGTCGGGGTGCTCGCCGTGCCGGCGTATTTCGTTCTGACCAAGTCCGCCGAGGACCATGTCCGGGCGGGCGACAGGGCGCTCGAGGACGGGGACATCAAGCAGGCGATCACTGAATACGGCAAGGCCGTGAACGAGGAACGCTCGAACGTCGTGTATGTCAGGAAGTGGCGCGACGCGATCGAGCAGTTCACGCCCAGCGACCAGACGGAGTATCGCAAGTACTTCGGGCAGTTGTACGGGGCGGTCTACGAGATCGCCCGAGCGGCGAGATCGGACGTCGCGGCGTGGGAGGAGTACTTCGAGTTCGCGCGCCAGGCGGATAGCGCGACCAGGATCGAGGAGCGGGCGCGCGCGGCGAATGACACCCTGGGTCGCACGGACCCGCAGGGGGCCGCGGTGCTTCGGCGATACATGGCGCTGCCCAAGCTCAACGAGTGGACGAGCGGCGAGAGGCAGTTGGAGCCCGACGAGATCGAGATCCTGGAGGAGAACCTGCGGGCGGCGCTGGCAGTCCGCACGGACGATCACGAGGTCGTCCGCGGGCTGGTCACGATGCACCGATACCTCTCGGAGCAAGCGGCGCGGAACTTCAACGACGCCGAGGCGGCGCGGCACGCGCAGGCCGCTCTCGATGTCGCGCGAGAGGCCGTGCGCGAGCATCCGGACCATCCGATCATGCGGATGATCGAGATGGAGATTCTCGCGAGCAGGGCGCTGCGCGAGCGGATCGGCGACCCGCTCCAGCCTGGCGAGCGGCTGGTGGATATCGAGGCCGTGGATGAGGTCGCGGCGCTGCTTGCGGCGTGGCCCGCGGAGGAGATCGGGCTTGAGGAGATCAGCACGCTCCAGAGGATGGAGATGCTCGGGGGTGCCGGGCGGATCGAGCGGGCGCTGGAGCTGACCGAGCGGCTGGTGCGAGAGAGGCCCGAGGACATGCTGATGCGGTGGGGGCGCGCGTTTGCGCTGCGCCTCACGGGCCAGCCGGAGGCGGCGTATCGAGAGCTCCAGGTGATCCTCGACAGGCCGATGCAGACGGTGTCGATCGAGGGGTATCGCCAGTTCCGCTTGCAGGACCGGGCGCTGTTCTCGCAGTCGGGCCTGGCGTTCACGCAGTGGGAGCAGAGTCTGAACGACGAGGATGCCCGCGGGATCGCGCTCGATCGGATGCGCAGCCGCAACGAGGAGATGACCAGGCGGCTGGCGGCGGACTCGCCCCTGCTGCTGATGGCGCGGGCGAGGATCGCGTACGCCGAGAATGACATTCGCGAGGCCGGGCGGCTCCTGCGTGAGTATGAGAGCAGGGTTGGGCCCGAGGATAGCGACGCGAACTGGATGCTCGCGCAGCTGGCGATCCGTGCGGGGAATCTGACCGAGGCCGGGCGCCGGATCGATACCTATATGGAGCAGAACCCCGGTGAAGTGCGGGCGATGATGATCCGGGCCGAAATCCATGCGCGTGCCGGCGAGGACGAGGAGGCGATCAAGATCTTGCGCCCGCTCAACCAGGCGATGCCGGAGAACAGGATCATCGCCGAGGCGCTCGATGGGCTCCTCAAGCGATCGGGCGAGCTTGCGATCGAGGATCCGGTGCAGGCGGTGCTCGTGGCGTCGACGGACGCCGAGCGAGGCTCGGAGGACACGCTTGGCGACGCGGCGCGGGCCGCGGCGATCGTGGAGGATGCGATCGCGACGGGGATGAACTCGCCCATGCTCTACCGGCGTCTTGCGCAGATCCGGATGAACCAGGACGACGTGGACGGTGCTCGCGAGGTGATCCAGCGGGGGCTGGCCGCGCACGGCGAGGACGCGGACTTGCAGAGGCTCTGGGAGATGCTCGCGTCGAGCGAGAACGTGCTGGACGTGATGCTCGCGATGATCGAGGCGAGCGACGCGAGCGAGTTGCAGAAGCTCAGCCTCAAGGCCAAGGCGTGCTGGGATCGACGGGCGTACGAGCGTGCCAGGGAGTATGTCGATCGCGCCATGGAGATCGACCCCGAGAACGCTTCGGTGGTGGAGTACGCGTTCCGGCTCGCCCTGCTGGACGGCGATGCGGCGCGGGCCGAGTCGCTCGCGCAGACCGCCCAGCGGCTGGACCTGGACGGAGTCGGCGGGCGGATCTACCTGGCGGACGTGCGGGCCTCCAACGGCGAGCGAGATCTGGCGATCGGACTGCTCGAGGAGGCCGTCGATCTTCGCCCCGATCGGGTCGATCTGCTCCGGCGCCTTGGGCGGTTGCAGTTCGCCGGCGGGCGAGTGGGCGAGGGCCTTGCGACGTTTGATCGAGCGATGGCGATGCGCGGCAACGACCAATCGCTGATCCTCGACTACGCGTCGCAGCTCCAGAGCGTTGGACGATCCGAGGAGGCGCTGCGGCTGCTGCTGGACAAACAGGAGCAGACGCGCGGCAACGACGTGATCTTCGATCTGCGGATCGATCTGGAATCCGAGGTGGGCAATCGCCAGTGGGCGCTGCAGACCCGCGAGACGATTGCGCAGCGTGAACCCGCGAATCGCGCGAACAAGGCCAAGCTCGCGCGGCTGTACATGGATCTGGCCGCGTGGGGCAAGGCCAAGCCGCTGATCGACGAGCTGCGGGAGGGCGGAGATTCGATGGAGCTGGCGACGCTGGCGGCTCGCTGGCATGGCGACCAGGGGAACATCGAGGGCGCGCGCGAAGAGTTCACCGAGTACATCGCGGCCCTCTTCGCGGCTCGCGGCGATCTGAGCGATCCGACGGCGTACCTGCGGCTCGGGCAGATCCTGATTCAGTACGGCGACGCGCAAGGCGGGCTCGAGGCGGTCCGCCAGGCGCGCCGCTGGGAGGATCCGCAGACGCTTCGGGTGGAGAAGTTCCTGGCCGATCGGCTGGCGACGTTGAATCTCTGGAACGAGGCGATCGAGTCGTATAAGACCATCGTCGAGGGTGAGAAGGATACGCCCGAGGCGACGTACGCGATCCGGCTCGCCGAGGCGTACGGGCGCATCGGGCAGTACGAGGAGGCCGAGCGGATCCTGGCGTCATTGGATGATCTGGCGTCGCGGAACGAGTCGATCCTGCTTCTGCGATCGCAGAACGCGTTGCGGATGGGCGAGACCGATCGTGCCCAGGACCATGTGCGCCGGGCGATCGAGCTGTTTCCCGACTCGGCGCGGCCGTACGCCCAGCGTGCCCGGCTCGCGTTGGGGCTGGCGCTGCGGACGGGCAACGAGCGGCTGCTGACCGACGCGCTGGAGGACCTGACGACGGCGGTCGCGCGCGATACGACCTACGTCGAGGCGTACCAGATGCGCTCGCAGGTCAACGCGTATCTCGGGCGACGGGACGACATGCTGAGCGACCTGCGTGCGGCGATCTTCGCCCGCCCGCCGACGGACGCGACGGTCGCGCAGTCGATCGAGGTGTTCGTTCGCGCCGGCAGGGCGCGCGGCGCGGTCGAGATCGCCGAGCACGCCAAATCGACCAGGCCCAACGACATCGGGCTGCTCAAGGAGATCGGCGGGGCGTTCTCAGACGCGGGCGACTGGGGGCGTGCGTCGACGTATTTCGGCCAGGCGTGGGAGCGATCGAAGGATATCTCTACGGCGTCGCAGTATGTTCAGGCCCTGCTGCGATCGGACCCGCCGCGCCCCCGTGTGGCGATGGACGCGCTGGGCGTGCTGGGCGAGCAGGTGCGAGACCGGCCCGGGCTGCTGCTGATGCGGGCCGAGGCGCTCAAGCTTGGCGGGCAGCTGGACTTTGCGATCGAGGACGCGAGAAGAGCGTTCGCGTTGCTCGTGGAGAGCCCGCAGGGGCTGGCGATCTGGTTCAGCGAGGTGAACCGCATCTTCGACACGCCGGACGAGCTGGTCGCGGTGGTCGAGGCGTGCAAGCGGGCCGGGCAGCTTCGGCTGCAGCTGGATCTGTTCGCGGCGCGCGGCCTTGCGGCGCATCCCGAATCGCTCTCCCGATCGCTGACGATCTTCGATGGGCTTATCGCCCAGACGGGCGATCCGACGATTCGGCGGTTGGCGACGATCTTCAAGGGCGCGGCGCTGATGGAGCACGATCGCTTCGAGGAGGCGGTCAGCGAGTGGCGCCGGGGGCTGGAGCTCGCGCCGGAGGAGTGGCAGTTGCACAACAACATCGCGTATGTGCTCGGTACCGGGCTCGGCAAGCCCGAGGAGGCCCTGTCGTTCGCGGAACAGGCATTCGAACTCGCCCCGAATCAGTCGGCGGTGGTGGACACGCTGGGATGGATCCAGCATCTGAGCGGCGACGACGATGCGGCGGAGCTGTCGCTGGAGCGGGCCGTCTCGCTTATCGGATCGCCCGAGAACGACCCGACGATCGGTCTGCACCTGGCGATCGTGCGGGCCGCGCTGGGCAAGAAGGAGCTGGCGCGGAACCTGGTGCGGGCGATCGGCTCCAGGTCCCAGAACGGCGCGAACCTTTCGGCGGCGGATCGAGAACTGCTGAATGAAGCGAGCGAGCGGATCGACTCACTGCCCTGACAGATCGGTCCGATCAAGGGCCTACGGAATCGAATCGGGCGAATCGGCCCGCGAAATGAGGATCAGAGATGCCAACCGCACCCGCAGCCCGCGTCATGCCTCCGAGCAGCGCCCGCGCGCGCACCACAGCGCCGGCGAGCTCTTCGTCCGGCGCGGGGACCGTCACGATCGATCCGGTCCGTCTGCTGAAGAAGTATCGCTGGGTGTTCGCCGGGGCCATCGTCGCGGGCGCCGTGATCGGGGTCATCGCGCACTACGCGTTCTTGAACCTGTACCCGATCTACAAGGCGTCGACGATCTTTGAGCTGGAGGGCCCGAAGGCCGAGGCCGCCGAGGCGGTCGAGCAGGTCGACTCCGAGGAGCTCGAGCGGTTCATGAAGACCCAGGCGGTGGCGATGACGTCCGAGCGCGTGCTGATGGCGTTCCTGGAGCGGACCGATCCGATCCGCCTGGAGGAAGAGGCGATCGCGTGGGCGAGCAAGTTCAAGGACGGCGCGGGCCAGTTCGACCGGGTCGCGGCGTTCGAGGATCTCCAGGACATCGCCCGCGCGAGCGTCATTCCTGAGACCCAGTACATCGAGCTCAGCGTGAAGACCCAGGACGCGGGCGATGCGGCGTACCTGTGCGGCAAGATCCGCGAGTTCTACATGGCCGATCTGGGGATGCAGGAGAAGACCGACAACGACAAGCAGCTCGCGAGTATCCTGAAGCAGATCACGGATCTGAGGGCGGAGATCGACACGCTCAAGTCCGAGCGGGAGGAGATCCTGCGCGACAACGGCATCCAGTCGGTCCAGGAAAACGCGAACCAGAAGTACGGCGAGATTGCGCTGGTCAACGTGAACCTCTCGGAGATCAAGGTCCAGCGTGACGCGATGATCCAGGAGCTCAAGCGATACCAGCAGATGTTCGATGCCCCGGGGGGCGTGCAGTACCCCGACGACATCCGTTTGGCGATCGACAACCAGCCGACGATCCAGTACTTCATCCAGACGATCAGCCAGCTGGAGGCCCAGATCCGCACGCTCCAGCTCCAGGTGGGCGAGGAGCACATGACGCTCCGCCAGCTCCGGTCGACGCTCGCGGGCCAGAAGGCCCAGCTGGAGACGACCCGAGAGCAGGAGATGCCGAGGTTCTTCGGCGCGCAGATCGAGCAGTACCGCTCCGGGATCGCGATCGCCGACCGCCAGATCGGTGAGCTGGAGTTGCTCAAGGACAAGCTGGGCAAGGAGCTGAACGAGTTGACGACGATCCTGCGCGACATCAACGACATGACGATGTCGATCATGGACAAGCAGGAACGCCTGAACGATCTGGAGGGCAAGAAGGCGAACCTCGATGCGCTCGGCTGGATCGCGCAGGTGACCGACACCAACCAGCGCCGGCTGAGTATCTCGCGCGTCCGCGTCGTCCAGTACGCCAGTGCGCCCGACCAGCCGACGTTCCCGCAGCTCAAGCTGATGGTGCCGGCGGGGGTGTTCCTGTTCGGCGGCATCGTCGGCGTCATCGTGGTCCTCCGCGAGCTGCTCGACCAACGGGTCAAGGGCGCCGCGGATATCGCGCTGATCCCCAAGACGCGCGTTGTCGGGGTGATCACGCAGGCCGCGACCGACCCGAGCAAGCCCAAGGCGATCGAGACGGCGTTCCGCGACCAGCCCTCGGGCGTCATCGCAGAGCAGTTCCGCCAGGTGCGCACGCACCTCCAGAAGCGGATGCAGCAGTCCGGGCATCGGACGCTGCTGATCGCCGCGGGCATGCCCGAGTCCGGCGCGACGACGACCGCGGTCAACCTCGCGATGACGTTCTCGGCCTCGGACAAGAAGGTGCTGGTGATCGACGCGAACCTGCGACGACCGGCGATCCACCGCGTGCTCGGTCGCAGCGAGCAGCCCGGGCTGTGCGACGTGCTCGCGGGCGCAGAGACGCTGAACTCCGCCGTCCAGCAGACCGATCGCGACAACCTGGACGTGCTGACGGTCGGGTCGCGCCAGAATCGGATGGCCGAGTACCTGGCGGCTGAGGCGATGGGCAGGCTGCTCGCCGAAGCGTCGGCGCTGTACGACCTGGTCATCATCGATACGAGCCCGGCGATCGTCTCCGGAGACGCCAATGCGCTGGCCAACCGCTGCGACGCGAGCATGCTCGTGGTCCGGGCGCTCAGCGAGAAGCGGGGGCTGGTCGCCAGGCTCCGCAACGAGCTCGACGAGAGCCGCGGCGAGTTCCTGGGCGTGCTGGTCAACGGCGTGCGCCACGCCGCGGGCGGGTATCTCAAGAAGAACATCCAGGTCACCCACGCCTACCAGCAGAACGCGGAGGATTGATCGGCGGTGCCCACGCCCGGCGCAGACACGAACGAGCCCGAGCCCCGGCGTGTCCTCGTGACCGGCGGGGCCGGCTTTATCGGCTCTCACCTGGTCGGGCACCTTCTCGATCAAGACGTGTCGGTGACCGTCGTCGACGATCTCTCGACCGGGCGGCGCGACAATCTGCCTGGGGCGCATGAGCGCCTGCGGTTCATCGAGGCCGACCTCGCCCACGCCCTGGAAGCGTTCGGGCCGGGCGAGATATTTCATGAGATCTACCACCTCGCGGCGGCGGTCGGGGTGCAACTTGTCATCGACGACCCGATCCGATCGATCGAGATCAACGTCGAGCAGACCGCGGCGTTGCTCCGCTTTGCCAGCGCGCACGGCGCGAACGGTGGCGGCGCGCCCACGCTGATCGCATCGAGCAGCGAGGTCTACGGCAAGGGATCGCGCTGCCCGTTCGGCGAGGACGACGACGTCGTCTACGGGCCGTCGACGATCGCCCGATGGTCCTACGCCCAGGCCAAGGCCGTCGACGAGCACCTGGCGCTCGCCCACGCCCACGCGGGCTCTGTTCCGACCGTGGTCGCGCGGTTTTTTAACACCATCGGGCCGCGTCAGGTCGGGTCCTACGGCATGGTCGTGCCCCGATTCGTCGGCGCGGCCCTCGCGGGAGAGCCGCTGCGTGTGCATGGCGACGGGACGCAGTCGCGCTGCTTCGCGGACGTGCGGGACGTCGCGCCGGCGCTGCCGAGGCTGCTGCGCTCGCCCGCCTGCCGGGGGCGGGTTCTCAACGTCGGCTCCGATCGCGAGATCTCGATCCGCGAGTTGGCGGATCTCGTGATCACGACGCTGTCCTCATCCTCGGCGGTGGCGACCATCCCCTACAGTGAGGCGTTCGCCAGCGGGTTCGAGGATCTCCAGCGCCGGGTGCCGGACCTCACCAGAATCCGCGCGGCGATCGGATTCGAGGCCGCCATCACGCTGGAACAGACCATCCAGGATGTCGCCAGTTGGATCCAGGACCGGGGTGGCCCGTGACCGGTACGCAGAACTCCATAGCGGATCCGTTTGCCGGCCCCGGCGGGTCGGACGAGTTGGACGTGTCCCAGGAATCAATCGTGTCCGAGGGGGTTGACGCCGCCGCGACGGCGATGGGCGAGCCTCTCGACATCTTCCACGGGTATTTCGGCGTCTTCATCGTCGCGTTCCTGGTTGCGCTGCTGGCCACGCCGATCATGCGCTGGATCGCGATCCGCCAGGGCATCGTGGACTTCCCCGACGACGGGCGCAAGGGCCACCGGCGACCGGTCGCCTATCTCGGCGGGGTCGCGATCTTCCTCGCCATCATCGCCGGCATTATCTTCAGCTATCTGGCCCCCGTGCTGCCGGCGCCTTTGGACAATCTGGTGCAGTTTCATGAGACCCGGTTTCCGGTGCGGGGCGAGACGTATCCGCAGCCGGTGCCGCTCTCGATCATACTCGGCATGACGATCGTGCTGGTGCTCGGGTTGATCGACGACGCGGTGGGGACGATCCCGAGGCTGAAGATCGCGGGGATGATCTTCGCCGCCGCCGCGCTCGCCTGGGAGAACGTCGGCACCGAGCTCGCGCGCGGGCTTCTGTCGCCGACGCTCGGTGCGATGCTCAACAACGAGTCGCTGCTGTTCAACATCCCGATCACTTTCAGCGACGGCTCGGTCATGCAGTTCGATCTGATCTACTGGGCGGGAGCCGCGATCATCGCGCTGTTCGTGCTCGGCGGGTGCAACGCGGCGAATCTCATCGACGGGCTCGACGGGCTGCTCAGCGGCGTCACCGCCATCGCGGCCATCGGGCTGCTGGTGATCGCGCTCACGCTGGCGGCGATCGACGACGGGCCGCGCGACGCCCAGCGGATCGTGCTCTGCCTCGCGCTGCTGGGAGCGTGTCTGGGTTTTCTGCCGCACAACTTCCGCCCGGCGTCGATCTTCCTCGGAGACGCCGGCTCGCTGCTGATCGGATTCACGACGATCGTCATCGTCCTGACGCTGGGCGATCGGGGGCGGACGCAGTTCGTCATCGCCGGCTTGGTGATCTACGCGATCCCGATCATCGACACGGTGCTGGCGATCGTGCGCCGCAAGCTCGCGGGCCAGAGCATCTCCGGCGCGGACGATCAGCACCTGCACCACATGCTCAAACGCCACATGGGCGTCCAGGGGGCGGTGTTCACGCTGTACGCGATCGGGGCCGGGTTTGCGGTCCTGGGGGTGTTGATGACCCTCTGGCGGGCCCGGGTGATCTACGCCCTGGCGCTGATCTTCGCGTCCTACATCGTGGTCGCGGCGATCAAGGTGGCCCGCAAGCAGCAACTCGAGCAATCCATCGCCAGGGCCCGCAAGCCCCGGACCGCCAGGGCGTCGCGCGAGCGGAGCGAGAAGCCTGTCGGCGCGGGCGCTGCCAAGTAAGACCTTTCGCTATACTCCGTCCATGGCGATGGACCGCCCCAGCGATTCTCCGTATCCCATGGATGGGCCCGATCAGCGGCCGGGCGGCGAGCCTGACGCTCCGGAGTTCTCGGCGCAAGAACCTCAGCGTGAGGCGGACACGTCCGGGTCGGGCGAGCGTGCGCTGAGCCCGGCGCTTCCATCCCGGACCGGATCCGAGACGCGCGTCATCGCGATGATCAACCAGAAGGGCGGCGTGGGCAAGACCACGACCACCGTGAATCTCGCCGCGGCCCTCGCCCGGCGAGGGCGTCAGGTCTGCATCGTCGATCTGGACCCCCAAGCCCACGCGAGCCTGCACCTGGGGGTCGATACCGACGCGATGCCGCACACCGTGTACGACCTGCTCGCCGATGAGTCGATCGACCCTGCCGAGGCGTTGGTCAAGGCGCAGGAGAATCTGTGGCTGATCGGCAGCGAGACCGATCTCGCGGCGGCGGAGGGCGAGCTGGCGTCCGCGCCGAACCGACACGGGCGTCTGGCGCGGGTCATCGCGAGCCTGCGCGAGCGGGTGGATTATGTGCTGATCGATTGCCCGCCGTCGCTGGGGTTGCTGACGATCAACGGGCTGGTCGCGGCGGGCGACGTGCTGATCCCGATGCAGGCCCAGTTCCTGGCGCTCCAGGGCGTCGGCAAGCTGCTGGAGACGATCTCGCTGATCACGCAGAATCTGAATCCGGGCCTGCGCGTCGCCGGGGTCATTCTTTGCATGTTCGACGGGCAGACGACCCACGCCCAGGAGGTCGTCTCCGATCTGGAGACGTTCTTCAGCAACCAGCGCGACGAGCGGTCGCCCTGGCGGTTCGCGCGCGTGTATCAGCCGGCGATCCGGCGGAACGTCAAGCTCGCCGAGTGTCCGAGCTTCGGGCAGTCGATCTTCGAGTACGCCCCCACCGCCGCGGGCGCGCACGATTACGCGAGGCTGGCCGACGAGCTGATGCGCGAGTGGGAGGCGTGGGTCCGCGACCCGCGCCCGGCCCCGGCGAGCCTGCCCGCGCCCGAGGCCCTTGCGCAGATGGCAGAAGCCCTCGACGACGCGGCCCCGGGCTCCAATGGCGATCCGCTCGATGAACTAGCGGCGGATTTGCCCTTGCCCCAGGACGAGCGCGACGCCGACCCGCCGGTCGTCGAGATCCGCGGGAGCGACCCGGTCCGGAGTGACGCTTGAGGCACGCCGGCGCGTGGCGTCTTGTGTTCATCTGCTACGCCGTGCTCATCGGCGTGCTCACCCATTGGCCCGGCATGACGATCGAGGCACCGGTGGCCAGGCCCGACCTGATCGTCCACGCCAGCGTCTTCGGGCTGTGGACGGTCCTGTTCGCCCGCACGGAGCTGCTCGGGGCCTGGGGCTCGTGGCGGGCGATCGGGCTCGTCGCGGTTGTCTCGTCGGCGTACGCGGGGCTCGATGAGTGGACCCAGCAGTTCGTCCGGCGACACACCGCCTGGGATGACTTTCTGGCGAATCTGCTTGGGGTCGTGCTCGGATCGATCGTCGTCGCGCTGTGGAGCCGACTCGCACGCCGCCGGCGTGATTCCGATAACACGTCGTGAGACGGAGCAACCGAACCCGCCCGAGTGCGCAGCGCGTCGGTCGGGATGGGGTGGGGGCGACGACGGGCCGATATGACCGCCGTACCCTCACCAGCGAGCACGAGACATGAGTAGCGCGAGCCATGAGATTGGTCGTCGAGGAATCCAGGGTCCCTGGATGTGGTGCGCGAGCCTCGTGCTCGGGGCCGTGCTCGGATGGGGATTGGTGCTGATGGCGCCACCCTCGTACGAATCCTCACAGCACGAAGCAGCGGATTCGCAGGCACACGGACAGGATTCCAATGGCTTCGAGATCGCCTCGGCGGGCGACGAGCTCGACACCACGATCGGGGCGGTTCCCCAGCAACACGCCGACGGCACGGAGCCGGAGGTCGATGGAGACGGGGTGGAGCCACTCGCCGCCGCGCACGGCGGGGAGGCCGATCACCACTACGGCCCGGCACCGCAGATCCCGCTGTGGCTCGTCGTGCCGTTCGCGGTGCTGCTCGGCTCGATCGCGCTGATGCCGTTCATCAACGAAGGATTCTGGCACCACCACTTCCCGGACTTCGCGTTCTTCCTGGGCGGGATCACCCTCGCGTACTACCTCTTCGGCTTCAACGAGCCGGACTACTCCCACGGCATGAGCTACGGCGGGTATCAGATGAAGCACGTCGCGCTGGAATACATCCAGTTCATCGCGCTCATCGGCGGGCTGTACGTCGCCTCGGGAGGCATCCTGATCAACGTCTCCGGGCGCGGCACGCCGGTGGTCAACACCGGGCTACTCGCCGTGGGCGCGGTCATCGCGAACATCGTGGGCACCACGGGCGCCAGCGTCCTTCTCATCCGCCCGTTCATGCGGGTCAACAAGGGCAGGCTCAAGCCGATCCATGTGGTTCTGTTCATCTTCATCGTCAGCAACTGCGGCGGGGCCCTGACGCCCATCGGCGACCCGCCGCTCTATCTGGGCTTCCTCAAGGGCGTGCCGTTCTTCTGGACGCTCACGCACCTGTGGCCCATGTGGGCGGTCTGCGTCGGCATGCTGCTCGCGGTCTTCTTCATCATCGACACGATGATCGGCCCCGCGAAGGTGTCCGATGACGAGGGCGAGGCGCCCGTCGCGAGCGAGCCCTTCGGGGTTTCCATCAAGGGCATGAGCGGCATCATCGCGTTGGCACTGATCATCGGCGCGGTCTTCCTGGACCCCGCCCTCAAGCCCGTCGCGCCGGCGCTGGCGGGGATTCCGCTCGGCGCCATGGTCCAGGTCGTCGTTGCGATCGCCGCCTACAAGATCGCCAACCCCGCCTATCACCAGGCCAACGAGTTCACGTTCTTCCCGGTCAAGGAGGTCGGGCTGCTGTTCGTCGGCATCTTCGCGACGATGGCCCCGGCGCTGGGCTATCTCGCGGCCCACGGTGCCGAGCTCGGCCTGAACTCTCCCACCAAGTTCTACTTCGCGACCGGGGCCCTCTCCGGCGTGCTCGATAACGCCCCGACGTACCTGAACTTCCTCCAGGTCGCGCTATCCGCTGCGGGCGAGGAGCTCAACGCCGAAGGCATCCACTCGTTCATCGACCATGAGCCGGGGATCCACGAGCTGATGGCGATCAGCCTGGGCGCGGTCTTCTTCGGCGCGATGACGTATATCGGCAACGGCCCGAACTTCATGGTTCGGGCAATCGCCGAGTCCCAGGGGCTCAAGATGCCGTCGTTCTTCGGCTACATGGCCCGGGCGATCGCGCTGCTGCTGCCGGTGCTGCTGGCCATCTGGCTGATCTTCTTCGTGATCCTGGGATAGTTGACAGGACAGAGCCCCTCGCTTGCTTTCCGGGGCGGTGGGTGCGGACAATCCGCCCAACGTGGCACGAAAGGACTCGACGCCCGGCACAACGGACACCTCGCTCGGCGGGGCGGTGCGCACGATCTCCGGGCTCACGCTCGTCTCTCGCGTCTGCGGGCTGATCCGCGATCTGATCACCGCCAGGGTCTTTCAGGACACGCTGATCGGTTCGGCGTTCGCCGCGGCCTTCGCGATCCCCAATCTCTTTCGCCGGCTGCTGGGCGAGGGGGCGCTGGCGGCGGCGTTCCTGCCCGAATACGCCCGCGAGGCCGACGAGGACCCCAAGCGGGCGGGCTCGCTTCTCGCGATCACGCTCTATGCGCTGCTTGCGCTGACGAGCCTGCTGACGATCGCCGGCGAGCTGGGCATCCTGCTGATCCTCACGCTCTTCGAGCACGACGCCGATCGCGTGTTTTCGCTGCGCCTGGTGATGGTGCTGCTGCCGTTCATGCCGATGGTCTGCATCGCGGCGATCATGGCCGCGGCGTTGCAGGTCCACGGCAGGTTCGGACCCGGAGCGGCAAGCCCGATCATCCTCAACGCGCTGATCATCAGCGCGGCACTGCTGCATTTCGTCGGGCCGCAATGGGATCGGCACGCCTCGGCATATGCGATCGGGATCGGTGCCCTGATCGCCGGGCTCGCGCAGATCGCCTGGTGCGCCGCGGCGCTGCGGGGCAAGGTGCGCTGGAAGGGGTCGCTATTGGAGGCGCACGAGCCGCTGCGCCGCGTGCTCGGGCGGTTTCTGCCCGTCGCGATCGGGCTGGGCGCGATCCAGCTCAACGCCCTGCTCGACACGATCATCGCGATGTGGCCGACGTGGTTCGGGCCGACGATGTTCGGCATGGCCACGCCCCTGGACGAGCGATCCAACGCGATTCTCTCGTACACCCAGCGGCTGTATCAGTTTCCGCTGGGGGTCTTCGGAATCGCCGTCGCGACCGCGGCGTTCCCGGCGCTCAGCCGCCTTGCCGGCGACGGCGAGCGATTCGCCCGCGCCGTGGGCGAGGCGATGCGCCTGAGCCTGTTCATCGCGCTGCCGGCCTCGGTCGGGCTCGTGCTCGTCCGCGAGGATCTGACGCGCGTGCTCTTCGGCGGGGCGTCGGGCTTCAGCGACGATGGGCTGACCAGATCGGCGAGCGTGCTGCTCGGCTACGGCGTCGGGGTCTGGGCCTACTCGCTGAACCATGTGCTCGTGCGCGGCTTCTACGCCCGAGGCGACACACGCACGCCCATGCTGATCGCTCTCGGGGCCGTCGCGCTCAACCTCTCGCTGAATCTGCTGCTGATCTGGCCGCTGGGTGAGGCCGGGCTTGCCTGGTCGACCGCGGCGTCGCAGGTCGTCCAGGTCTGCGTGCTCGGGTTTCTCCTTCGACGCCGCGACGGGATGGCGCACGCCGGGCGAGGCGTGCCGGCGATGATCGGCGCGACCAGCGTGATGGCGTCACTCGTCTACGCGACCGGGCGGCTCATGGGAGAACCCGCGAGCTGGGGCGGTTCGCTCGCGCGGCTCGGGGCGATGACCGTGATCGGATTCGCGGCCTATCTCGCGCTGGCGGCGTGGACCCGATCGGACGAGTTGCGGCTGCTCCTTCGCAGGACTCGCTGAGGACCGCCGGTCCGGATCGTCGCTATCATGGCCCTTCTCTTCGGGCGACGGAGCCCGGGGGGATGAACCCATATAGAAGGAGACAGTCCATGAAACTCGCCCACCGGTTGATGAGCGTCCTGTTCGCGGTGATGCTGTTCGCGTCGCTGGCCGTCGTGCTGCCCGCGTGCAACACCGTGAAGGGCGCTGGGGAGGACATCAAGGCCGTCGGCGAGGCCGGCGAGGACGCCATCGACGGCGACTAAGCCCGGCGTGCCCGTCGACCTCGCAGGCAGGCCGATCGCGATCAGCGGCGCGAGCAGCGGCATCGGCAAGGCGACCGCGCTGGCGTGCGCCAAGGCGGGCATGCCCGTCACGCTCGCCGCACGCAGGATCGACCTGCTCCAAGAGGTCGCAGCGAGGATCAACAACGCAGGCGGCCGCGCGATCGCGGTCGCCTGCGACGTTGTAGACCCGGAGGCCTGCCGTAAGGTCATTGCCAGGACCAACGAGTCATTCGGTCCCATCTACGGCGTGTTCGCCAACGCCGGGTACGGCTACGAGGGCGAGGCGCTCGCCGACGACGACAAGCTCCGCCAACTGCTCGAGGTCAACTTCTTCGGCTCGCTCAACCTGATCCGCCCGGCGATGGAGACGATGCGGGCAGAAGGCCGAGGGCACGCACTGTTCTGTTCGAGTTGCCTCTCGAAGATCACCCTGCCGTATTACGCCGCGTACACGTCGAGCAAGGCGATGCAGGAGCACTTCGCCCGCGCGATGCGGATGGAACTCGCGGGCGCGGGCATCCACGTCTCCAGCGTCCACCCGGTCGGGACGCAGACCGAACTCTGGGACCGCCTGCGCGAGCACTCCGAAGGTGAGACGATGGCCGACGCCGGGAGCGATCGGTTCATGCAGGGACCCGATCGCGTGGCCCGGGCGGTCGTGCGGTGCCTCCGCCGCCCGCGCGGCGAGGTCTGGACGAGTCTCGGGGCGAGGCTCGTGTTTTCGCTCGGAGCCGCGATGCCCGGCGTTGCGGAGCCGATCATTCGTCGCCGAGCCTCTGTCAAGCGGGCGTCGATGCGATCGTCAAAGCGGACCTCTCGGGGTGATTGATCCCGCGTTGGGATTCTGATAGCCTTGTGAGGAACCTCGCGGAGAACCCATGCCTCGAAATACGACCTCCCCGTCGCGCTCGGCGTTCACCCTCATAGAACTCCTGATGGTGATCGCGATCATCTCGCTGTTGATCTCGATCCTGCTGCCCGCGTTGAGCGGGGCGCGAGAGGGCGGAAGGACCGTGGTGTGCCTGAGCAACCACCGCCAGATCGCCCACGCGATGGGCGCCTACATGAACGAGTTCGACGAGTGGCAGCCTCGCGAGACGGGAGGAATCGGCGCGATCGGCGGGTACAACCCGTGGCCGCTGGCGTTCCGCCCGCTGCTCGACCCGAACATCTACTGGGACGGTCTGGGCGACAACAACCGCCCGCAGAACAACGTGCGCGATCACTTCGAGGATGCGCCGTATTACAAGTGCCCGGCGTATCCCTCGCCGCAATGGCACCAGATCCACTACGCGAACAACGGCATCGGATTCACTGAGACCAACGGGCGGCTCCGCTACGCGGGGTACAAGCCGCTCACCAAGTTCCAGGCGATCCCGCAGCCCTCGGAGACGATCTACCTCTCGGCCTTCGGCGACGAGGAATACGGCGACTCCTACCGCCTGCTCTACCGCCCCAGGGCCACGAACTACGGCATCGCGATCCTCTATGACATCCGCGATCCCAGCAACTTCTCGACGGTGCGCGGCCACCGGCTGTCGTGGGATCGCCACCCGGGCGGCTCGAACACCATGTACATGGACGGACACGCCACGATGCGCCGGTTCAACGACATCCTGAGCTTTCGCAGCTGGTTCGACAAGGACACGCGATACAACCGCGATAGCGTCTACTGGCAATCCAGGCACTAGCGACGGGTGAGCAGGACGACGGCGTGGGCCTCGATCAGTCGCTCTTTCCCGACGGGCCCGATCCCCTCGCCGGTCTTGCCCTTCACGCAGATCGCGTCGATCGATTCGGGCTCCAACGCCCCGAGCATCGACAGCAGATTCGAGCGGATCGCGTCGCGGTTCGGCGCCAGCTTGGGACGCTCCAACAGGACGACCGCGTCGAGATTGGCAAGACGCCAGCCGCGCTCTGCGGCCATGCTCGATGCGGCCTCCACAAAGTCACATGACGGACGCCCCTCGTTGGCCGGATCATCGTCCGGAAACAAGGTCCCGATATCCGGACCCGCGATCGCGCCGAGGATGGCGTCGGCGATGGCGTGAAGGAGGGCGTCGCCGTCGGAATGGCTCACGGGCCCTCGCTGGTGTTCCAAAGACATCCCGGCGACGACAAGCGGTCGGCCTCGCCCCGCAGGGGCAAGCGGCTCCAGGCGATGGCGGTCGTATCCGAGGCCGATGCGGTACATGGTCCGAATGTACGGGCGAACATGGCGGTTCGCTCGGCGTATCTGTCGGGCGGGCTCAGGACTCGGGTTGGTCGGGGTCGATAGACTCTCGAGCGAGGCCGGGTTTCGGCCTCGGACAGTGGAGGACGCACGATGCGGAAGATTGGCGCGACAGGCACGACGATGGGCGTTATGTTCGTGATTTGCACGGGCTGCGTTGCACACCCCGGTTGGTCGGCCGGCGGAAATGCGGCGTCCACGGACTCCTACACCTATGTCAGCCGATCGCACACCCCGCAGACGGTGTCCCTGGTGGACACGCGGACCAACGAGGTCATCTGGTCGCGCGACGTCCCGGTGGACAAGCAACTCTCGATCAAGTTTTACGAGGACCACAACTCCGAGAACCCCTCGCGCCCGGACGTGATGCGGTACGCCATCCAGGACTCCGGCGAGCGCTGGGCGAGGCTGACCGACTCGATCACCGTCCCGCCGTCGGCGTCCAGGAGGCTGGATGTCGAGCTGCGAGACGGCCCCGAGTTCCCGCGCTAGGGGAAGACAGCAGCCCAATCAGGACCAATGAAACCCCCGGCAGTGTGGCCGGGGGCTTTTCTTTGCGACACCTCGCGGGGTGTTTCTGGTATGCTCTGGCGGTTCCGAGGGGCTGCGTGAGGGATAGCCGCGCCAGGCGCGCAGGAGGTCCGCCGATGCGTTCCAGGGCATTTACGCTGATCGAGTTGCTGATCGTGATCGCGATCATCGCGGTGCTGATCGGGATTCTGCTGCCGGCGATCGCCGGGGGCAAGAAATCCGCCAAGATGATCCAGTGCATGAGCAACCAGCGCCAGATCGGCTTCGCGCAGCAGGCGTACGCCGATGAGTTTGATGAGTACATCATCCGAGAGGCGGGGGGGTACTTTTGCGCGACTCAAGACGATCGCCACAGCATGCCGTGGGCCCTTGCGTATCGCCCATACATGGACGGGTTCAAGAGCTGGGACGTGATCCGGAACGACTGGTTCGAGGACGCGCCGTATTTTAAGGACCCCGCCCGGCGGTTCGACGATGGTCATCAGATCCACTATGTGAATAATGGACTCGGATTCGAGAGGCTTGACAACGGCACTATTCGACCGGCTCGTCCCCGTCCATACAAGCCAATGCACAAACGCTACGACATCCAGTTCCCGTCGGATGTGTACTACCTCACCGGCTACGCCGAGGATCCGGACAACAGGAACTACAACCAGTACTACTTCAACAACGCGACGAACTGGCGGATCGCGATCTTCTACGACGTGCGGGAGGTCATCCACGTCCGCGCGGATAATCAGAACGCGCGCATCGATCCGTTCCGTCATGGCGCGGGTGCCAACGTCCTGTTTATGGATGGGCACGCGACGTTTGTACGGTCCGAGGATCTGCAGGATGAGACCAACTGGATCGACCTGGACTTCCGCTACAAGCTTTCACCGAGCAATCCTGCGGACAATCCGAACCGCGACTGCCCGCCGGGGTCGTGATTCCTGGAGTTGCCCGGTCATCTTCACGGAGCCGCGAGCACAAGCTCGCGATGGGTCGCACATCAACCGGTTGCGTTCGATTCGGCGATGGCGCGCGGCCTCGGCGGATTTCCACGAACGTTCCTCGCTCGCATCGGACCACCCATCGCGTGCTTACGCACGCGGCTCCGATGATGGGGGCACGAGAGCACCGGCCGCTCAGAGCAGCGGTCTGTGGCACGGGGCGGGCGCCCGCACACGTCACGTCTCCCCCACCGTCAGATCCGCCCCCTTGATCCGCTCGGCGGCCATCTTCTCCCAGCCGCTGCCCACCTCCCCGACCGGATCCGGCGGCACGATGTCCACACGCTTCTGGCCCAGCGCCGCCTCGCCCGAGCGCACCCGATCCTGAAACCCCCGGCACTCATCGAGCAGACGATCCAGAATCTCCGCCTCGGGCACGTTAGCGACCTTCTCGCCCTGGACATAGATGATGCCCCGCCGATCGCCCGCGAACACGGCCACGTCGGCTCCCTCGGCTTCGCCCGGGCCGTTGACAACGCACCCCATCACCGCGACCTTCATCGGGATCTCAACTTCGTCCGCGAGCTTCTGACGGACATCCTGGGTGAGCGTGAACAGATCGACCTGGATCCTGCCGCAGGTCGGGCACGCGATCAGCTCGGCCCCCTTGCGCTCGCGCAGGTCGAGCGAATAGAGCAGCTCCAGCCCGTCCTCGACCTCGTAGACCGGATCGCTGGCGTAGCTGATGCGGATGGTGTCGCCGATGCCGCCAGCCAGCAGCGTCCCCAGGGCCGCGACCGAGCGGATGCAGCCGGTCTCCTTGGGCCCCGCGTGCGTGACGCCCAGGTGCAGGGGATACTCGAAGCGCTTGGCGATCTCGGTGTACGCGTCGATCGTGAGCGTCGCGTCCATGCTCTTGGCGCTGATGCAGATGTCGTAGAAATCCCGCTCGTGGAAGATATCGAGGTACTCCTCGAGCTTAGTGATCATGATCGCGAGGAAGTAGCCGTGCTTGTGGTCGCCGAAGACCGCACCGAGTTCCTTCAGGCGCTTCTGCTTGTCCTTGCGCTCGATGATCGAGCCTTCATTGACGCCGACGCGGATCGGGATGCCCTTTCCGCCATTGGCCTGCTTGCAGGCGTCGATGACCTCCTCGACCTGCCCGCGATCGCTGATGTTGCCCGGGTTCAGACGGATCTTGTGGACCCCCGCCTCGATCGCCTCCAGCGCCCGCTTGAAGTGGAAGTGAACGTCGGCGACGATCGGCACGGGCGTCTCGACAAGGATCTCCTTGAGCGCCTCGGTGTCCTTGCGCTCGGGCACGGCGACCCGGACCACATCCGCCCCCGCCGCCGCGAGCTTTTCAACTTCCGCCAAGCACGCGGCGACATCGTGCGTGTAGCCGCTGGTCATGCTCTGGACGCTCACCGGAGCGGGCTCGGTCGGGTTGCCCCGGGCGTCAGGAACGCCGCCGCCGATGCGGACGATCCCCGTCCGATCATCGCCCAGTGCGATCTGTCTGGTGAGTCGTCTGCCGGTCACGATCCATCGTATGACGCGACCTGGAGCGATGTTCGTTCGAACGGGTCACTAGAGAGATCGTACCACGGAGTCTCACGGAGTTGCACGGAGTCCGAGTCCGACTTGGGGATGAGAGCGGCGATCGGTCGCTCCCCTCTCCGTGTCACTCCGTGGAACTCCGTGGTGAATCCCTTCTTCGGCGAGACTCGGTATTGACAAACCGCATCCGGCGCATCCCGACGTAGCTGAGCGTCTCGAAGAGGAGCATCCCGACCAGGATCCCCGCCACCGGCATCCATTGCGGACTCAGAATCACGACGGGGCGGATCGCCCCGAGTGCCGCCGTCCGCAGCGATGTTTCCAGGAGCATGCCGAGGAGCCAGCCCACGAGCGCCAGAGCTCCCGCGACGACCCAGCCGACCGCCGCGTGGGCGCAGATGGCTCGGGCGATCGGCCTGGTGATCCGCCAGCCGCGCCGGCGCCCGAAGACGACCGTTCCCCACTGCTCGATCGCGACGAGCAATCGCACGGCGAGCACGCAGAGCGGCGCGACGATCATGAAGTCGATCAGGGGCGAGCCGGGCGAGATCAGATCGTGCTGGATCACCGGCCACGCCAGGGCCAGCAGGATCCCCGCGACTCCGCAGTTCGCCCAGAGCAGCACGCCATCGTCGGGGTCGACGCGGATCGCGCGATACTCGCGGGCTGGGTGCCGCAGCATGTCCCGGCCGGTGCGCAGCCACGTCAGCACGCCGGGGTTGCGCTGGAACGCCGAGCCCCGCCGGGCCTCGGGGAGCGAGTCGGCGATCGGGCGGGCGCACTCGGGGCACAGCTCGCTGTCAATCCCGCCGATCTCGTAGCCGCAGCGCTCGCAGAGCAGCGTGGACGCGTCGGGGATCGTCGGGCGAGCCATGACGCTAGCTCGCGAGTTCGTCCATCGGCGGGCAGGTGCAGACGAGATTGCGATCGCCGTACGGATTGTCCACCCGCCCCACCGGCGGCCAGAACTTCGCGTCGCGCAGCCACGCCTTGGGATACGCCGCCCGCTCGCGCGGGTACGGGTGCGACCAGTCGTCGCCGCAGACGTGCGCGATCGTGTGCGGCGCGTTGCGCAGCACGTTGTCCCCGCGATCGGCGGCGCCCGACTCGATCTCGCTGATCTCGCCCCGGATCGCGATCAGCGCCTCGCAGAACCGGTCGAGCTCGGCCATGTCCTCGCTCTCGGTCGGCTCGATCATCAGCGTGCCGGGCACGGGCCAGGCCATCGTCGGCGCGTGGAAGCCGTAGTCCATGAGCCGCTTGGCGATGTCGTCGATCTTGATCCCCGCGGTCCGCTCGAACTCGCGGCAGTCGATGATGAACTCGTGGGCCACGCGCCCGTTCGGCCCCGTGTACACGACCTTGTAATGATCGCGCAGCCGGGTCGCCATGTAGTTGGCGTTCAGGATCGCGACTTCGCTGGCCTTGCGCAGGCCGCCCGCGCCCATCATCGCGATGTACGCCCACGAGATCGGCAGGATCGCGGCAGAGCCGTAGTCCGCCGCCGACACGGCGCCAGAGCTGTCCGCCGCGCCCTCGAGCGGATCGCCCGGCAGGTACGGGCGGAGCTCCTCGGTGGCGCAGATCGGGCCCATGCCCGGCCCGCCGCCGCCGTGCGGGATGCAGAACGTCTTGTGCAGGTTCAAATGGCAGACGTCGGCCCCGAAATCGCCCGGTCGGGACAGCCCGCACATCGCGTTCATGTTCGCGCCGTCGAGATAGACCAGCCCGCCGAAGTCGTGCACGATCGAGCAGATCTCCCGGATCGTCGTCTCGAATACGCCGTGGGTCGAGGGATAGGTGATCATCAGCGCACCGAGGCGCTGTGCGTGCTTCTCGCCCTTAGTGCGCAGATCCGCCAGATCGATGTTGCCCCGCTCGTCGCAGCGCACGGCGACGACCTCGAAGCCCGCGGCGATCGCGCTTGCCGGGTTGGTCCCGTGCGCGCTGGTCGGAATCAAGCACACATCGCGTTTGGTAGCACCGGCATCTTGCCGGTCGGACGTGCCGCGTTGCTCGTGAATCCCCTTGATTGCCAGCAGCCCGGCGTACTCGCCCTGCGCCCCGGCATTCGGCTGCAGGCTCACCGCCGGCAGCCCCGTGATCTCCCCGAGCCAGTTCTCGAGCGTCTCGAACAGCTCGGCGTAGCCCTCCCACTGCTCACGCGGGGCGTACGGATGTAACCTCGCAAAGCCCGGCCAGGTCACGGGAATCATCTCGCTGGTCGCGTTGAGCTTCATCGTGCACGAGCCCAGCGGGATCATCGAGTGCGCCAGCGACAGGTCCCGTGACTGGAGCTTGGTGATGTACCGCAGCATCTCCGTCTCGGAGTGGTGCGTGTTGAACACCGGATGAGTCATGTAGGCACTCGTCCGCGCGAACGACCCCGGATATTCCGGCTGCGTCCACGCATCGTGCAGCGCGTCGATGTCCTCATCGCCCGAGCCGCCGAACGCCCCGAGGATGTCGTCGACCATCTGGCGATCGGCGTTCTCGCCCAGGCTGATGCCGACCGATCCGTCGCCGAAGTCCCGCAGGTTGATCCCACGTTCGCGGGCTCTTCCTATCGCCCACTGCCCAGTGCCCAGTGCCTCGTCAGGCCGCACCCGGATCGTGTCAAAGAACAGATCCTGGTCGTTTACCTCGTGCCCGAGGCGGCGCAAGCCCACGGCCAGCGCCCGCGTCAGCCCGCGGATCCGCGTCGCGATCGCCCGCAGGCCCGCCGGCCCGTGGTAGACGCCATACATACTCGCCATCACGGCCAAGAGCGCCTGGGCTGTGCAGATATTGCTCGTCGCCCGCTCGCGCTTGATGTGCTGCTCGCGTGTCTGGATGCTCATCCGAAGCGCCGGGTTGCCCTGAGCGTCGCGCGAGACGCCGATGATCCGTCCCGGCATCCGGCGGACGTGCTTCTCGCTGGTCGCGATGAACGCCGCGTGTGGCCCGCCAAAGCCCATCGGCACCCCGAAGCGCTGGGCGCTGCCCACCGCGATATCCGCCCCCCATTCCCCCGGCGGGGTCAGCAGCGTGAGCGCGAGCAGGTCCGCCGCGCACACCACCAGCGAACCGTTCTCATGCGCCCGCTCGCACAGATCCTTGTGGCACTCGATCCGGCCGTCGGTCGTCGGATACTGCACCAGCACGCCCGCGAAGTCCGCCGCCAGCGTGAACACCTCGCGCGGATCCCCGACGACGAGTTCGACCCCTAGCGCCTCTGCCCGGGTTCTGCACACGGCGATCGTCTGCGGATGACAGTCCGCAGACACGAACAGCCTCCGATGCTTGGAGATGTTCAGGCACATCGCCAAGGCTTCCGCGGCCGCCGTCGCCTCATCCAGCAGCGACGCGTTGGCGATCTCCATCCCCGTCAGATCGCAGACCATCGTCTGGAAGTTCAGCAGCGCCTCGAGCCTGCCCTGGCTGATCTCCGCCTGGTACGGCGTGTACTGCGTGTACCACCCCGGATTCTCCAGCACGTTGCGCAGGATCACTCCCGGCGTGATCGTCGCGCTGTACCCCATGCCGATGCACGAGCGCTGCACGACGTTCTGGTCGGCAATCTCCTGGAGCTTTGCCAGCAGGGCGTCCTCGCCCAGCGCCTCGGGCAAGTCCAGCTCTCGCTCCAGCCGGATGTCCGACGGGATCGCCTGATCGGTCAGCTCACTCAGCGTCGCGCAGCCGACGGCTTCGAGCATCCGCAAGACCTCGTCCTCGCTCGGGCCGATGTGTCGTCTGGCGAAGGTATCGAGCGGGTCGAGGCCGCTCGGGACGGCAAGCGGGGAGGTCTTCGGCATGGTCAGTGTTGTCATGGATCCGGTTCACGCAGAGGTGCTCGGGCGGGAAGGCACGACGCCGGCCCGCCGAGGCGCATTCTAGCAGGGCGCCGGACGATCCCATCCGCGCCGAGCCCGTTTCGCGACCCACTCCCGGGCTCGGAGGCTCCTGCGTTCGAGCCATAGAATGCGGGCCAGGCCTAGCGGCGGAGCAGGGGTGCGAGCCGATCCGCGGACCTGCGATCACGTCCAATCCGAGCGCTTCTCGGCGAGCCAATGGTCCTTGGTCGTGGTCATCCAGGGCTCGGGGTCCACGCCGAGGGCGTCGGCGATGCGGTTGATGTAGTTGAAGTAGCTGATGACCTGCACGGCGACCGTGATCTGTTCGTCGTCAAAGCCGGATTCTTGCAGCCGCTGGATGTCCGCCTCGTCCATCGCGCCCGGGGTGAGGGTGAGCTTGACGGCGAAGTCGCACCAGGCGCGCTCGGCGTCGCTCAGGTCCGCCGAGCGGTAATCCAGCGTCACGCGCTCGACATCCGACCACCGATCGCGCCCCAGCTTCTCGGACTCCAGACCGAAGTCCCTGGCGTGGCTGAGCGTTCAGTAGAAGCAGTCGTTGACGCAGCTCACGACCGCCGCGAGGAGCTCTCGGGTGGGCGGCTCCAGCGCGTTCTCGGACTTCATGATGGCGACGTAGAAGCCCATCGAGGCCTGGCAGCTCTTAGGATCGAGGCCCACGACTTTAACTATGTTGGCGACCGTGCCGGCGCGTTGGATGCCGGCGTCGTAGATCCGCTTGAGGGGCCCCTCGGCGTCCGCGGGCTCGATCTGTCGAATGTACGCCATGGCTCCCCAGTCGCTCTCCGAGAGGTGCGATGATAGGGATACGCCCCTACTGGCTCCCTCGCGAGCAGCACCTCGAACGTAGAATGGGGATTCCCACCCTCGATGTGTCGTGAGCCCGGACAAGACGATGCGAAAGTCCGCCGGCGGGTCCGCCGACCGAAGCGATTGCGCGCACACGAGGAGTTGCATGAGGAAGCGGGCAACGGCTCGCTGCCTGAGGTTCTGAATCACCACTTGGTCTTGCAGGGCTCGGCGGTGCTGATCGAGAGCCAGGACGAGCTCGCCGAGCTCTGCGGGCACATCCGCGAGCGGGGGGTGTTCGCGTTCGACACCGAGTTCATCGGCGAGCGGACGTATTTCACAAAGACGTGCCTCGTGCAGATCGCGACGAGCGAGACGCTGGCGATCATCGACCCTCTGTCAGATCTCGACATTGGGGAGTTGTGGACGCTGCTGCAGGATCCGGCGGTCGAAAAGGTGGTGCACGCCGGGACGCCCGATCTGGAGCTGGCGATCCGCCATGGAGGGGGCCCGCCGAGGAACGTGTTCGACACGCAGATCGCGGCGGGGTTCTGCGGGATGTTGTACCCCTCGTCGTTGCGCGCGGTCGCCGAGAGCGTGACCCAGGCGACGCTGAGCCCGGGGCTGAAGTTCAGCCAGTGGGATGCGCGTCCGCTGAGCGAGATGCAGATCCGGTATGCCGCGGATGACGTGCGATACCTGCTGCTGCTGCGCGATGCGCTCTTGGAGCGGGCGAGCGAGCTGGGCAATCGGGAGTGGCTGCTGGCCGAGTGCAGGCGGCTGGAGCTGGTCGAGGAGTACGAGGCCAACCCGCACGCGAGGCGGCTGAAGGCCGAGGGCGCGGGGTCGCTGAGCAATCGTCAGCGGCATGTCTTGCGCCGATTGATCGATTGGCGCGAGGTGTCGGCGAGGGAGCGGGATCTGTCGCCGCGGGTGTTCGTGCCGGATGAGGGGCTGCTGTCGCTGGCGAAGGACCGTCCCTCGTCGGCTTCTGGCGTGGCGAGCGCCAAGGGCGTGCCCAAGACGGTGAAGGCGGAGTTGAGCGGTGAGATTCTTGACGTGATCGAGCGGGCCGGGGCGGATCGGTTGGAACGCCGTCCGAAGCGCCGGAGCCTGAGCGAGCAGCAGAAGGCGGCGGTCGAGCGGACGTGCGAGCGGGTGGTGCGGTTGAGCGAGGAACGATCGATCGCGATGGGCCTGCTGGCGACCAAGAAGGAGATCCGCCAGCTCGCGGGGGCCTCGATCCTGGGGGATGATCCGGGTGAGAGCCGGTTGCTGAGCGGGTGGCGCCGGGAGCTGCTCGGGGCGATCCTGCGCGATCTCGGCTTCGCGTGATTGACGCGGGCTTGCGGGCTCGATTAGATTATTGACTGCGTGGGGGTTCGGCTGGGTCGGCGGGATTGGTGCCGCCAGAGAACTGGTTCATTTGAGAACAGGAGAACACGCGATGGGGATCCAACTGGGACAGGAAGCGCCGGACTTTCAGGCCAAGACGACCGAGGGTGATCTGCGATTCCATGAGTGGCTGGGAGATTCCTGGGGCGTGCTGTTCAGCCATCCCAAGGACTTCACGCCGGTGTGCACGACCGAGCTGGGTCAGGTTGCGAAGATGAAGAGAGAGTTCGAGAGTCGCAACTGCAAGGTGATCGGGCTGAGCTGCGACAGCGTCGAGGACCATGTGAAGTGGTCGGATGACATCGAGCAGACCCAGGGGGCGCGCCCAAACTTCCCGATGATCGGCGACGCCGACGGCTCGATTGCAAAGACCTACGGCATGCTCGACGCGGGGGCCGCGGACACCATGACCGTGCGCAGCGTCTTCGTGATCGGCCCGGATAAGAAGGTGAAGCTGAGCCTGACATACCCGGCGAGCACGGGGCGGAACTTCGATGAGTTGCTGCGGTCGATCGACAGCCTGCAACTGACGGCGCAGCACAAGCTGGCGACGCCGGCGAACTGGCGCGCGGGCGAGGACTGCATCATCGTGCCGGCGGTGAGCGACGAGGAGGCGCAGGAGATGTTCCCGGGGTATCAGACGATCAAGCCGTACTTGCGGACGACGCCCGCGCCGAAGGGGTGATTGCACCGCGGAGTGCGCGGAGGGGGGAATGAAACACGGAGGACCACAGAGGGCCACGGAGGGGAAAACCGAATCAATGAGATGCGACGGTGCGAAGACTCTACTTCCTATCTCTTGTACCTGATTCCGTGGTGTCAGGCGCGTTCAGATCTGCGATCGAGGAACTTCCCTCGATGCTTCGCCGAGAACCCGCAGCACTTGACCTTCGGGTTGAGAGGCTACCCAAGGAGTACGAAGAACGAGTAGTTGAGTTGCTTGGTGCCGAGTTGGCCGCGGATTCGTATCAGAGTTGGATGTGGAACGAGTTTGGAGAATCTCGACCGCTTCTCTTTCGATGCGACCCAAACCACCCATTTGCGGTCAGGGCGGGGTCTTCAAACCAAGCCGCAAGGTGGGGTGCAGCCCAGAATCCAATTGCGGCAGTCTGGACTCAAGCCGATATGCACATTATCTGGCACGAAGCGCTCCATCTACTTGGTGCCGAGGACTGTTACCCCGATGGGGGAGGACCCAGCACAACATGCGAGCTGCCTAACTGCATCATGCAATGGGTACCAACCGATGAGAATGTCGGGGAGTGGCCGTGGATTTGCAAGGACAACGTTACGCTAATACGAGGAGAACCGACCTGACTCTGCTTTGATCTCCGTGGCCCTCTGTGGCCCTC
>JAJDDM010000182.1 GCA_029260315.1 Phycisphaerales bacterium | reverse complement strand
CCCCCCTGGGCACCTGCCCGGTCGACGCCGACCTGCTCGGGGCGATCCAGACCAAGCTCGGCCCGGAGCTGAGCGACAAGCTCATCGCCAACCGCTACGACCACGAAAACGAGCACTCCATCGAGCTCCAAGTCGCCTGGCTCCAGCACTGCCTCGGGGCCGACGACACCGGCAACTTCTGCAAGGTTCTCGGCGTGCTCGTCCACGACCCCAGCGTCAACGCCGGCGAGAGCTACGACGGCAACGGCGTCGGCTACGAGCCCTTCATCGCAGCACTCCGCGAGGCCATCAGCGAAGCCCCAGGAAAAACCCTCATCGTCAGCAGCGCCGATCTCAGCCACGCCGGGCAGGCCTTCGGCGACCAGCAGGTCCTCGTCGGCGACGACGAGCAGGCCAAGGCCTTCCGCGAGCAGATCGTCAAGCACGACCGCGAGATGCTCGATCTGCTTCGCGAACGCAAGGCCGATGAGCTCATCTCCTCCATGGGCTGGCAGCAAAACCCGACCCGCTGGTGTTCAATTGGCAACCTGACCGCCGCCATGAAGGTGACCGAGCCCGAGAGCGTGCACCTGCTCAACTACGCCGCCGCGATCGACCCCCAGGGCCTGAGCATGGTTTCGAGCTGCGCGATGGTGATGCGATAGCGAGCCGGGGCGTCTTCGCCCTGTTCCTGGACGTGTGCGCCTGCTCTCAAAGACACGGGGTGAGGACGCCCCGGCTCGCTCGTGCCCCCCCCCGAACGATGGTCACCGCTGTGTAACACACCCCCGAAGGGCGAGCGAGGGCGGAACAAGGGGTGTTAGATTTCGTACGTCGGAGTGGCGTCTGGTCTCCGGGCATTCGACCCCGGGCAGAACGCCCGTTAGGATCACGGCCCCTCGCGGCGCATTGAGCCGTTTGCGGGGGCCACACGGGCCGGTCAATCTCGACCGGAACGGTTGAAGGAGCGTGCGATGGCGTCATCAAATGCGTGCTGGGGTCTGGAGTTGGGCGCGGGCTCGGTCAAGGCCCTGAAGCTCGAACTCAAGGACGACCAGCCGGTCATCACCGACTTCATCGTCGTGCCGCATGGCAAGGTGCTGAGCACGCCGGGGCTGGACCCCGACGACGCGATGCGCGTGGCGCTCGGCACGCTGGCGAGCCAGCGCGACCTGACCGGGACGAAGGTGGCGGTGGGGGTGCCGGGCCAGGCGAGCTTCGCCCGCTTCGCCAAGCTCCCGCCGGTGGAGCCCAAGAAGGTCCCGGACATCGTCAAGTTCGAGGCGGCCCAGCAGGTGCCCTTCCCGCTTGAGGAGGTCGAGTGGGACTTCCAGACCTTCCAGAGCCCGGACTCACCGGACATCGAGGTCGGCATCTTCGCGATGACCAAGGAGCGGATGAAGCACCAGCTCGATCTGCTCGCCGACGTCGGCATCTCGCCCGACGTGGTCACGCTCAACCCCGTCGCGACCTACAACGCGATGGCGTACGACCTGGAGTTCACCGAGTCGACCCCCGGCACGATCCTGCTCGACATCGGCACGACCTCGACCGACATGACGATCGCCGAGGCCGGGCGCGTCTGGGAACGGACGTTCCCCATCGGCGGACACCACTTCACCGAGGCGGTCGTCCAGGCGTTCAACCTGAGTTATCCCAAGGCCGATCGTCTGAAGCGCGAGGCCCAGCAGACCAAGCACGCCAAGCACGTCTTCCAGGCGATGCGTGCGACCTTCGGCGACCTCGCCCAGGAGGTCCAACGCTCCATCGGCTACTACCAGTCGCTCCACCCCGACGCCGACCTCAAACGCCTCATCGGCCTGGGCGCGACGTTCAACCTTCCCGGCCTGCGCAAGTTCCTCAAGCAGCAGGTCCAGATGGACGTCTACCGCCTGGAGAGCTTCAAGCGTTCCAAGCTCGCAGACAAGTCTCGCGAGAGCGAGCTCGAGGGCGTCGCCGGCGAGCTGGCCGTCAGCTACGGCCTGGCCCTCCAGGGCGTCGGCTTCGAGACCATCGACGCCAACCTGATCCCCGTCGAGATCGTCCGCGAGGCGATGTGGCGCAAGAAGACGCCCCTGTTCGTCGCAGCGGCGGGCCTGGCGCTGGTCAGCAGCGGCGCCATGTTCATCGGGCCCCTGCGAGACAACAACAAGCTGGGCGAGATCCGCCCGCCCGCCGAGGTCGCCCAGGCGACCCGGATCGTCAACGAAAAGAAGTCCGAGGCCCAGGATGCCGGCGTGCTGGGCGGATCGCGGGCCGACATGGCCGCGGCGAACATCGTCGCACTCACCGACTCCCCGCGGATCCACGCCCACATCCTCCACGACGTGGGCGAGATGTTCCAGGACGCCAGCGAGAAGCTCGAGGCGAGCCCGATCGACCGGGGCGACGGCGTGACGGCAGAGCCCCCCGCGTTCGAGCTCGTGAAGCTCTCGACCGAGTTCGTCGCGCCGGGAAACTCGATCACGAGCAAGCTGCCGACGCAGCGCCAGATCGAGGACGACCCCAACAAAGAGAAGGCCCGGATCGCGGTGACGCTCACCGCCAGGACCCCGCATCCCGACCCGCGCGTGTTCGTGGTCGACACGCTCGACAAGTGGCTCCGCGAGCACGCCGAGCGCGATGATGCGCCCTACTTCATCGTCGCCGATGAGCGCGACCTGCTGGTGCGGATCGACAACGCGCAGATCGCCATGGTCGAAACCGACACGCAGCGCGGGCGAAGGCCCACACGCCGCAGCCCCGAAGTTGCTGCGCACGGCGGCGGGTACGGGCCCGACGATCCGCAGTACATACAGGATCTCATCGCTGCGGGCGTCCAGGTGACGGGGATGCCCATGACCGGGCGTCTGGGCGCCGGCTCGCGCGAGCTCAACACCATCGCTCCCATCGACCCGCCCGAGGACGAACGCGCCCAGCACCTCCGCGAGGTCGAGGTCTTCTGGTATGTGGTCGTCGGCAAGCCCGAGACCAAGGACAACGAGGAGGACAACTGATGGGCAAGATTCTCGGATGGGTCAAGGCCCACGTCATCCCCGTGATCTGCGTCGCGATCGTGATCGTCTCACTCCCGGTCGCCTACGTCTTCAGCTCCAAGATGGCCAAGTCGGTCTCCGAGGACCTCCAGAGCAAGGTCAAGAGCGAGTTCAGCAAGGTCCACCAGCAGAACGTGAACTACCAGCTCCCGGCGTACTCGCCCGAGATGGAGGCGGTCTTGCTCAGCCACCCGCCGAACGCGGCCATCACGTCGTGGTTCCGCGAGCAGGCCGAGCAGATCCGCGCCGAGGCCGAGAGCGTCACCGAGGCAGGGATCCGATTCAACAATCGCGACCATGCCCCGCTGGTCGCCGGGCTCTTCCCCGAGCCCACCAACCCCGACGATCGCCGACTCAAGCCCTATGAGTTCCTGCGGGCCCTCATGGGCTATCGCGGCGCCCCGTCCGTCGTCGATGCGCTGATGGATCGCGTGAGCGCCGGCACCCCGCCGGACTCGGCGCGCGTCGCCATCCAGATCGACGAGGAGCGGACGCGCTACATCGCCGAGCTCGAGCGCGAGCGGGGCCCGGGCCAGAACCTCAGCGCCGAGGAGCGGGAGGCGATGGCCGCGCACCTCCGCGAGGCGCGCATCGCCCGGTACCGCTCCCAGGCCGGACGCCTCAGCGTCTACATCAACCCCGCGGTGCTCCAGGCCGCGATCGAGATCCCCGAGACCGAACCGGCGAACCCGCCCTCGCTGGCGACGCTCTTCGAGAAGCAGTGGAACGTCTGGGTCGTGACCGACATGCTCGACGCGATCGCCCGAGCCAACACCGACGACCGCGGGCGCACCCAGCGCGTCGTCCCGGTCAGCAGCGGCTCGCCCGGTTCAATCGTTAAGCGCGTCAATGCCATCGATGTCCGCATCGGCGGCTCCGGCGAGCAGTACCTGGGCAGCCTGGTCTACCAGGGCGAGCGGACCGTCGCCGACAGGCCCACCCCGAGTTCCGGGAAGGGCGGACTCGTCGGGATTGCCGAGGAGTACAGCCTGACCGGGCGGCTGAGCAACCCGGACAATCAGGTCTACGACGTCATCGACGTCCGCCTCGATCTCGTGGTCGATGTCGAGCGCCTGCCAAGGCTCCTCCAGGCCTTCGAGGAGGTCAACTTCATGAGCGTTCTGGACGTCGACATCGAAGAGATCGACGTGTGGCAGGACCTCCAGGAGGGCTACGTCTACGGCGGTGGCAGCATCGCCAGGGCCACCGTCCTCCTGGAGACCTTGTGGCTGCGAGACTGGACCGTCCCGCTGATGCCGCCCGCCTTCCGAGCGGGATTGGGCGTCGAGGGATCGGGCGGCGGCGACGACTGAGCGTGGACTGAAAAAGGTGACCTGGCGGCCGAACGATCGGCCCGCCAAGACCGCGAGGTGAACGATGGCAAAGGGCAAGGGCATCAACCCGTTCGAGCAGCACGTCGAGAAGATCGTGCTCGGCGTCGTCGGCGTCGTCTTCCTGGGCGTGGTCGCGATGCAGTTCGTCGGCGGGACCACCAAGGTCTCGGTCGAGAACCAGGACCTGGATCCCGACGCCGCGATGACGCACATCGGACGCAAGGCGTCCACGCTGATCGCGGAGGTGAATGACAAGACGCCGACGCTGCCCGAGGCGCCGACGCTCGGGATCGAGCAGGCCTGGCGTCAGGGGCTCGCCGTGGGCGAACCCGTCGAGGTCGCCCAACTCCTGCGCCACGTTGGTCCGGGCTCCACGAGTGAGGACATCGGCGATGGCCCGGTGATCACCGGCGACTTCAAGTATCCCGAACTCGCGATCGCCAGCCCCGACAAGCCTCTGGCGGTCTCGTTCCCCCACACGCTGGACCCATTCGAGGTCGCATCCAACCCGGAGATCCGCGAGATCGTCCCGCCCAGCCAGCCGTTCGATATCGCCGCCATCTCTGTCGAGGCCAGCTTCGACGCACAGGCGCTGCGCGAGAAGCTCGCCGAGGATCCCGACGGCGACGGTCGAGATTTCTCGCGCATCCCCGGCCAGTGGTGGCGCGACAACGTCGAGATCCTCGAGGTGCATCTGGAGCGTGCAGACGCCCTGGACGACGCCGGCAATCCCGTGAATCTGACCCGCGTGGGCACGCTCCCCGGGCGCGAGTCGCTCATGGATCTGATGGAGATCGACCGAGAGAACATGACCGTCGACGACGCCAACGAACTCGTCGGTTTCGCCCGCGAGGAGGCGGCCCTCGTCCGCGAGCCGCGCTTCTATCGCTCGATCGCCGGCGCGCCCTGGATGGCCCCGAGCGACTTCGCCAAGCTCGACGAGATCGAGGCACGCCAGAGCGATATCACCCGCCTCGTGCGGCGCTATGACGCGATCGAGCAGGAACTCGCCACCTTGTACCAGCAACTCGCCGACGCCGGCGGGCAGCAGCGAAGGACCAACTCCCGAGACCCGGGCGGCGGGGGCGGACATGGCCTCGGACCCGATCGCCCGACGGGCACACCCAATGCGCCCGACAGCCGGATCGTCCTGATCGAACGCCGCATTGATGAGAGGGTGCTCCAGCAGCAGAAGGTCAAGCTCGAGCTCGAAGACCTCGGCGTCGACGAGACAGGCAAGCCCATCGTCACCGATCCCGACCAGGAGTTCATCGACCCCCTCCTGGACGCCGACACCGTCCGCATCCTCGCACACGACGTCCGCGTCGAGCCGGGCAAGAGCTACATCTACCGCATGCGCGTCGTGGTCAACAACCCGCTGTTCGGGCACGGCCAGCAGCTCCACGAGCAGCAACGCCACCTCGCCTCCGATCCCACCATCGTCGGCGATTGGTCCGCCTGGAGCGACCCGGTCAGCGTCCTCAACGACCGCTACTTCTTCGTCACCGGCGCCAACGAGGCCGGCCTCGTCGGCGGGCCCAACGCCACCGTCGAGGTCTACCAGTTCTGGTACGGCTACTGGCGCAAGGGCAACACCAACATCGAGCCGGGCGACGTCATCGCCACCGACCTCCGCCTCCCCGACGCCAACCTCCTGCCCATCTTCGATATGGCACAGATCAACGCGGCTCTCGATAGCCGCAGAGACGCACGCCGACCCGACCCCCACGGCGGAGGTGGCCATGGCGTCGGCCTGTTTGACCCCAGACAAGATCCTGCCGACGAGGTGCTCCCGGAGAACGCGACGCCCGCAGAACGCCTCCCCCCGGTCCAGATGGGCTACGTCCTGCTCGACGTTGCCACCATCCCCGGCAGCGAGGGTCGCAATCAGACCCAACGGGCGGTGTTCCGCGGACAGGGCGGTCAGTTGGTCACCCGTATCCCCCGAGCCGATACGTCGCAAGCCCTCTACGAGCGGGTCAAGGCCTCGGCCGCCGAGGGCCTTCGCCAGGGACGCCCCGAACCCGAGCCCGAGCCGGAGGACCCGATCAGAACCCCGATCCGCAGGACGCCGCCGCCGTCGGCGCCGGATGACCCCGGCGGCCCCGGCGGTGGCTGATCTCAACCGGCGAACCGGGCGCCAGAAATCGACGATTTCCGTCGATCCCAAGGGCCCTGGAGCTTGACTCAACGCGGGTGAAGCCTAGCATCCCCTTGCCGCCTGAAAGAGGGCGGCTTTCGACTCTCTGCGGGGCTCAGACCCGCCGGGAGGCCCGCCGAACGCGACGCGTTCCAACGGCACGTTTCTTTGACATCCGGAGACGAACGAGAGTGGCTCTCACCCGCGATTCTCTCCTTACAGGGAGGATCACGATGCGAGTGGGAGCCGAAGTATCCGAGCATCTCGAGTGTTCGAAAGAAACGGTGCATGGCAGGTGATGTCAGCCGGGGGCTTTACGGCGTCCGGTCGGCATGATCAAGCCACGAAGGGCACATGGTGGATGTCTTGGCGTCGGAAGGCGATGAAGGACGTGGGAACCTGCGATAAGCCTCAGGGAGCCGGTAACCAGGCTGTGATCTGAGGATGTCCGAATGGGGCAACCCGGCCCGTTAGGGTCATCTGTTGCTGAATGTATAGGCATCAGAAGCGAACCCGGGGAACTGAAACATCTCAGTACCCGGAGGAAAGGAAATCAACCGAGACTCCGTGAGTAGCGGCGAGCGAAAGCGGATGGTTGTGAGACTGGCGAAGGCGTTGGAATGCGCCGCCGAAGACGGTGAAAGCCCGGTAGCCAGAGGTAGCAACTGAGCCCGAGAGTAGGTCCGGTCCCGTGAAACCCGGATCGAATATGGGGGGTCCACCCTCCAAGGCTAAGTACTCTCCGACGACCGATAGCGAATCAGTAAGGTGACTGAACGATGACAAGCACCCCGATGAGGGGAGTGAAAGAGACCTGAAACCATGTGCTTACATGCGGTCGGAGCCTTCGTCTTCGGACGGGGGTGACGGCGTGCTTTTTGCATAATGAGCCCGCGAGTTAGTCTCATCGGCGAGCCTAAGGCCTACCGGGCCGGAGGCGGAGCGAAAGCGAGTCTGAATAGGGCGCGTAGTCGATGGGGCTAGACACGAAACCCGTGTGATCTACCCATGGCCAGGGTGAAGGAGGGGTAAAACCCTCTGGAAGCCCGAACCCGTTAACGTTGAAAAGTTATGGGATGAGCTGTGGGGAGGAGTAAAAGTCTAATCAAACCGGGATATAGCTTGTTCTCGCCGAAATAACTTTAGGGTTAGCCTCAGGAGGCAGCCATCGGGGGTAGAGCGACTGGATGAGGAGTGGGCCCTTTCCCGGGTACCCTTCTCAACCAAACTCCGAATACCGATGGTCAAGTCCTGGGAGGTAGCCCACGAGTGACAATATCCGTGGACAAAAGGGAAACAACCCAGACCGCCGGCTAAGGCCCCGGATCAACGCTAAGTTCTTAAGGAAGTCAGATTGCTATGACAGCCAGGATGTTGGCTTAGAAGCAGCCATCATTTAAAGAGTGCGTAATAGCTCACTGGTCGAGGAGTCTGGCGCCGATAATGATCGGGAATAAGCGTCGAGCCGAAGCCGCGGACTCAGCAATGAGTGGTAGGCGAGCGTTCCTGTCGGCTTTGAAGCGGTTCCGGAAGGAGTCGTGGAGCGTCAGGAAGTGAATATGCGGGCTTGAGTAACGATAAAGAGGGTGAGAATCCCTCTCGCCGTAAGCGCAAGGTTTCCCGGGGAAGGTACATCCGCCCGGGGTTAGGCGGGACCTAAGGCGAGGCCGAAGGGCGTAGTCGATGGACAGCAGGTGAATATTCCTGCCCCCTTGCAGAGATCAAGCCGGAGTGCGGACCTCTTAGACCGACGGGACTGTCAGACGTCCAGGTTCTGCCGATGTCGGTCGGCGGGGTTCCCAGAAAAGCTCCGGGGGCAAAGCAAGGCCCGTACCTAAACTGACACAGGTGCGCGAGGCGAATAGCCTCAGGCGCTCGAGAGAATGGTCGTGAAGGAACTAGGCAAACTCACCCCGTAAGTTCGCGATAAGGGGGCCCTCCTCGCAAGAGAGGGCGCAGAGAAAAGGTCCTGGCAACTGTTTATCAAAAACACAGCACTGTGCTAACTCGCAAGAGGATGTATACAGTGTGACGCCTGCCCAATGCCGGAATGTCACGGAAGCGGGTTAGCTTCGGCGAAGCTCGCAACCTAAGCACCGGTCAATGGCGGCCGTAACTATGACGGTCCTAAGGTAGCGAAGTTCCTTGTCGGGTAAGTTCCGACGCGCATGAATGGTGGAATGACTGGGACGCTGTCTCCACGACCAACTCGGTGAAATAGTAGTGGCGGTGAAGATGCCGCCTCCC
>JAJDDM010000181.1 GCA_029260315.1 Phycisphaerales bacterium | reverse complement strand
AGTGCGGGGGGCGCGCGGGGCGATGAATCGGGCGGGGCGGGGGCCTGAATGGCGATTCCGGCGTAGTGAGAGCGGATCTCGTCTGACAGAACAAATCGAGTCCTGGGCGGACTCGCCGGGGGCTTGGGGGCAAGCTATCCTTTGGGCCCTTTCGGCGGGAGCGAAACCCGTCGGGAGATGGCGACAGGGCGGATTTTGGGCGGGTTTGGGTTCGCTGAACTTGAGTCCGCCGACTTTGGGGTTCACGGACGGATGCTGACTGAGCGACCCACGATGCGGATGCCACGACGCGAGCTTGCGGGCTCGATGGGCGTGGGCGGTCTGCTGGGTGGGCTGGTCGCGGCGGGCGTTGCGGTCATGCTCGGGGGCGGGAGCCTGACGGGGATGAGCGCGGCACTGGTCGTCATGCTGGGCGTGGTGCTGACGGCCTGGCCCCTGCTGCTGCTGGGGCGGGTGGCGCTGACGACGTTCGCGTCGTCGGTCCTGCTGATCGGGGCGCTGCGGCTGCTGGTCGTGTTGGGCATCGGCTTGGTGCTGGATCTCACCCAGGGATACCCGCGGGTGGCCTTCTGGATGGGCGTGGTCGGCGGGACGACGGTCGTGCTCTTCGTCGAGACCGCGGCGCTGCTGGTGCTTGTGAAACGGATGGAGCGGACGGCGGGCGACGCCGCGCTGGATGGAGGCTCGCGTGCTTGAGGCTGGGCTGAGCGGGATTCTGGGAGGGGTGCTGGATCGCGGGATGCTGTTTGCGGCGACCGATCCCGTGCAGCACGTCGTCAATCATCCGCTCTACCAAACAGACAGCGGGCTGTGGATCTGGTCCGGCAACGTGGGCAACCTGCTGCTGACCGGCGTGATCATGATCGTCGGGTTCAAGTGGATCGCGGGCAAGATCGACACGGGCCCCGAGAGCGAGGGGCACGGTCGATATGTGACCAAGGGTTCCATTCCGCACATGGTCGAGATCATGTGCGTGTACCTGCGCGACGAGATGGTTCGCCCGCTGCTGCGGGACCGGACCGACGCGATGATGCCGTTCCTGTGGACGGTATTTTTCTTTATTCTGATCAATAACCTGCTCGGGCTGGTCCCGATCCTGGATCTATTTCATCTGCCGCAGCTCGCGGCGGGCGGGGAGCCGCACTGGGCGATCTTCGGCGGGACGGCGACGCAGAACCTGTTCGTGACCGGGGGGCTGGCGCTGATCGCGGGGATCGTGATCAACGTCGCGGCGATCAAGCGGCTGGGGATCGGGGGCTACCTGCACCACCAGACGGGCGGGGCGCCGTGGTATGTCTGGCCAATCGTTTTCCCGATCGAGGTTTTGGGCAACATCCTGATCAAGCCGGCGGCGCTGGCGATTCGTCTGTTCGCGAACATGACCGCGGGGCACATCTTGCTCGCGGTGCTGTTCGGGTTCATCGGCGCGTCGTGGGAGAAGGGGATCGGGATCGGCGCGCCGGTGACGGTGGTGTCGGTCCTGGGCTCGGTGGCGATCTACTTCCTGGAGATCTTCGTGGCGTTCCTCCAGGCGTTCATCTTCATGTTCTTGACCGCGGCGTTCATCGGCCTGCTCGACCACCACGACCACCCGCACGCCGAACTCGCGCACTGACGAGACCTGATATTGAGGACAATCCGCCATCCGGCGGCGAGACGGCAGAGACAACCATCAACCTTCTAACAGAGGAAGCGAAACGAGATGAAGAGCACGATCATGACGGTGATGTTTGCGTTCGGCGTTCTTGCGGTGTTCGGCGCGAATCCGGCGCTGGCGCAGGGGACCGTCGGCACGGGCAACATGGGCAAGGGTCTGGCCGCGATCGGCGCGGGCATGGCGCTGGTCGGCGGCGGCATCGGCATCGGCCTGATCGGCAAGGGGGCTGTCGAGGCGGTCGCCCGTCAGCCCGAGGCCAAGACGGACATTCTGATCAACATGATTCTGACCGCCGCGCTGGTTGAGGGTGCGACGCTGTTCGCCGTGGTCGTGGGCTTCCTGGCCTCGAACGCGGCCTGAGATCGATTGAGTCCTTGGGGAGTATCCCAGGGAGGAGGAAGATCCATGCGCAAATTGATGCGGCTGAGTCCGCTGCTGGCGCTGCTCGTGATCGTGTTCTCGGGCGCGGGGCTTTCGAGCCCGGCGCTGGCGCAGGATGATCACGGCGAGACCGCCAGCGGCGGCGATTCGCACGCCGACGACGGGCACGGGGGTGGTCACGAAGAGATCGGCGCGATCCCGAGCCTGAACCAGGGCCTGATCACCGGCGTGACGGCGATCGTCGTGTTCCTGATCGTGCTGGCGATCCTCGGCACGACCGTCTGGCCCAGGATCGTCAAGGGGCTGGACGAGCGGGCGGCGAAGATTGAGCAGGAGATCGCCTCTGCCGAGGCCGCGCGCGAGCAGGCCAAGGACGCGCTCGAGGAGTACGAGAAGAACCTGGCCCAGGCGCGTGCCGAGAGCCAGAAGATGCTCGAGCAGGCCAAGGTCGACCAGCAGAAGCTGGCGGTGGAACTGCGTGCGAAGACCGATCAGGAGATCGGGGAGCTGCGCGGCAAGGCGATGCGGGATATCGAGGCGGCGCGCAAGAGCGCCGTGAGCGAGATCTACGCCGAGGCCGCGAGCCTGGCGACGAGCGTCGCGAGCAAGATCCTGGAGCGCGAGTTGTCGGCGAGCGATCAGCAGCGGCTGGTCGAGGAGACGCTGGCGGAGCTCGGCGGGGTTGAGACCGCGACAGCGAACGGTGTGAAGGTCTGAGGGAGCGACGATGCCACTGAGCCAGGCCCAACCCGATGCGCTGTCGCGGACGTACGCGACGAGCCTGTTCGAGCTCGCCGAGGGTGAGGGCGGTCAGAGCGCGATCGAGAACGCGCTGGGCGAGCTCGAGGACGTGCTGGAGCTTGCGCGCAGCGACGGGCGGTTCGGGGAGTTTCTCTCCAGCCGGGTGCTGAGCGCCGATGCGCGGGCGGCGTCGCTGGGGCGGATCTTTGAGGGGCGTGCGAGCGATCTGGTCGCGCGGTTTCTTCAGGTGCTCAACGCCAAAGGGCGGCTGAGCCATCTGCCGGCGATCGTGGCGAGCCTGGACCAGATGGTGCAGGAGCGGTTCGGGCGCGTGGAGGTGGACGTGTACACCGCCGAGCCCGTGGACGCCGACGAGCTGGCGTCGATGCGCGAGCAGCTCGGCGGGATCCTCGGCAAGGAGGTCATCCTGCACCCGTACACCGAGGCGGAGATGATCGGCGGGCTCAAGGTGCGGATCGGGGATCGGCTCATCGACGGCTCGATCGCGTCGCGCCTTCGGAAGATGCGCGAGCGACTGGGCACGCACGGCTCGGCGGAGGTCCGGGCCCGGATGGACCGTGTGCTCGATGCCGATGACCAGTGAGCGTGCCTGTCGCAAGCGTGCCTGTCGCAAGAGATAAGAGCAACCGAGAGTGATTCCTAGGATCCTGCGTCGTTCGAAATCGACCGGGCGGAGGGCTTGACGATGTCCAAGAAGACGATTCCGAATCTCGACGTCGCGGGCAAGCGCGTGCTGATCCGCGTGGACTTCAACGTGCCGATCAAGGATGGCGTGATCGGCGACGATCGGCGGATCCGCGCGGCTTTGCCGACGATCCGCAGTGTGGTCGAGCGCGGCGGGCGGGCGATCCTGTTGAGCCATCTCGGGCGACCCGAGGGCGCGGGGTATGAGGCGGGGTTCAGCCTCAAGCCGGTCGCCGAGCGGCTGAGCGAGTTGCTGGGAAAGCCTGTCGGCTTTCCGGATACCGACTGCGTGAGCGAGGCGTCGGCGGCGGCTGTAAAGGCGATGGGCGATGGTGAGGCGCTGCTGCTGGAGAACCTGCGGTTCCACGCCGAGGAAAAGAAGGGTGACGGCGCGTTCGCGGCCAAACTGGCGGGGTTCGGGGACGTGTACGTCAATGACGCGTTCGGTACGAGCCATCGACCAGACGCGAGCATGGTGGCGCTGCCGAAGGCGATGCAGGGCAAGCCGCGGGTGAGTGGGATGCTGGTGGATAAGGAGATGCGGTATCTCTCCAAAACGCTGGCGAACCCGGCGAGACCGTTCGTGGTGGTGCTGGGCGGGGCGAAGGTCAGCGACAAGATCGGCGTGATCGAGAACCTGATGCCCAAGAGCGACGCGACGCTGATCGGCGGGGCGATGGCGTACACGTTCGTCGAGGCGCTGGGCAAGCGCGTCGGCGACAGCAGGGTCGAGCGCGACAAGGTCGTGGTCGCCAAGAAGCTGATCGACGAGGCGGCGCGGCTGGATCACGACATGCACGTCGCCAGCGACCATGTGTGCAGCACGCAGATGTCGGCGACCAGCGGCGACATCGAGGTCTTCGAGGATCACATCAAGGACGGGTTCATCGGGCTGGATATCGGCCCCAAGACTCAGAGCGAGTTCACAAAGGTCATCCGCTCGGCGAAGACGATCGTCTGGAACGGGCCGATGGGTGTGTTCGAGATGCTGCCGTTCCGCGTGGGAACCAAGGTCGTGGCCAAGGCGATCGCCGACGCGACGGACAAGGGCGCGACGAGCGTCGTGGGCGGGGGCGACTCGGCGGCGGCGATCGAGGCGTTCGAGCTGAGCGATCGGGTGACCCACGTCTCGACCGGGGGCGGTGCGAGCCTGGAGATGCTGGCGGGCAAGAAGTTCGAGAGCGTGGAGCTGCTGGACGAGGCGTGATCCCGCGGGAGCAAGGTTGTGCCACCAACCGCTGCTTTGAGCGGTTGGTGCTTTGACCCAATCTCCGACGCAGAGCACCAACCATGCAAAGCTGTACAGACCGGAGACATGGCTGACAGTCGTTCGGGGACATGGTTGACAGTTTCGCGGATCATGGCGGGCCGAAGGAGGCCCGGCCATGCCATGGAAGGAACGGTCGATGATGTCCGAGCGTGAGGAGTTCGTTCGTCTTGCCGAGCAGGGTGCTCAGAGCATGGCGAGCCTGTGCCGGCGGTTCGGGATCAGCCGGCAGACGGGGTACAAGTGGCGGTCTCGGCGCCAGGCCGGGCAGGCGTTGGGTGATCGCTCGCGTCGCCCAACGACAAGCCCGGCGCGTTGCGGCGAGCAGATCGAGCGGCGGGTGCTGGGCGTGCGCGCCCGCCACCCGGCGTGGGGCGGCCGCAAGATCCGCGCGTGGCTGCTCGCGCACGGGCATGAGCGTGTCCCCGCGGCGAGCACGATCACCGAGATCCTGCGTCGCCACGGGATGATCAGCCCCGAGGCATCGCAAGCCGCGACGCCGCCCAAACGCTTCGAGCACGCACGCCCCAGCGACCTGTGGCAGATGGACTTCAAGGGACCGATGCCGATGCAGCACGGGACCTGCAACGCGCTGACGATCCTGGACGATCACTCGCGTTTCTCCGTTGGGTTGTTCTCGTGCGCACATCAGAATCGCCGGGACATGCAGGACCGTTTGACCTTTGTTTTTCGGCGGTACGGGTTGCCGTGGCGGATGCTGGCCGACAACGGCAGCCCGTGGGGCGCCGAGCACGCGACGCGCCGCTGGACGGGCCTGAAGGTGTGGCTCTTGCAGCTCGGGGTGCCGATGATCCGCGGCCGGCCGGCGCATCCGCAGACCCAGGGCAAGGACGAGCGGTTCCACCGGACGCTGAGCGAGGAGCTGCTGCGGCGGGCGGACCTGCGCGACCACGATCACACGCAAGCGCAGTTCGCGCGTGGCGCGTGATGGACAACTTCGAGCGTCCGCACGAGGCGCTGGGCATGGCGCCGCCGTCGAGCCGGTATCGCCCGAGCGAGCGTGCGTTCCCCGAGCGTGTCGAGCCGCTGGAGCCGTGCGCGGCGGACACGCCCCGGCGAGTCACCGAGCGCGGTCGGATCCGCTGGAAGGGCAGGCGCTGGTACCTGGGCGCGGCGTGGGATCAGGAGGTGATCGGCCTGCGCGATGGACCCAACGGCGTGGAGGTGCGCTACGGCCCGTACCTGATCGGCGTGCTGGATGAGCCCACCGGCTCGGTGCGGCTGGTTCCGCTCGGTCGCTGCGCTCCCTCGCTCCACCAGCCGCGGTAGAATGTGTCAGCTATGTCTCCGAACGGGTGTCAACCATGTCCCCGGTCGGAACAGCTCTGAGCGGTTGGTGCTTTGACCCAATCTCCGACGCAGAGCACCAACCATGCAAAGCCATGGTTGGTGGCACGGGTCAGGTCCGCCCGAACATGCGGTCGAGTTGGTCGATGGTGACGCGGATGGTCGTGGGCCTGCCGTGGGGGCAGTTGCTGGATCGCTCGACGTGATCGCGCAGGGCGAGGAGCTCTGCGATCTCTTCCTCGCTGAGGCGGTCGCCGGCCTTGATCGCGGCCTTGCAGGCCATCATGTCGAGGACCTCGTGCAGGGCCTGCTCGTCGTTGGGGCTGAGGCGGTCGGCGTCGAGTGCCGCGAGGAGTTCTTCGAGGAACTCGACGGGATCGACCCGGCGCTCGAACAGGAGCGTGGGGAACTCGTGGATCGCGATGGAGGTCGGGCTCAGGGCCTCGCAGGCGACGCCGACGCGATCGAAGAGGGGGCGGAGGTCGTCGAGGCGATCGATCGTCGATGGCGAGGCCTGGACAACGGCGGGCGTGAGAAGGCGCTGGCGTTCGAGCGGGGCGTTGGTCACGCGGGCCAGGAGCTTCTCGAACATGACCCGCTCGTGCAGGGCGTGCTGGTCGATGAGCAGCAGGCCGGTGGCGTCCTGGGTGACGAGGTACTGGTTGTGGACCTGAAGGGCTCGAGAGTGAGGACGTGGCTCGAGGAGGCGGTCGCTGACAGATGATGTGCTCTGCTGGTCGGCGGAAGACGCGCTTCCGCGCTCGTCTGGGGGAATCGGTGACGGCGCGACGGGCGTATGGGCGCGATCCGCGCGTGCAACGGCCTCGCGGACGGCGTCGAAGTCGAGGCGGTCGGCGGACGCGGAAATGTCGCGCCGGAAGTAGTCGACGAAGGCGCGTGAGCCGGATGATGAGGAGGGCGGCGGCAGAATCTGGGTGTCCGATGCGCTGCGTTTGGTGGGCAGCGCGGGGGTGAGGTCGGCGGATCGCAGGGCGTCGCGGACGGCGCGCAGGACCGACTGGTGGACGCTCGACTGATCTCGGAAGCGGACCTCGAGCTTCGCGGGGTGGACGTTGACGTCGACCGATTGCGGGCTTATCTCGAGCATGATCACCGCGGTCGGGTGGCGCCCGGGCTCGATGAGGCCGCGGTAGGCCTCACGCAGGGCGTGCTGGATGGTGCGGTCGCGCACGGCCCTGCCGTTGATGAACACATGCTGGGCCTTAGCGGTCGCGCGGGCGATGCTGGGCAGGCCGACGAGGCCCCAGATGGTGACGCCGCGCGCGTCGTCGAACTGGTCGAGTCGGGCTTCGATGAGTTCGGATTCGAGTTCGCTGCCGAGGATGTCGAGGATGCGCCGGCGCGGGCCGTCGGCCGACGCGAGATCGAGCGCGGTCTTCCCGTCGCAAACGAGCTGGAACGCGATGCCCGGGCGGGCGAGGGCGAGGTCGGTCAGCCAGTCCTTGCAGCGGGTCTGCTCGGTCGTCGGCGTGCGCAGGAACTTGCGCCGGGCGGGGGTGTTGAAGAAGAGGTTGCGGACCTCGACGGTGGTGCCGAGCGGGCCCGAGGCGGGTCGGATGGGCGAGGCGTCGCCCCCCTCGATCTCGATGATCGCCGCGGCGGTTGCGCTCGGCGGGCGTGAGCGGACGCTCATGCGGGAGATCGAGGCAATCGAGGCCATGGCCTCGCCCCGGAAGCCCATGGTGGCGATGCGGTCGAGATCCTCTGCGATGGCGATCTTGCTGGTGGCGTGGGGGGCGATGGCGAGGATGAGCTGATCCTCGGGGATGCCGCAGCCGTCGTCGGTGACGCGGATGAGTTCGATGCCGCCGCGTTCGAGTTCGACGCGGATGCGCGACGCCTCGGCGTCGATCGCGTTCTCGACGAGTTCCTTGAGAACCGAGGCGGGGCGTTCGATGACCTCGCCCGCGGCGATCTGGTTGATGAGCAAGGGCGGGAGGGCGCGGATCGCGGACGGCGATGGCGATCGCGAGATTTCCGATGCGGCTGTGCCCGATCCGTGGGTCATCGGGACATCGTACGGCGATACACTGAGCGTATGAGCGACACGATTTTCAGCAGGATCATTCGCGGGGAAATCCCCTGCCACCGGGTCTATCAAGACGAGCATGTGCTGGCGTTTCTGGACATCAACCCGCTGAGCGAGGGGCACACGCTCGTGGTCCCCAAGGAGCCGGCGGCGACGATGGCGGAGTTGTCGGAGGACGCCGCGGCGGGGCTCGGAAGGGCCCTGCCCGCGATCTGCCGGGCGGTGACCAAGGCGACAGGCACCGACAGCTATAACCTGCTCCAGAACAACGGCTCGGCGGCGGGGCAGGAGGTCGAGCATGTGCACTTCCACGTCATTCCGCGCCGGGCCGGGGGTCGGGGGGCGACGGGCCTGAGCGTGGAGTGGAACGCCCAGGAGGTCGGCGAGGACCAGTTGGCGGATGTCGCCCGGCGGATCGCGCGGCTGTGCTGATCCGTTCGACGCAGCCGGGGGTGAGCATGTCGAGGAAGTAGAAGAGGTAGTCGGCATCGGCCAGACAACTTCTTCGCGTAGCTGAACCTGTTCGCGCAGGGCTGCTAAGGCCCCTCGACCGTCAGTCCCCGCTCATTGAGCGACATGTCGTGGATCGCGGCGCCGTCGGGAGCCGGGCGATCCTTGAGATAGCCGCGCAGAAGGTCGGCATCGGCGCGGTCGCGAGAGATGAACAGGAGGAAGCCGCCGCCGCCGGCGCCGAGGACGGTCGTGCCGGTCCAGTACTCGCGCGTGGCGTCGAGGAGGTCGTCGAGTTCGGCGTTGGTTGTGCTGGCGTGGACGAGTTTCTTCGATCGCCAAGTCAGATTGAGGACCGACGCGAGCGCGTCGAGGTCTTCTGCGAGGATGGCGCTGCGCGCGAGCGTCGTGTGGCGGCGGATCTGGTCGATGGTGAAGAGATATGCGGGCGTCGCGCTGGTAATCCCGCGCGGGGTCGAAGTCGTCGTCGGTCTCGATCGTCATGAACAGGCGGTTGGCGTGCAGGAAGATCCGCATCTGGTGGATGCCGATCGCACGCAGGCCCCGCAGCACCTCGGGCCAGACCCGCTCGTGGCGGCGGACGTACTCGGCGATCCGCTCTGGATCAGGCCGCAGCTCCAGCGTTTGCGCATAGACCTTCATGACGGCAAGATAGCGGGCGGATCCGCGGCGGGGAAGCATCACCACCGAGAACGCGGAGAACGCGGAGTTGAAACACGGAGGGCCACGGGAGAGCCACGGAGAGGAAGAGGAGATGTGAGGGGCGGTCACGGCTGGGCGAGCTCGCCCGCGTCGCGCATGCGTCGGATCAGCTTAGCGAGTTCGGTACGGATACCGTCGTGCCCCCGGTCGAGGTTGACGCCCAGAGACTGCGCGGCATCCTTCGTGAAAATGTTCTTCGGCTCGGCGGGGCTGGAGAGATCGATCTCGGCGTCGACGGAGAGCAGGTCCGCCGCGATCGTCGCCCAGTCGCCCCAGCGGGCGTAGCAGTCGGCGAGGTTGTAGACCTCGCCCGCAGTGTCGGCGTTGCCGATGAGCTTGACGACCGTCAATGCAACGTCGTCGACGTGGACGAACTTGCCGCCGCCGGCCTTGTCGTGCTTCCGTTCGCTCGCGATGGCCTTGACGACCGGGTGGCCGATGGTGCGATCGAGCTTGGGATCCTGCCCATAGACGGCGCAGGGGCGGATCGCCGAGCAGTTGCGGCGGTTGCCGTAGACCTCGGCCCACAGATGGGCCTCGACCGCGGCCTTGTAGGCCCCGTAGGCCGACGCGGGGCGGAGGGGGTGGTTCTCGTCGATGAGGCCGCGACCGGCGACATCGTGGGCGGCGGGGCGCATGTCGTGATGCACGGCGACGGAGCTGATGAAGACGAACTGGCGCGGTGCCGAGGCCTTGAGCAGCTCGAGCGAGCCGACGAGGTTGGATTGGAGGTGGGTGCTGAAGTCGCCGCCGCGGAGGATGCCGCGCCAGTCGGCGGAGTTGTGGACCACGGCGTCGGCGTCCTCGAGCAGCTTGGGCCAGGCGGCCTTGTCGGCGTGGTCGCCGACGACGAAACGATTGACGAAGGGCTCGATGTGGTCCCGCCGGCTGGTCTGGCGGACGAGGCCGGTGACCCGGTGGCCGGCGTCCGTGAGTTGGCGGGCGATGACCGAGCCGATGAAGCCGCTGGTTCCGGTGAGGGCGATGCGCATGGGAGAGCGTAGGAATGAAACACGGGAGGGCCACGGAGGAGACTCACCGCGGAGGGCGCGGAGTTGAGAGAGTGCTGATGCAGGGTTCAGATCTGCTTGCGGAAGCAGTGGGCCGCGCCGAGATCCTCGAAGCCGAGGGCCTTGTGGGCGCGGAGGCTTAACTCGTTGTCGATCTCGGCGTCGGAGGCGAACTCGGTGCAGCCCTTTGCGCGGGCCCATTCCTCGCCCGCGCGGACGAGGGCCGCGCCGACGCCGCGTTTGCGGGCCGACTCAGCGACGAACCAGCCCTCGAGATAACCCACCGGCGAGCTCTCGCAGCCCTCGGCGTACTGGCGGAGCGACACCTCCGCAAATCCGATCGCATCGCCGGCTTCTTCCTCGCGCGCGAGCAGCACGACGTGCGGCATGTGCTGGATCGTGCCGCGATCAAAGTACTCGCGGACGATGCGATCAAAGTCCTTGGTGAACCAATCCGGCCCCATCTCGCGGCGCATCGCCGCCCAAAACCCGGCGTCGGATTCGGTCAATCGCTCGATACGCACTGCCACATGCACGTCTCTGCGGCCCTCCGTGTTTCACTGTTTCCGAACGCCGCAGCCCTCGGCGACACTCCGCGGTGATTGTCAATGGTTCGGCGTCGGCGCCCGGTAGTCCTCCATCCGGATCGAACGGAACCACTCGATCGTTCTGCCCAACCCCTCGCGCAGCTTGATCTTCGGCGACCAGCCCAACTTCGCCGCGGCGAGCGAGATATCCGGCTGACGCTGCCTGGGATCGTCCGGCGGCAGATCCTCAAACTCCATGCGAGAGTCACCCCCCACCATCTCAACGACCAGCTCTGCGAGCTCACATATCGTGAACTCGTCGGGGTTGCCAAGATTCAACGGGCCGACGAACTCGTCGGGACCGTTCATCATCGCGATCAGGCCGTCGACCAGGTCATCGACGTAGCAGAACGACCGGCTCTGATCGCCATCGCCAAAGATCGTGATCGGCTCGCCCTTGAGCGCCTGGCAGATGAAGTTGCTGACGACACGCCCGTCAAACGGATGCATCCGCGGCCCATAGGTATTGAAGATCCGCACGACGCGGATGTTCACGCCGTTGGAGCGTTGGTAATCGAAGAACAGCGTCTCGGCGGCCCGCTTGCCCTCGTCGTAGCACGCCCTTGGCCCGATGGGGTTGACGTTGCCGCGATAGCTCTCGGGCTGGGGATGGATGTCGGGGTCGCCGTAGACCTCGCTGGTGGAGGCCTGCAAGATCTTCGCCCGGCAGCGCTTGGCGGTGCCGAGCATGTTGATCGCGCCCATGACGCTGGTCTTCATCGTCTTGATGGGGTTGTACTGGTAGTGGCCCGGTGCCGCGGGGCAGGCGAGGTTGTATATCTCGTCGACCTCAAGCCAGATCGGGTGGGTGACGTCGTGGCGGATGAGCTCGAAGTTGGATCGGCCCAGCAGGTGGACGACGTTGGACTTCTGGCTCGTGAAGAAGTTGTCGAGGCAGATCACGTCCTCGCCCCGATCGACGAGACGCTCGCAGAGGTGGGAGCCCAGGAAGCCCGCCCCGCCGGTCACCAGCACTCGTTTGATGCTCACGAAGGACCACCTCTCAAGGATCGCTCGACGCCATCGTATCGGGCCCGCTGCTCGGGGTACATGAGACCGATCGGCGTGAGTGAGGCGACGACCGCGCCGGCTGGATGGGCGAGCCTCAGGGCAGCGCCGGCAGGCGGAGCCTCATGCCCAGATCCAGCTCGTGCGGCGAGTTGAGCTGGTCGCGATTGGACTGAAAGACCAGGTCGGCGTAGCGGATGCTGCCGTACTCGCGCTGGGCGATCGCACCCAGTGTGTCGCCCTCGCGAACGACGTAGAACCGCATCGCGGGGATGGGCTCGGGTAGGTCGGCCTCGTCTCCACCATCGGCGGCAACCGATTCGCCGGCGTTGGTGATTTGGCCTGTCGGGCCGTCGCCGATCGTTGAGACCGGCGGAGGCCGCACCGCGCGCTCGTGTGGCAACAGGTCGGCGTCGGGCCGCACCGGCGGGGGCATCCGGTCGCTTTCCGGCAGTGACTCCCATCGACCCGGCTCCGCGCCGGGCGCGTTGGCCCAGTAGAACCCGATCCAGACCAAGACCAGCACGCCGACGATGCGGATCGAGCTGGCCGAGGCGTGAGACATGAGCCAAGTCTACTGCAAGTCGGTCTCTTCGGGAGATCGGGGGAACGGGTCGGGGGCCTTGGCCCGCTTCCAGACCAGCGGTGCCGCGACCGCGATCGAGGAGTATGTACCGACGAGCACGCCCATGAGCAGGGCGAAGCTGAAGGCCCGGACGCCGTCGCCGCCGAAGATGTAGAGAATCAGGGCGGCAGCGAGGGTCGTGCCCGAGGTGATGACCGTGCGGCTGATGGTCTGGTTGATCGAGTTGTTGATGACGTCGGCGGTCGCATACGGCAGCTTGCCGCGGTTCTCGCGGATGCGGTCCATCACGATGATCGTGTCGTTGAGTGAGTAGCCGATGATCGTCAGGATCGCGGCGACCATGTTCAGGTCGATCTTGAACGGCTGGATGCCCGCCGCCTTCACCGCCTCGGCGATCGGCTCCCACTCGTAGGCAATTTCCGCCAGCGCGATCAGCCCGATCACCGTCAGCACGTCGTGCAGCAGGCAGAACATCGCGGCCAGCGAGTAGCGGACGTTGCCGAAACGCACCCAGATGTAGATCGTGATGAAGAAGAAGCTCAACACGACCGCCGCCAGCGCCCGGCTCTTGAAGGTCTGGGCGATCGCCGAGCTGAACTGGTCCACCTGGGCCAGCGTCGTCACCCGCTCCAGTGCCTCGATCGCGATCCGCCACTCCTGCTCGGCGAAGTCCGATCGCCAGGACGTCGGATCAACCGAGTATTCAAACTCGGTGTCGGCAACGACGATCGCGGCGGACTCCACGCGCTGGGTCGTGCCCTCCAGGATAATCAGATCGCGGGCTCTGGAGAGCGTCGGCGCGTACGCGCTCTGACGCCAGGACTCGATCTTGATGCGCAGGTCGTCCAAAGTCGGCGCGGGGTCGAGATTGCGCAGCAGGATCAGCGTGCCGTCGATATAGGGCGTGAGATCGCGATCGTCGGCGACGCCGAAGCGGCGCTGGAGGATCGGGTCGCGGAAGTTTTCAGACAGCGTCGGATTGACCAGCGGATAGATCTCCGGCTGGGCGTTGTCGATGCTCCCGGCGAAGGCGATCGCGGGCTTCTCATCCAGCAGGTCGCGGAACTCCTCGCTCATCGCGGCCTTGATCAGGTCCGCCTCCTCGACCGACGTGCGGATCTGGAACTGATCCGAGACCGTGCCGCCGGATTCGGGATCCAGCGGGATCACCTCGGCGGTTCGCAGGCCGATCAGGACGTCGTCGTCGGGGTCGTCGTTGGCCTCGGCCGCCGCGGGGATGTTCTCCCGCACCCGCGTGCGGGCCTCCTCGACGCCGAGGGTCATCGGATTGCCGTTCTCGTCGGCCTTGAAGGTGAGCGTGATCTTGGTGCCGCCGGTGAACTCGGTGTCCAGCATCTTCGCGCCCTGGCTGAAGACCATGAACAGGCCGAGGCTGACATAGCCCGCGGAGATGAAGACAAAGATCCAGCGGAGGCTGAGCCAGTTGATCTTCGGCTCCAGGGCTCGTTCGAGGGCGGGCACCGCCGTCGGCAGCATCCGGATCTTGCGCCAGTGCCCGTACTGGATGAGCCAGGCGAAGAGCAGGCGGGCGATGACCAGGGCGCTGAACATCGTCGCGACGACGCCGATGCCGAGCGTGATCGCAAAGCCCTTGACCTCCTGCGTGCTCACGCCCGGCAGCGCCAGCACGATGCAGACGATCAGGTTGGTGACGTTGCCGTCGACGATCGAGCTCGTGGCTTTCTTGAAGCCCTGACGGACCGCGGCCTTGGCGTCCGCGCCGCCTCGCAGTTCCTCTCGGATGCGCTCATAGATCAGCACGTTCGCGTCGACGGCCATGCCGAAGGTCAGGACGATGCCCGCGATACCGGGCAGCGTGAGCGCGGCGCTGTTGAGGCTGAGCGCGCCGAGGATGATAATGGCGTTGCACGCGAGCGCGAGCACCGCGATCATGCCGCAGCGGAAGTAGTAGAAGACCATGAAGACGCTCACGGCGATCAGGGCGTAGATGCCGGCGTACAGCCCCTTCATGAGGTTGTCAGCCCCCAACTCGGGGCCAATCGTGTTCTCGCTGATCGGCCCGGTCAGCTTGCCCTGCAAGCTGCCGGCGCTGAGCACCTTGATGATGTAGTCGATCTCTTCGGGGCTGAACTCGCCCATGATCTGGCCGCTGCGGCTGATCCGGCTATTCAAGTTCGGCGCCGTGTAGATCTCGTCGTCGAGCAGCACGGCCATGTTGTCTTGGACATGGTCGCCGGTCAGCCGCCCGAGCAGGGCCGCGCCCGGCGTATCCATCAGAAACGAGATCGCCGGGCGTCCGATGTCATCGACGCTTTGGAATGCGCTGGCGACGCCCCAGTCCCCGGCGTCCTGGCCCTGGACCAGCCGCGTGCCCGGCGTGTCCCAGAGGAGCATCCAGAACTCGCCCTCAAACTCCTCGACGACGTATCCCTCGCCCCCGCGATCGCGGAAGTACGCCGCGGGATTGTCGTACAGCGCCCGCTCCTCGTCGCGGGTGTTGAACCAGTTGTCGACCTTGTTGAGCTTGAACCAGCGTGCGTCGGCGGCGCGGGCGCGGACAGGCCCCTCCTCCTGCAGACGCTGGCGGAGTTCCTGGATCTCGCCGAAGGGCTTCATCGCGCGCGTGCCACCACCGGCGTCAACCGTGATGCGGAAGCTCAGCTCGCCCGAGTCGGCGAGCAGACGCTTGAGGTCCGACGGATCGTCGAGCGTGGTGCGCTTGTCAAGATACGCGTCGTGTTTGGCGACGATGTCCCGGATCTGATCCTCCACCTCGGGGTACTTCTGGATCAGCCCCTCGATCGCCCGCTCGCGGGGGCTCTTGCCCTCGACACGCTTGCCCTGCTCGGAGTCGTACAGCACCCGGCTGACGTCCGACTTCTCCAGCGCGATGCGGATCTCATCGGCGTCGGGCGAGGCGTTCAGCACCGCGAGGATCGCCCGGTTGAGTTCGTCCTTCACCGCGAGTTCGGCGTTGATCGCCTTGATGTGCTCGTCGCTATTCTCCCCGATCTCCTGCTCGACCCGATCGGTTTCGGCGATCGCGGCATCCACGCGATCCTGTGCCGCCGCGGCGTTCTGGAGCAGCTCCAGCCGGCGGGCGTTTCCGCCGGAGAGTTCGGTCAGGCGATTGGCGCGGGCCTCACCGTCGAGCTGGAGAGCATCGACGACCGTCGCGCGCGTCAGGCTGACATCCGCAAACTGCTCGAGCGCCTCGGTGTACGCGTCGCGCAGCGCCTGCATCTCCGGGCTCGGCAGCGGCATCGTGATCTCGAGCCGGTCGCGCCCCTGCGGCACGATCGAGATCTCGTACAGGCCATTCGGATCGACGCGCTCCATGAGCACCTCGATCGTGTTGGTCACGACGCTCGAGGCGTCCTCGCCCGGCTCGATCTCGAGCTGGTAGATGAGCGTCGAGCCGCCGCGAAGGTCCTTGCCCAGGCGGATCTTCTCCAGCGGGATGATCGCCGAGACGAAGATCGCCAGGAGGATCGCGACGAAGAACGATTTTCTGCCGATGTGCTGCATCAAGCGTCCCGGAAAGAGCAGGTCGAGGCGGCGTGTCCGCCCCTTTCCCGCAAAAGACTCCGCGAAAGACCCCGCGAGCGACCCCAAGGATAGCGCCGCGGGGCCCCGCTATCAGGCTGTGATCGGGCGGGTCTCAGGCTGTCTGACGCCCGTCGGGGGATATCTCGACCGGCGGCTTTTCGTCGCCGCCCGCCGCGGTCGATCGCAGGACGTGGGCGACGGCGCTGCGCGAGAAGCGGATCCGCGTGTTGCTCTGCTCATCGACCCGCAGGACCATCTCGCGGTCCTTGAGCTCGACGATGGTGCCGATGACCCCGCCGGTGGTCTGGACCTTATCGTTCTTGCCCAATGCCGTGAGCATCTGCTGACGCTGCTTGCGCTGCTTGCGACCGCTTCGGGCCATGAGCATGAACATGAGGATCATGATGCCGAAGATCATGAGGGGGAACGTCCAGGTCCCGCCCGCGGGAGCCCCGCTTGGGTTCTGGGTCCCGAGCGGATCGCCCTGGCTTCCCGGTGCTCCCTGGGTGCCCGGCGTACCATCGCCGGCGGCGCCGAGTTGGGCGGGCATCCCTGCAAAGTCCAACCAAGTGTTCATTCAGAGTCCCTTGCACGTTGAGGCATCCGGAGTCGGACGCTGGATCGACATTGTTGGTCGCCGATCAGGGTTTGTCGTCCGAGGGCACGCGAATCAGCGTGGACGGCACGCCGCCGCCGGCAACGGGCCAGCGAGAAGCGAACCCGCCCCAGCCGCCATCGACGATCGTGGTTCGCAGATCGGACATGAGCCTCTGGAAATGGCGGAGGTTGTGGAGGCTGACGAGGATGGGGCCGAGCATCTCTTCGCTCATGAACAGGTGGCGGAGGTAGGCGCGGGAGATCGGCTGGGCGTCGGGGGTCGCCCAAGCGTTTGCCTTGGGGTTGCAGGCCGGGCAATCGCAGTCGGCGTCGATCGGGGCGGAATCGTCTCGGAATCGGGCGTTGCGCAGGCGGATCTGGCCGGTGAGCGTGAATGCGTTGGCGTTGCGTCCGTTGCGGGTGGGCAGGACGCAGTCGAACATGTCGCAGCCCGCGAGGACCGCCGCGACGAGGTCTCGCTCGTAGCCGACGCCCATGAGATAGCGCGGGCGATCCTCGGGCATGAGCGATGAAGTGTGCTCGACCACCCGATGGATCTGCTCGTGCTCCTCGCCCACGGCGACCCCGCCGATGGCGTAACCGGGCAGATCGCCCTGGCAGACCTGCTCGACCGAGCGGGTTCGGCGTTCGAGATCGGTCCCACCCTGAACAATCCCAAACAGCGCCTGATCGTCGCGCTGATGGGCCCGCACGCAGCGGTCGAGCCAGCGTGCGGTGCGATCGAGCGCGAGGTCGAGGCGGGCGTCGTGGTCGTACGCGCCTCGCTTCGCGTCGCGAGCCGCGGCGTGCCGCAGGCGGGCCTGGTTCGTCGTCGCCAGCTCCGGATCCGCCGACGGCGGGCAATCATCGAAGGCCATGATGATGTCCGCCCCGAGTTGATTTTGAATTTCGATCGCACGCTCGGGCGTGAGGCGGATCATCGAGCCGTCGACGATCGAGCGGAACGACACGCCGTCGTCGTCGATGGCGTTGATGTCGGCCATCGAGTACGCCTGATACCCGCCGGAATCGGTGAGGATCGGCCCGTCCCAGCCCATGAAGCGATGGACCCCGCCGAGGGATTGGATGAGTTCGGCCCCCGGACGGAGCATGAGGTGGTAGGTGTTGTTGAGAAGGATCTGAGCACCCGTCCGGGCGACCTGCGGCGGCAAGATGCCCTTGACCGTGCCGCGCGTGCCGACGGGCATGAACGCTGGCGTGTCAAACGTGCCGTGCGGCGTGGTGACGCGTCCGACGCGGGCGTTGGACTTCTCACAGCGATGGGTGATCTCGAAATCGAGGCTCACGAGCGGTCTCTGCGCTGCTCGGTCTCCCGGCGGAGCAGGCGTTTTTCCTTCTCGCTCAGGCTCTGGAGGCCGGACTCGTTAACCTTCTTGAGGATGCGGTCGATCTCGGCGTCCTTGCGCGATCGGCGCCCACGCATGGTTCGACCCGACTGCGGACGCTCGTCGGGGCCGAGCACCTTGAAGAAATCGCGCAACAGGTGGGAGTTGCGGATGAAGTAGGCCCCCGCGATCGCGCCGCCGATGTGGGCCGCGTCGCCCCCGGCGTTGTTCCCGCCCACGATCAGATTGAACGCGGCGACCGCGACGTAGCCATACGCGAAAACCTTAAGGGGCAGCGGGATGGGCGGGAACAGCAGCATGATTCGGGCGTTGGGGGCGAGGTACGCGCAGGCGAGGATCACGCCGAAGACCCCGGCCGACGCCCCGACCAGCGGCGTGCGCGGGTCGTTGCTCAGCACGCCCGGAATCGAGAGCCCGGCGAGGCCGAGGCCGTTGAGGATAAGATACGTCAGCCCGCCGAAGATGCCGCAGATGAGATAGAACGCGAGGTATCGCTTGCGTCCGAGGTACTGCTCGACCATGCCGCCGAAGATGTAGAGGCCGAACATGTTGAGCCCGACGTGCCAGATCGAGGACTGGTCGTGGAGGAACTGGAAGGTGAGCAGACGCCAGACCTCGAGGTTCAGGTACGTCACACCGTTGGCCTTATAGAAGAAGGCCTCGGCGGTGGAAAAGTGCCCGAAGTAGGTGAGCGCATCGACGGGGCTGGTGCCGAAGATGGCGACGACCTCCGGATTCGAGATCGTGGGGACCAGACGCATCTGCTGGGCGACAAAGATCGCGATGTTCACCACGATCAGCCAGGTGTTCACGCTCCAGCCGCCCATCGGCGGGCGCACGCGAACGCCGGGCCCGCCTCGGCGAGAATCGTCGCGAACGTAATGGCGGTCGGCGATGCCCATGGATCTGGTGTGTCGGCTCTCGCCGCGTGGCGACTGGAGTCTGGCCCTCAGTGCTCGACGCGGCGTTTGCGTTCGGTCTCCTGCTGCAATAGTTTCTTCTCCGCTCGCGAGAGGCTGTCCATCCCGCCGCGGGCGATCTTCTCGAGGATCCTATCGATCTCTTCTTGGAACTTGCGCTCCCGCTCTTGCTCCTTGATCTCGCGTCGGCTGGGCTCGGGCTCGGCCTGATCCGGGTGGTCGTAGGCCGCCGAGAGGTCGATCGACGGCCCGCCCAGCTCGTCCGGGGCGTTCAGCCGGCGGTTCTCGATCCAGCAGACCACGCCGCCGAACAGGCCGATCCCCATCAGCAGCGTCTCGCGGGTAACCATGCCGAACATGACCATGACGATGGCGGCGACGA
>JAJDDM010000019.1 GCA_029260315.1 Phycisphaerales bacterium | reverse complement strand
CTCGACGCCCTCGGATCCAAAGCCCCCGCCCCCGGCGGCGGCGCGACCGCCTGCCTCGCCGGCGCGATCGCCTGCGCACAGGCACAGATGGTCGTCGAGTACTCGCTGGGCAAGAAGCGTCTTGCTCAGCACCAGCCCATGCTTTCCTCTGCCCGCGACCGTCTGATCAATGCCCGCAAGATCCTGCTGCGCCTCGCCGACGAGGACGCCCAGGCGTACGAGATGCTCAACGAGTTGCAGAGGCTCGACGCCAAGGACGCTCGGCGGCTGAAGGAGTTGCCCGCCGCCGCGATGCTGTGTGCGGACATCCCGCTGAGCGCCCTGGCGACCTGTACCGACGCGGCCCGCGTCCTCCATCCGCTTGCCGGTAGGACGAACGAGTATCTGGCCAGCGACCTCACGATCGCCGCTATCCTGCTGCACGCCGCCGGCGAGGCGTGCGTCCGCAACGTCGAGGTCAACCTGCCGCAGCTCGACGAGGCGGCGGCGGGGCCGCGCCGCACGCAGTGCGCGGCCCTCGCGCAGGCGATCGGCGAGGCCCTGCACGACCCGAAGCGGACGCCCTAGCCAACCCTACACTCACCCATGCCGATAAGTGTCCAGCCCGCGCGCCTCGAGGCGATCAGCCGGATGATGCAGGAGGTCAGCCTCGCGAGCACACCGCAGGGCATCGTCGAGGCCTTCGGACGCCAGTACATCGCGCTGTATCCGACCGATCAGTACATCTCCGTGTCGGTGCGCGGCCTTAAGGACGGCCAATACAAGATCACCAGGAGGCTCAACCTCTCGCGCCCGCTGCCCGAGGCCCTCCAGGAGTTCCGCAAGTCCAACCCGTGGGACGACTGGGACAGCATCCCGGTGCATACCGGAGGCTTTCTGGGCGAGGTCATCCGCGCGGGCGAGCCGAAGCTGTTCCACGATCTGGACCTGCGGGGCGACCCCGTGCTCGGCGACGAGCTCGCCCACCTGCGCAGCGCCATCGCCAGCCCCCTGTTCGACACGGGCCAGCCGCTCAACTGGGCCATCAACTTCCGCAGGGATCCCGACGCCTACACCGAAGAGGACCTTGAACAGTCGTTCATCTCCGCGAACCTCGTCGGCACCTCGACCCGCGCCATGCTCGCGCTCACCCAGAACCGCGAGCTGAACGCGGCCCTCACAAGCCAGTTCGAGCAGGTCGCCCGCGTCCAGCAGTCGCTGCTGCCCAAGAAGATGCCCCCGATCCCGGGGCTCAGGATCGCGACCAGCTATCTGCCCAGCCTCCACGCCGGGGGCGATTACTACGACTTCTATCAGTTCGACGACGGGCGCTGGGGCATTCTGATCGCCGATGTCTCCGGGCACGGCGCGGCGGCCGCCACCGTCATGGCCATGCTCCACGCCCTACTCCCCGAGGGTTCCCAACAGGGCGTCACGCCCGCGTCCATGATTCACCAGATCAACCGGCGTCTGGTCAACAGCCTGCATGAGGGGACGTTCGTCACGGCGCTCTTCGTGCTCTACGACCCCGAGACCACGACCATTGAGTACGTCCGCTGCGGGCACAACCCGCCGCGACTCCGACGAGCCGCGTCGGAATCGATCGAGTCGCTCGACGGCGCGGGTGCGCTTCCCCTGGGTATTGATGAGAGCTACGAGTTCGATTCTGAGCGGATCACGCTCCAGCCCAATGACACCCTCCTGCTCTACACCGACGGGATCACCGAGGCCCGCGACAGCGACGACGATCTCTTCGGCGTCGAACGCCTCGACCGATCTCTGCTGCGTTCCAGCGGCACGCCCGTCGAGGCGATCGACGCCATCCACGCCGACCTCTACGCCTTCAACGAACGCCGCACCCGCGAGGACGACCAGACCATGGTCGCGATCCAGTACCTGCCCTGAACCTCCGGACAAGCCCGATGCCGGCCAATAAGAAAGAGTGGTTCGACAAGCCCAACCCCGCCGGCGTCGGCGAGGATGGTGAGCGCGGACTGCGATTCAGCTGCACTATGTGCGGCAACTGCTGCACCGGGCCCGTCGGCTACGTTCTGATCGACGACGCCGAGATCGACGCTCTCGCGAGCAGGCTCGATCGCGATCGCGACGACTTTCTGGACCGCTACACCCACATGACACCTCGGGGCCTCTCGCTCAATGAGCGACGGACCGAGTATGGCCTCGACTGCGTCTTTCTCGACCGCGACACCATCCCCGGCAAGGCCGTCTGCGGCGTGTACGAAGACCGGCCCACCCAGTGCCGCACATGGCCTTTCTGGCCGGAGAACCTCAGAACGCGCGAGACATGGAGGCGTGCCGCCCGGCGCTGCCCCGGCATGAACCAAGGCGAGCCGCGCAGCCCCCAGCAGATCCGCGTTTTGCGCGATCGGACGCCCTGATGGCCGGCGGCCCGACCGAAGACGACTCGCTCATTGCGACCTGGCGCGATGCGATCGAAGAGCCCGCGATCGTCGATCTGATCGACCAACTCCACGCCGAGGCCCATCGCCACATCGACGCCCAGGCGCCGGTGTGCGTCGCCTCCGGGCGGTGCTGCAGGTTCGAGCAGTTCGGCCATCGCCTGTTCGTCACGGGCCTGGAGACCGCGCTGACGCTCTCGCGCATCGAGCGCACCGTCACAACCGAAGACGTGAATGGTGCGCGCACGGACGGCAACTGCCCCTTCCAACTCGAGCGCCTTTGCTCGATCCACGAGTCGCGCCCGCTCGCCTGCCGCCTCTTCTTTTGCGACGCCGGTGCCGACGCCTGGATGCCCCATCTCTCCCAAGACCTTCACAACCGTCTGCGATCGTTGCACGATCTGTGGTCGATCCCCTATCGCTACGGCGAGTGGCGCGACATGCTCGCGATGTTCGCGGCGGACCCGCGGTGATTCGAACGCAAAGCGTCGAGACCGGTGGTGCCGTGGTCTGAGCGAGTCTTCGAGCAAAGGCCACGTCGAACGTGCAATCGCGTGGCGTTCGTCGCGAGGCGTCCTCACACCACGGCACCCCACTCCATACGCCGACGATTCGCGTGACCTATCCGCCGCGATGGCGCAGCTTGAGCGCGATCAACCGGCGCAGTGCCGACCCGTCCGCACGAACCGCATCCTCAAGCCGCGGCGGACGCCGAACAAGTCCGCTCACGAACCCCTTCAGCGCCCGCCAATGTCGGACTGGGCTCCATCGGGCCAGGCGATGCGCCCACAGCCACCCCAGCACGATCGCGGTCACCCGACCGAACCCTCTCCCGTGGCGCTTGCACATCCAGACCCAGTTGCGCGTGCTCAGCTCGAACCATCGCGGCGTCTTCTTTCGAATGACGGGACTGTCGTGCCGCACCCGATTGCCCGGATCGAACGCCACGTCCCACCCGGCCCCGAGCAGCTTGAGCGCCAGGTCTGTGTCGTTGCGATACAAGAAATACGCCGCCTCATAGCCCCCAACCTGCCGCCACGCATCCAGTCTCACCAGATTGCCGCAGCCCATGTCGGGCCAGCCTCGCTGCGGCGTTTGGATCCGTTCAAAGGGCCACTCGAACTCGCCGGTCCTGGGATGTTGGCGATGCAGCATCACCCCGCCCAAACGCCCGTCGGCGCGGATCGTCGCCATCGCCCGCTCGACCGCCCCTTCCTCGGGCCAGGAATCGTCGTCCAGAATCAGCACGAACTCGCGATCCGCCCGCTCGGCCCCGCGGTTGAACCCCTCGATCGCGACATTCTCAGGCAGTTCAATCAACTCGGCCCACGCGAACCCCTCGCGGACGGCCTCGGCCGAGCCGTCGCCCGAGGCGTTATCCACCACGACCACCTGCGCCCCGCGCTCGGCGTGGGCGCGCAACTCCGTCAGTGTGCGCACAAGCGCGTCCCTGCGGTTGAAGCTGAGCACGACGATGGACAGATCGCCCAGCGCGTCGCTCACGCCGGCGGCTCGCAATCGATTCTGTAGTCCGCGACCTGGGGCAAGCGCTCGCGCGCCGATCGCGCCGGCTTCCGACGCGCCAGACGCCAAGAGAGGCGAATCCCGCGCCAAGTGGTCCGCAGCACGCCCCTGAGCATCCGCCCCCGCTGGCAGCGGGTCACAATCAACGCATCCGGCGTGACCTGCACCTGGATGCGACCTCGGCACCAGGCGTTGGGCCTGCCGCGAACGGGGATCACCGCGACCGCCCGCGTCGGCCCCCGCACAAGCCTCCAAAGCCCCCCAACGACGCCCGAAATGATCCACTCACGCTCGATCGGATACGCACCCCGCGGAATCGGCTCGATCTCGATGCCGATCGCCCGCAGGGCCGATTCCAAACGCTCGGCGTTGGCCTCGTCCAGTCGCACCCGCGGATGCACAAATGTCCGCCCGCGGCTCAGCTCAGGCTCGTATGCACCGAGCACCTCACCCGCACGCTCCAAAGGCACGAACGGCTCGACCGGAAGCTCGAACATCGCACCGGGGCCGAGCAGACGCCCGTCGGCGGCGTCCTCCAGTCCCCGCAGGTGCAACTCCGCAAGATCCTCGCGCCCGATCATCACCTGCGCCAGGGCCTTGGGCACCTCGCGCAAGGCTCTGCACATCCGCACGCGCCAGCCGAGACCCAGCGCGTCGATCGGCCCGAACGCGTTGCGCGCGACGATGTACCGCCGGCGTGTCACGCCCGCGGTCACCCAATACGGATGGCGGACCCGCGAGGCCTGCGTTGCCCCGACCTTGCCTCCGGACTCGCGAGCCAGGCGGTAGCACCATTCCACGTCGTCGCCGTTCAGGAACACGTCGGGAAAGAGCCCGACCCGTTCGACGGCGTCCGCTCGCACCAGCGCGCTGCACGCCGCGGTGTAGCCTACCTCGACGATCTCGCGCGGCGCCGGTTTCTCCTCGCCAAACTGCGGCCCGAACTGCCCGAACACGCGCTCGATTCTGCCGCCGACCTCAAAGACCGAGCCGTCCTCGGGGCGCGCGATCGCCGAGCCCATGATGACGAACCCCGAGTCTGTATCGATCGCTTCGAGCAGCCCCCGCAAGGCCCCCGCCTCGGGGCGCGCGTCGCTATCCAGCAGCCACAGGAACTCGGGCATCTCGCCCGATTCGCGCCCCTTGCGGATCGCCAGGGCCATCCCCGCGTTGTAGCCCCCGCTGCCGCCGGTGTTCGATCGCAGGCGGACGACATCGACATTCCAGTTATCAGGGGTCGGAATCGCCGCCAGCGGCTCGCTGGAAGCGTTGTCGATCACGATCAGGTCGGCGTCGATCCGCGTCCCATCCGAGAGCGTCAGAACCAGATCGCCCAAATCGGCGTACAGGGTCCGCAGGTCGTCCGCGGCGTTGAAGCACGGGGTGACAATGGTCACCCGACGCGTGCTCGGCGGCGCGGGATCGACGCGGACGGGCCGCGAGAGCAGGGTGCCTGAGTCCGTTCGGGTCACGGGTGGGATGGTACACCCCGCCCCCCCTCGCGGCACAACCGAGGGGCTCAGGGCCTAGACTTGCTCGACCAGCCCGGAGGCAGGCGAAGTCCGCCTCCGAACGCGGGACAAGGGCGACCCGGATGGATCGCGGCCCCAACGGCGTGGAGCCGACCCGCACACCCAGGCAGCAGTACTGAACCATCAGTGGAGAGTGAACCATGGCAATCAGTGTTCGCCCGTCATCCCCGATGCTCGAGTCTCTCGAGCCCCGCATCGTCCTCTCGGCGGTCGACGGGCTGCCGGACATTTCGGATCTCGAAGTCTCGACAGACCCCGTCGTGGTCCTCGAGACCAGCTTCGGCGACATCTACATCGAGCTCTTCGAGCAGGACGCCCCGCTGACCGTCGAGAACTTCATCGCCTACACCCAACTCGGGCAGTTCAGCGAGAGCCTCTTCCACCGCAGTGTTCCCGGATTCGTGCTCCAGGGCGGCGGGTTCGCGTTCGATGATGATCTCGGGTTCCAATCGGTCTTCGATGCCGACCTGGGTGGAGTACCGAACGAGTTCGCGCGTTCCAATGTAGAACGCACCCTCGCCATGGCAAAGCGCAATGATCCAGACAGCGCGACGAGCCAGTTTTTCTTCAATCTGGACGACAACAACAGCGGCGGCGGAGACCTCGACGCCCAGGACTTCACCGTCTTCGGGCAGGTCATCACCGATGCCTCCTGGCAGGTTGTCCTGGATATCGCAGCGCTGGGCATTCAGGATCTGAGCGGCGATCCGGCCTTCGCGGACCAACTCGTCGATCGCTTCGGCAACCCGCTCTTCTTCGATGACGAGTTCTTCCTGACGCTCGAGGATACCGGTACCGAGGCCCTTCAAGACACGGCGATGAACGAGGTGCCCGTGCTAGGCTCGTTCGACGGCGAGTTCCAGGACGGCGACCAGGTCGAGATCATCAACGCCCAGCTCGTCAAGCCCGCCGGCAGCGAGTTCTTCTTCAACCAGGTCATCGCCTTGCCCGAGGGGTTCCGCTCGCAGCGGTCCGCGGAGTTCCTCGAGCTGGCCAACCCCAACTCCACCGCCGCCGACGTGCAGGTCATCGTCCGCTACGAGAACGGTCTGCGCGACAGCACGATCTTCAGCAGCATGATGGCCGCGGGCAGCAGCCAGACGCTCGCCCTGCACGACAAGCTCAACGGCGTCGAGCCGCTCGTCCGCTCGTTCAATCCGTACGCGGTCGAGGTCTACACCTCGGCGGCGCCCGAGGGCATCGGCGCGGGCCTCACCGCCGACGACGATCTGATCCCCGTCAGCGCCACGATGACCCGCTTCGACTACGGCGGGTTCGCCAGCGAGGGCCTGGCAAACGTCACCGACGCCGGCGAGCGCAGCCTGACCTGGGACTTCGCCAACGTCCCCGCGGGCTCGAGCGACGAGACCTACATCGTCTGGCAGAACCTCTCGGACGCCGAGACCGAGGTCGCCGTCAGCTTCATCGGCGACGGTTTCACGCCGTTCAACCAGAACTTCACGCTCGAGGCCTACCGGCGCGGCGGCGTCGCCATCTTCGATGTCGAGGGCCTCAAGGACCTGCCCGACAATGCGCGCATCGGCGTCCGCCTCACGGCGTCCGAGGAGATTCTCGCCTCGATCAGCACATTCGACAGCCCGACCGGGGATCCGATCGATGATGGGCAGGCCGGGCTCAGCCTTGGGACGCCCTTCCAGGGTCGCATCGAGGGCGTGATTCCCGCGGCGAGGATCCCCACCGGCGGCATCGCCCGCCTGACCGCGCTCAACGCCAACAACAGCGCCGCGGTGATCCAGCTCATCGCCCGCACCGCCGACGGCCAGCAGTTCAGCGCAACGCCGGTGCCGTTCATCATGACCGCCCAGTCGCGCGCTGCGATCGATCTTGCGACGGTCTTCCCGCTGATCCCCGCCGACGAGCTGTTCAGCATCAGCTATTTCTCGACGACGCCGGTGACGCTGGACTACTTCTCGCAGGGGTCCGCGGGGATGATCGAGGACATCCTGCAGGAGCCGGTGCAGATCCGCGCCTCGACCATGGCCCACTTCGCGGGCGTGCGGCTCTCGAACACGGCCACGGGCAGCAACACCGAGATCGTCTCGATCTTCAACCCCTTCGCCGATCAGACAATCTCGTTTGAGCTCGAGTTCCAGTTCAGCGACGGCACGACGGTGAGCGTCGCCAGCCAGACGCTCGGCGCACGCGAGAACATCAACCTGAATCTCAGCGACCTCACCGACGTGGCCGACAAGGCCGGCTCGGACCCGGCGTTCGAGGTCTTCGGCATGACGATCCGCGGGTTTGACGAGTTCGGGTTTGATCCCCGCCACCTCGTCGCCCAGCTCACCCGCACCGACGGACGCGAGCTCGGCGAGCGGGGCGAGGCCCTCAGCTTCATGCCCACGCTCGACGGCGAGATCCTGCCGCTCGATAATGTCTTCTTCGATCCTGGCAGCGGCACCTGAGCCGCCCGAAACCCTTCCAACAACGACGCCGGCCTCCCTCTCGCGGGAGGCCGGTTTCATTGAGCCTTTCCGCGTACCATCCGCCCCGAGACCTGTCGCGTCAGCCGCACCATGCAAGAGTTCTGGCAGTTCGCACGACGCATGCTTCGCCAGAGGGCCAGGGTTGCCCTTGCGCTGTCGTGCGCCGCGATCTCGGCGGCCGGACTCGGCGTCAGCCTCCTCGGCATCCTCCAGATCGTCCGCATCATCCTCGAGCAGAATCAGAACCTCCGGGACATCGCCCGCCGGTTCAATGACAAGCTGCCGGCGTGGCTCGACTTCGCGTCCCTGCCGGAAAACATCATTCTGGCGCTGCCCGAGGGCCAGCACACGGCGGTCATCTGGCTCGTCGCGGCCCTCGCCGTGCTCACGGTCTTCGGCGAGGCAGTCGGCTTCACCCACCAGTTCCTGAGCATCCGCGTCGTACACAGCACGATCCGCGACATCCGGGCCGAGGCGTTCAGCCGGGTCGTCCGCCTGCCGTTATCGGAACTCGTCGCCCGCGGCGTCGCCGACGCGATCAGCCGCATGGTCAACGATACGACGGTGCTCGCGGTGGGGCTCACGGCGCTGCTGTCCAAGGCGATCGCGCAGATCGGCAAGGGGATCGCGGGGCTCGTCGCGGCGTTCTTCTTCGATTGGCGGATGGCGGGCATTGCGATCCTCACCGCCCCGGCGCTCTATCTGGTCATCCGCGTCATCTCACGGAAGATTCGCCGCGCTTCACGAAAGGCGCTCGAGAGCCAGGCGGACCTCTATGAGGCGTCCACCGAGGCACTCCAGGCCTTGCGGGTCGTCAAGGTCCATACGACCGAGGCCCATGAGAGCGCGCGATTCGATCGCATCAACGCCGAGAGCATTCGCCAGATGGTCAAGGCCAAGACCTATCGCGCGCTCTCCAGCCCACTCAACGAGGCCCTCGCGCTGCTCGCCCTCGGTGCGATCGTCATCCTCGCCAGCGGATTCATTCTGGATGGCAAGCTCGATACTCCCGATTTTATCATGACGCTGGGTTCGCTCGGCATCGCCGCGGCGAGCCTGAAGCCGCTCACCGGCATGATCCATCAGATCAACGAGGCCGGCGCCGCGGCGACGCGCATCAGCGAGATCACGCGCGCCCAGCCCGAGGCCGGGCACGATGCGAGGCTTCCCGCGCTCGATCGCCACACCCGCTCCATCACGATGGACAACATCACGTTCACCTATCCCGGCGCTGACGAGCCCGCGCTGCGCGAGGTCAGTCTCACCATAGAGCACGGCGAGACGGTCGCGATCGTCGGCCCCAACGGCTCGGGCAAGACGACGCTTCTGTCGATGGTGCCGCGACTGTTCGATGTGGACGAGGGCGCGGTCCTGATCGACGATCGCGATATCCGCGAGGTCTCGGTCGAGTCCTTGCGGGCGCAGATCGGCGTCGTCACGCAGGAAACGGTCATCTTCCGCTCGTCGATCCGCGACAATATTGCCTACGGCACGGCGCGCGCCACGCTCGAACAGATCAAGGACGCCGCGCGAAAGGCCCGCGCCTCGGACTTCATCGAGCAGCGCCCGGGCGGTTACGACGCGATCGTGGGCGAGCGGGGCGCGACGCTCTCCGGCGGGCAGTGCCAGCGCATCGCCATCGCCCGCGCCGTCCTGCGCGACCCCGCGATCCTGATCCTGGACGAGGCCACGAGCATGATCGACGCCGACAGCGAGGCCAAGATCGCCCAGGCGATCCAGGAGTTCACCCGCGGCAGGACGTGCCTGATCGTCGCCCACCGGCTCAGCACCGTGCTCGGGGCCGATCGCATCGTGGTCATGGATAGCGGGCGTATCGTGGACCAGGGCTCGCACGACGAACTGCTCGAACGCAGCGACACCTACCGCATGATCGCCCAGCACCAGCTCGTACCCACCCAGGCGGAGACCTGATGCACGACAACGACGCCGAGGGCAACGAGTTCTTCAAGTGCGATTTCTGTCGCAGTCCCTGGTCGGAAGATCGCCCGATGGTCGAGGGCCACAAGGGCAGCATTATTTGCGAGCCGTGCCTGAGCGTGGCGTTTCGCGAGATCGTGATCGGGAGCGGAGGCGTCGGCCCGCGCGACGGCGTGGGCTGTGCGCTGTGCCTCCAGACCAACCAGATCGAGCACTGGGTGAGCCCGCTGGACGACACGGTCGTCGCCTGTCGAGAGTGCATCGAGCGCAGCGCCCGGACGATGGAGAAGGATCCGGACACGGACTGGAAGCCGCCTATTTGATTCGCTAACTCTGGCCTCTATGGCGCATGCGAGCCCGAAGCGCAAGAGGGTGTTGCGCGATGAGCGCTTACCAGCTTGCGTCTTTGCCGTGCCGCGTCCATGCTCTTTGTCGGCCAGGACAAGGAGATGAGCCATGGAACGCAGCGTTTTCAAGAGAATCAAGCGGGCATTGCGGGCACTCGGACGGCGCCAC
>JAJDDM010000180.1 GCA_029260315.1 Phycisphaerales bacterium | reverse complement strand
CGGGTCGGTAGCCGCGGCGCGGTTGTGCTCGGCGATGCGGGCGAGGGCGCGGGGGTTCATGGGGGTTGAGGATTCGGGGGCGAGGCAGCCGTCGATGTCGGAGATGATGGCGCGGGGGGGCATATCTGGATGCTTCGGTTTCATTGAGGTTGTGTTTAGGGAGCGGCTACATATACCTGTTGCAGCGGAAACCGGTGGCGGATTTCAGGACTCAGTTGCTCATAGCTGCCAAGGAAGAGCTCGATGAATCGATCGCCATCAATCAAAATGAGATTGGCATCATTTTGTTCTGTGTGTCGAGCATCTACTGAAAACCCTCCGAGTCCGATCAATACTCCCTTCTCCCCAGAGTTTAGCACACCACGCAGTTGCTTGACTTCGCGTGCGCCAACCGTCGACGTCCCGCTCTTTGCCTGGATCTTTAGGACAGGCGGCGTCACTCCAAGTGGATCTGCGTGAGCGATCACGTCCACGCCCAGATCCCGTGTACCTTGCTGAACCGTCGCCGTATAGCCAAGCGCTCGGAATACCCCTGCGACAACCTCCTCGAACTGCTGGGCCGTGCGGCTCCAGTTTCGCATCAGGTAGTCCTTCGTAGCTTGAATCACCTCACTGGCCGCATCTACCGCGTCCTCCTCGCTTTCAGCCGCTTCGGTGTCGACATGCTGTGGCTCATCTGTTGCGCTCTGGGCGGAGTCGATAGCTGCGCATACGTCGTCCAGATAATCGTCAGCCCTGGTTATTGAGGAATAGCTCCCAAAGCTCCTTAGGGCCTGTTGACTGAACTTCAACCGTGGGGCTTTAGCGAGCCACTCGACACTCCGAATATTACAGTAATCACGGTCACGAAGGAACCCGTTTGAGGACCATTCGTACGGACCTGCAATGCGACCAACAAGGATGTACTGCGATCCTTTGATGGGGTACACGACTGGATCTCCAACCTGCATTTCATGTGCGAATCGGAATACCTGCATATAGGACGATCGCACTGATGCGGCGGACTTACTAGGAAATGCGCGCTCATAGGCGGCTTTGAGCTTCTCAGGAGTATCAAATGGCGAGAGGTCTCCGATTCGAGTCCAACCGATACAAATAAAGCCGTCTCGCTGAGCGAGAGCCGCGACATCGTGGTCGTTCCCGATATGGATGACCCATAAACGCTGCGCAGATTCAAACATCACGAACTCCTGCAAGCATGCGAGGTCTGCCAGTCTAGCGCTTGGGTCGCTGCACGACGGGGGCTGCGCTGAGCACCCGAGCTTAGCCAGACCGGTCGCCTCGTGGCTATAAGGCCAGCACTACCCTCCCCCAATGCCCACCCTCTCCTACCAGACCGCCGGCGAATCCCACGGCCCCGCCGGCGTCGCGATCGTGACCGGGATCCCCGCGGGGCTCGGGATCGACGCCGGGTTCATCGACAGCGAGCTCAAACGCCGCCAGGGCGGGTACGGGCGCGGCGGGCGGCAGCGGATCGAGACGGATCGGGTCGAGATTCTCAGCGGCGTGCGGTTGGGCAAGGCCATGGGCTCGCCGATCGCGGTGGTGGTGAAGAACAAGGACGCGCGGCTGGATGATGTGGCCAAGACGCCGGCGGTGCATCGCCCTCGGCCGGGGCACGCGGATCTGGCGGGGAGTCTGAAGTGGTTGACCGATGACTGCCGGGAGACGCTGGAGCGGGCGAGTGCGCGGGAGACGGCGGTGCGGGTCGCGGCGTGCTGCCTGGGGCGGCTGCTGCTGCGGGAGCTTGGGATCGAGGTGTTCGGGTTCGTGCGGTCGATCGGGGGGCACGAGACGGACGTAGCAGTGAGCGAGGAGAACTGGAAAGAGCTGCGCGATGCGCGGGACGCGAGCGAGACGTACTGCCCGGACGCGGCGGTGACGGAGAGGCAGAAGGAGGCGATCCGCCAGGCGAAGGTGGATAAGGACACGCTGGGCGGGCTGTGCGAGGCGCATGTGTTCGGTGTGCCGCCTGGGTTGGGCTCGAGCGTGAGCTGGGATCTGAAGCTGGACTCACGGCTGGCGGCGGCGGTGATGGGGATTCAGGCGTTCAAGTGCGTGGAGATCGGGCTCGGCAAGGAGGTGGCGCATCGGGCGGGGTCCGATGTGCATGATCCGATTCAGTTCGATGCGAGCAAGCGGCAGGCGGCGAGTCTGGGGTTCACGCGGCCGAGGAACAACGCGGGGGGGACCGAGGGGGGGATGACCAACGGGCAGCCGGTGGTGGTGCGGGGTGCGATGAAGCCGATCAGCACGCTGCTGCGGGGGCTGCCGAGCGTGAATCTGCAGACGCTGAAGTCCGAGGACAGCCAGTACGAGCGTTCGGACGTGTGCGCGGTGTCGGCGGCGAGCGTGGTGATGGAGAACGTGGTGGCGTTCGAGGTGGCGCGGGCGGCGTTGGAGAAGCTCGGGGGGGACACGATGCGGGAGGTTGTGGGGGCGCGGGACGCGTATCTGGCGGCGGCGCGGGGGTTGGGCGGAGTCTCGGCGGACAGCCCGGGGTCATGAGGTCCGCGGCACGCCCGAAGGCTCGATCGTGGGCGCATACGCGGGATCGAAGTCCTGCGGCCAGGGCTGGACGGTGATCGAATCTCCGGTCACGCTGAGTCGGCAGCGATCGGCACGGCCGTCGGGGCGTAGTGCGAAGCGGAGGCGGGCGCGGAACTGGCTGAGGGCGTCTACCCCGAGCACCAGGTATTCGAGCGAGTCGGCCGGTAGGTTCGCATGTGATTCCGCCAGCTCATTCAGCGGCGAGAGGGGCTGTGTGTAGCCTCGCTGCACCACGCCGCGCAAGCCGGCGACCAGCACGATCTGTGCCGTGAACTCCTCCGCGGAGACTTCGCCCGATTGCGTGTGGAGCGACGTGAGGCGGTTGCGACGGAGATCGATCCCGTCGTCGCGGACGAGGCGCAGGAGCGATTGCGGGATGACCGTGCGCTGCGCGCCGGAATCGAGCAAGGCGGGCAGTGCGCGGCAGACACCCTTGGCGTGCGGATACGAGACGCGGACGCGCACGAAGAAGCGCCGATCGAGTTTGAACGCGGGCACCCGCGCACGCCCAGCCATGGGCGGAAGATAACCGATCAGCCGATCAGGCAGCGGTCGACGCTGGGCTCGTTGTCGAGGATGAGCATGTCGGGCACTTCGGTGAAGTGGATGCGCCACGCGCGGACAACCTCTTCCCGCGAGCGCAACGGCCCCAGAAAGACTCGAGTTCCTTCATCCACGAGGAAGTACGCCCGCCCGCCGACGCGCCCGAAGAGATCCTGCTCCAGATCCTCGACAGGGCAATCGAACTCGCGGGGGCGAAGGCGCAGCAGCACCCGCTCCGAACGGGTTCGGCGGTCGAACAGGGCACCCCGGACTGCTCTGAGTAGCCGCACGCTCCCGTTGTCGTCATTCACGCTCGCAGGATCGACCGGGGCGGGCCGGTGCGTCGATTGATTGCGGTTTCGGAGCGGCAAGGTCGATGTCAAGGGCATAGATTGCGCTCCGGAGCGTCCAAGAACCGCCTCAGAAGCGGGGAGCATAGCAAACCAGCCGCCAGTTCGCTCCCCGCCAAACCGAAATCTTACCGGACGCACCGGCACAAGCAAGAACACTTGCGGGATTTCCCTCGCATGTGGCCGAGAGAGCCGCTTCATCACGGGGGCGAATGCAGGAACCTCTTTCAGTCGACATTTCCCATTTGACCTTCGCCCGGCTCCACCGCCGGGCCGTTTTGCGCCAGAGTAACGCCCGCCTGGAGGCGCCAAAGTCTGGATTGTCGTTCCTCATTCACTTGGTTCGACACGCGCAAGACAAGACCGGCGGGCCACGCCCGCCGGTCTTGAGAAGAGCAGGAACCAGAACCTCGCTCAACACCCCGCCGCGAATAGATCGAGATACCCTAAGAAATCGTCGGCGTCGCAGTCTCCATCGCCATCGGTATCGCACACACCCAAGTTACCACCCGCGAAGGCGTTGAGATAGGCGAAGAAATCGTCGGCATCCGCATCGCCATCGCCGTCGATATCCGCGGCACAATCGCGGCTGGCGTCGAAGAGGTACGCCGACCCGGAGTTGTTGCCGTTGTCGTCGTCCCCCCAAGCCCCAACCACGGCCGTGGCGCCGCTGATCGCGACGGATATGCCGAATTCATCGTCGTCCGCACCGTCGCTGGGCAGGAGTTTGGCGATCTGCTCACCCGTGGTGGTGTCGAAGAGGTACGCCGACCCGGAGCTACGGCCGTTGTCGTCGTCCCCCCAAGCCCCAACCACGGCCGTGGCGCCGCTGATCGCGAC